>NZ_SCOB01000012.1:0-96950 GCF_005503465.1 Microbacterium sp. 4NA327F11 | reverse complement strand
CCCAGTGCCACGACGTTCCGACCGGAGGACACCATGCGGGAGCGCTCCACCGAACCCCTCGTCGACATCGACGGATACCGCAACATCACCGACCTGCTCACCCGGCGCGCGGCGTCGCGCAGCTCGCGCAGGGCCGCATCGGGCACCGGCTGCGCGTCGGCGGGCACGACGAGCGCCACGGCGGCGATCACCCGTCCGGTGTCGTCGACGACCGGCACCGCCACCGAGCATTCCCCGACGACGGCCTCCTCGATCTCCCACGCGAGCGCCGCCGCTCGGATGTCGTCGAGCGCCGACGTGAGGGATGCGGCATCCGTCACTGTGTGGTCGGTGAGGTCGGCGAGCTCGCGCGCGAGCAGCTCGGCGCGCACGTCGTCGTCGTACGCCGCCAGCACCTTGCCGATCGCCGAGGCGTGCACGGGCAGCGTGATGCCGGTCTCGGGCATCTGCTCGGAGCCGTCGGGGCGCCGGTCGTGGTGGATGACGAGCACGTCGCCGAGCAGCGGCACCCCGAGCCGGGTGGCGAATCCGGTGCGCTGCGACAGTGCGTGCATCCACCGGATGGAGCGCGACCGCACATCGAGGGTGTCGAGGTAGACGCTCGACAGCTTGAGCAGTGCCGGCCCGAGCATGTAGCGGTTGCCGTCGGGTTCCTGCGCGACGAGCCCGTGGGCCTGCAACGACTTCACGAGCCCGTGCACGGTGGACGGGGGGAGTCCGAGCGCGGCGCCGAGGTCACTGACGCCCAGTCGCCGCGCGCCCTGCAGGAGCCCGAGGATGCGCGCGGCACGGTCGATCGACTGGATCATGGGGCTCTCCTTCCGCATTCAGCATCCTCAGGGGACGCACGGTCGGGATGCCTCTTGACACCGGCGTCCGACGCGACAATGCTTCGATATTAGCGAAGTGGTTTCGACAATGTCGAAAATTGCACCGTCGATCCACACATCGTTCACAGGGGAGCGTGAGTCATGGACGACATCACCACGCGGCGCATGCGCGTCGCGGACACCCCCTGCTGTGACGCCGGCGGGCGATCCCGATCCGTCGCGCGCATCGACAACGCCTCGACGACCGAGGCCTGAAACGAGCAGGAGATCCGCGCATGAAGAAGCTCATCAACGACCCGGCCAACGTCCTCGCCGACGCGCTGCACGGGGTCGCCGCAGCCCACCCCGAACTCGACGTCGACTTCGAGAACCGCGTCGTGTTCGGCACCGCACCGCGCGCCGGTCGCGTCACCCTCGTCTCCGGCGGAGGCTCGGGCCACGAGCCCCTGCACAGCGGCTTCGTCGGCGACGGCATGCTGGACGCCGCATGCGCGGGTGAGGTGTTCACCTCGCCCACGCCCGACCAGATGCTCGCCGCCGCGACGAAGGTCGACTCCGGTTCGGGCGTGCTGTTCATCGTGAAGAACTACACCGGCGACGTGCTCAACTTCGAGATGGCCGCCGACCTCGCCCGCGAGGAGGGCGTGATCGTCGAGTCGGTCGTCGTGGCCGACGACGTCGCCGTCGAGGACTCCACGTGGACCGCGGGTCGCCGAGGCGTGGGCACCACCCTCGTCGTCGAGAAGGTCGCCGGCGCCGCCGCGGCCGAAGGCCTGCCCCTCGCAGAGGTCAAGCGCATCGCCGAGAAGGTCGCCGCGAATGGACGCTCGATGGGCGTCGCGCTCACGAGCTGCACCGTGCCGGCCAACGGCAAGCCGAGCTTCGAGCTGCCCGAGGACGAGATGGAGGTCGGTGTCGGCATCCACGGCGAGCCGGGCCGCAAGCGGGTGCCGCTGGCATCCGCTCACGACATCGCCGAGACGATCGTCACCGCCATCACCGACGACCTCGACTTCACCGGATCGCCCGTGATCGCCCTGCTCACCGGCCTCGGCGGCACGCCGCTCATCGAGCTCTACCTCACCTACGGCGAGATCGCGAAGGCCCTCGAGGCGAAGCGCGTCACCGTCGCGCGCACACTCGTCGGCGACTACGTCACGAGCCTCGACATGGCCGGCGCCTCGCTCACGCTGGTGAAGGCCGACGACGAGATCCTGCGCCTCTGGGATGCCCCGGTCGTGACCTCCGCGCTGCGCTGGGGGCGCTGAGATGGCAGACGTCATCACCGTCGCCCAGCTCGAGGCGTGGCTGCGCGCCGCCTCCGCCGCCCTGCACGAGAAGGCCGCCTGGCTCACCGAGCTCGACTCGGCCATCGGCGACGCCGACCACGGCACGAACATGGCCCGCGGCTTCACCGCCGTGGTCACGAAGCTCGACGCCGGCGTGCCCGACACGGCTCCCGCCCTGCTGAAGTCGGTCGGGATGACCCTCATCTCGACCGTCGGTGGGGCGAGTGGCTCGCTCTACGGCACCCTCTTCCTCGAGGCGGCCAAGGCGCTGCCCGCCGACTCCGAGGTCACCGCCGCGCAGTTCGCCGACGCGCTCGCCGCCGGCGTCGCCGGCATCGTCTCGCGCGGTCACGCCGAGATCGGCGACAAGACCATGATCGACGCGCTCACCCCCGCTGTCGCGGCCTTCGCCGCCGCGGCGGCGGCGGGTGAAAGTGCAGCGGATGCCGCGGCATCCGCTGCCCGCGCCGGAGAGGCCGGACGCGACTCGACCGAACCGCTCGTGGCGCGCAAGGGTCGTGCCTCGTACCTCGGGGAGCGCAGTGCCGGGCATCTCGATCCGGGGGCATCGTCGTCGGTCATCCTGCTCGAGACCCTGGCGGGAGTGCTGGCCGCGTGATCGGGTTCGTCGTCGTCTCGCACTCCGCCCCGCTCGCCGACGCGGCGGTCGACCTCGCCCTGCAGATGGTGCACGACGAGGCGCCGCCGGTGCGGGTCGCGGCCGGCGCCGCGGGCGGCTTCGGCACGGACGCCGCCGCGATCGCGCAGGCGATCGACGAGCTGGCCGACACCGACGGGGTGCTCATCGTCACCGACCTGGGCTCGGCCGTGCTGAGCTCCTCGCTCGCCCTGGATCTCCGGGAGAGCGCCGTGCCCGTGCGCATCAGCGACGGGCCCTTCGTCGAGGGGTTGACCGCCGGGATCGTCCGGGCCGTGACCGGCGGCACCCTCGACGAGGTCACGGCCGAAGCGCGCCGCGCGCTCGATGCGAAGCGGCAGGACGACGTCGCCGAGACGGGGGCGGATGCCGCACCCGCCGCGGCGCCCGTCGAGGTCGCCCCCGCGGTGGCCGTCGCCGAGGTGACCCTCGTGAACGAGGTCGGGCTGCACTCCCGGCCCGCGGCATCCGTCGTGAAGACCGTCGGTCGGTTCGACGCCGCTGTCACCGTGACCAACGCGACCTCGGGCAAAGGGCCGGTGTCTGCGTCGAGCCTCATCGGACTGCTGTCGCTCGCCGCGGGGAAGGGCGATGTGCTGCGCATCGCGGGGGACGGGGCAGATGCGGTCGCCGCGGTCACCGCCGTGCACGACCTCGCCGCCGACGGGTTCGGCGAAGCGGCCTGACGCGTCGGCTCCGTCGCCGGGATCAGGAGAAGTCGGCGGCGACGGCGTTGCGGTGGTACTCGAAGATCAGGCTCGTGCGGGTCGAGGCGACGCTCGGTCGTGCCGAGAGTTGATCGACGACGAAGCGTCGTACCGACGACGACGTGTCGACGGCGATGTGCACGAGGAAGTCGTCGACCCCGCCGAGGAAGAAGAGCTGGATGACGTCGGGGTGCCGGCTGATCTCCTGGGCGAACCCGCGGATGTTCTCCTGACGCTGCCCGGGCCGCAGGGTCACGCCGATGATCGCTTGGAGGCCGCGCCCGAGCGCGGTCTGGTCGACGGCGGCGTGGAAGCCCGTCAGTACCCCTCGTTCGACGAGGGAGCGGGTGCGGGCGTGGGCGGTCGACGGGGCGACGCCCAGCTGATCGGCGAGGGCCGCGTTGGTCGCCCGCGCGTCGCGACTGAGGGTCTCGATGATCTGCTCATCGATCGGGTCGAGCTCATCGGGCATCGAAGATCCTTCGACAGTTGGGGGACAAGAGCGGAGTTTCCAGAGAACTCTACGGCGATATGACGAATCTGACGCAGAAGATTCTGCATGTAACACAAAGGAGCGAACCGTCTGCCATATTTCCCTCAACCCGCCGGAGGAACCGAGGAGCCCGACATGCGCGTCGCCGTGCCGACCGAGATCAAGAACAACGAGAACCGGGTGGGGCTCACGCCCGCCGGCGTCGACGCTCTGCATCACCGCGGCCACGAGGTCGTCGTGCAGTCCGGAGCCGGCATCGGCAGCGGGTTCTCCGATGACGAGTACCGCGCCGCCGGCGCCGTCATCGCCGCCACCGCCGAGGAGACCTGGTCGGGTGCAGACCTGCTCGTGAAGGTCAAGGAGCCGATCGCCGCGGAGTACCCGCTGCTGCGCCCCGACCTCACCCTCTTCACCTACCTGCACCTCGCCGCCGACCGTCCCCTCACCGAGGCGCTCATCGCGGCCGGCACGACCGCCGTCGCCTACGAGACCGTGCAGACCCCCGACCGTGCGCTCCCTCTCCTCGCCCCGATGAGCGAGGTCGCTGGGCGCCTCTCGATCGTCGTCGGCGCCCACGCCCTCATGCGCGCCTCCGGAGGCCGCGGCCAGCTCATGGGCGGCGTGCCGGGCACCCCGCGGGCGAAGGTCGTCGTGATCGGCGGCGGTGTCGCCGGCGAGCACGCGGCTGCCAACGCCCTCGGCCTCGGTGCCCAGGTCACCGTCATCGACATCTCCCTGCCGGCCCTGCGCCGCATCGAGGCCCGCTTCGGCACCCAGGTGCAGACGCGCGCGTCGACCCGGTACGAGATCGCCGAGCAGCTGCGCGATGCCGATCTCGTGATCGGCTCGGTGCTCATCCCCGGGGCCGCCGCCCCGAAGCTCGTCACCGACGACATGGTCGCCGCCATGAAGCCCGGCTCCGTGCTCGTGGACATCGCCATCGACCAGGGCGGATGCTTCGAAGGCTCCCGTCCGACGACCCACGACGACCCGACGTTCCCCGTGCACGACTCCGTGTACTACTGCGTCGCCAACATGCCGGGCGCCGTGCCGCACACCTCGACCCGCGCTCTTGCGAACGCCACGCTGCCCTACGTCATCGCGATCGCCGACAAGGGATGGGACGCGGCATCCGCTGCCGACCCGGCCCTCGCGAAGGGTCTCAACGTCGTCGGCGGCGAGGTCGTCAACGCGGGGGTGAAGGCAGCCCTCGGCCTGTAATCGAGCGACATCCGCCCGACATACGGGCCACGTACGCTCGCGCTCGTGATCGGGTATCCGGACTATCTGCGGCTGCTGCCCAAGACCGAGCTGCACTGCCACTTCGCGTCGACGATGAACGCGCCGCTGTTCATCGAGCTCGCCGACCGGTACGGCGTCGCGTTGCGCTCGACCGACCCCGCGACGCTGTTCGACTTCGACGACCTGCGCGACTTCCTGGTGGCGTTCCGGGCCGCGCACGACGTGCTGCGCGCGCCCGACGACTTCGCCCGCGTCGCCTACGAAGGCGTGCGCTCGGCGGTCGCCGACGGCAATCTGCGCTACCGCGAATACTTCGTCAACCCGCAGTACTTCGCGTCGCGCGGCCTCGCCTACCCCGACGTGATCGACCCGATCATCGACGGACTGCGTCGCGCCGAGACCGACTACGGCGTCGGCTTCCGGGTGATCGCCGCGATCAACCGCCGCGAGTCGCCCGAGAGCGCCGTCGAGATGGTGCGGCAGGTGCTCGCGCACCCGCGCCCCGAGGTCGTCGGCATCGGCCAGGACGACCTCACCCCCGAGGACACCGAGGACCCGGCGCGCTTCGCCGACGCTTACGCGCTCGCCGCCGCCCACGGCCTGCACCGCACCGCCCACGTCGCCGAGACCGATCGGGCGCTGCCGTCGGCGGTGCGCGACGCGCTCGAGGTGCTCGACTGCGACCGCCTCGACCACGGCTACCGCATCATGGACGACCCGGCGCTCGTCGAGCTCGCCCTCGCGCGCGGGGTCGCCTTCACGACCACCCCGATCTCCACCACCATCTGCACCGGCTGGCACCTCGACCCCTCGCACCGCATCCGCGGCATGATCGAGGCGGGCCTGACCGTGACCGTCTCCACCGACGACGCCATGTTCTTCCGCACCGACCTCGGACGCGAGTACACCGAGGGCCTGCTCGAGATGGGTGTCTCGGCCGAGACCGCCAAGCGCATCGCCCTGAACGGGGTGGATGCCGCGTGGTGCGACGACGCCCAGAAGGCACGTCTGCGGGCGGAGTTCCGCGCACAGTTCCTCACGCTCGACGCGGCGCTCGCGGGCTGAGCCGCGGCATCCGCTCGTCGTCGGCGCCGACGAGGACGAGGACGATAGAGCATACGGCGCACGAGGACGTGAGGCAATGGCCTGGTGTGACCCTGGATGCGGCGGCGTAGAGTGCCGCCACGCACTTGGGGAGAGCGAGGGGGAATCGCTCGGGGTGCGGCACAGGGGGACGGTGGAGTCTCCCTGGCGATCTCATTGGGGAGACAACATGAACAAGGCAACAAAAGGCACGTTGGCGATCGCGGCGGGTGTCGTCCTGCTCTTCGGAGGCGGAGGATCGCTCGCGTACTGGAGCTCGCAGGCGACGGTCACGCCGGCGCAGGTCACGACCGGGCAGCTGACGATCGGCACGGCGTCGTCGTCGGGTTGGTCGGTGGAGAAGTACCTCGGGTCCAGTTTCACGAGCGTCGACACGACGAGCTACCTCGCTGTTCCTGGTGACACGCTGCAGTACGCGGCCACCTTCCCGGTGACGGCGGTCGGCACGAACCTGGCGGTCTCGGCAGCGCTGACGGGCGGTGCGCTCACGTCGTCCAGTTCGGGCCTGCAGACCCTCCTCGGCGCCACGCCGACGTACGCGGTCAAGGACCAATCGGGCACGACGATCACCCCGTCGGCCGGATCGTACGTGATTCCGGACGGCACGACCGCGCTCAGCGTGACGACCACGATCTCCTGGCCGTTCGGATCGACCGGCGATCAGGTCGGTGCGAACTCCACGATCTCGCTGTCGCAGATCGGCCTGACCCTCACCCAGGTCGCTCCGTAACCAGCCGCCGGTCATGCGCGGGAGCACCACGGCCGCGGTGAGTGCGGCATCCCTGATCCTCGGGGCTGTCGTGCTCGCCGTGGTGGTCGCGCCCGGCACCTACGGATCGTTCTCGTCCGCGACGATTGTCAGCCCCGCCACAGTCACGACCGGAACGCCCTCGCTCGCGATCACCACCGGAACGCCCGTGACCCCTGCCGGGGTGTATCCGGGCGGGCCGGCCGACCTCATCGCGGTGAGGACCGTCACCAACGGCGGCGCCGTCGGGCTGCGCCTCGGAGCCGCCGTCGCCCTCGCCGGGCCGTCGTCATCGAATCTCGGCGGCAACGTCGTGGTGAGTTTCGCCACGCAGACCAGCGCGACCTGCGCGGCGACCCCGCCGGCGTCGGGGCTGTGGACGTGGAGTCTCGCCGGCGGTCTCACCTCACCGACGACGGCCCCGACGCTGGCGTCAGGGGCGAGTGCCACCCTCTGCGTCTGGCAGTCGCTTCCGGCGACGGCCCCCAATGGAACCTTCGCCGCCAGCGCGTCGCCCACCCTCACCCTCACCGGCTCCCAGACATCGCCGTGACCGGACATCGAGCACCGCCATGACCCGCAGAACCGCCGCCATCGCCGCCATCGCGGCGGCCTGTGCGTTCGCGGTGCTCGCACCGGCGGCCGCGTTCGCCTACTGGTCCGTCAGTGCGCAGACGACGGTCGCGGCATCGAGTCGCACCTTCGCGGTCACCGCTCCCGGCGCGACCGCGGTGTCGTTCTTCGGGCGCACCGGCACCCAGTACGCCGCGGTGACCATGGCCAACTCGGGCACCACGCCGTGGGCGAGCGTCGCCGTCGCCACGGCGCCCGGAACGAACTCCCTCGGCAGCGGGGCCACCGCCACCGTGCAGATCACCTCGGCCGCGAGCGCCTCGACCTGCGCGACGGATGCCACCTACAGCGGCGTCACCGCGCAGAACATGCTCGCCGCGGCATCCGCGACCCTCTCGACGAACCTTCCGGCGCCGGGCGCCACCACCTACGCCTGCCTGAAGATCGTGGTCGCCGGTGTCGTCGCGAGCACCGCCAGCGGGGCCGCCCCGCCGAGCCCCGCAGCCGCCGCCACCCTGACCCTCACCCCCGCGCAGCAGAACTGGAGCACGTCGCAGTCGGCGTCGCTGACCGCGACGAGCACGGGGTGGATGTCGTGCCTGACCAACCCGGGCATCCTCAACGTCGCTGCACAGTCCGCCACCGTCACCTACACCGCGCCGGTCTCGGGTACGTACACCTTCACGCTCGACACCGGTGCCACCTTGACAGCGACGGGTGTGCCCGCCGGAACCGCCACCCGCACGATCACCAACGCCCTCCTCGGCGGAAGCGCGGGCGACCACTACGTCACCGTGAGCTACACCGCTGGGAGTACCACGGTGTACGTCGGCATCGCTCATCTGACCTATGTGTCGGTGCTCGGGCTCGGCCTGGGGGTGCAGTGCACATGACCGGCTCCGTCGCGCTGCTCGCCGTGCTCACCGCGGCAGCGCTCCCGCTCGCGCCGGCGGCCGCGCCTGCCGTCGCGCGGGCCGCCACGGCGGCAGGCGAACCGGGGCTCTCCTTCAGCGCCGACGGCTCCACGTGGACATCCGGCCCGCTCGACATCGTGCCCGCGTCCTGGCGTCCTGTGCCGGGATCCGCCTTCGACGCCACGTTCTCGGTGCGCAACGACCGGAGCACCGCGGCATCCGTCGCCCTCTTCGCCACCGATGTGTCCTCGAGCTCGCGCGACCTGCTGCTCGCGACGAGCATCGCGGGAGGAGGGGACGCCCCGCAGCAGCTCGGTGAGGTCACCGGATGTCTCGCACTGGCGTCGGCGCGACTCGCACCGGGCGAGGTGATCCCGGTGACGCTCTCGCTCGCCGTCTCACCGGGATTGAGCACCGCGCAGAACACGGCGGTGTCGTTCGAGGTCGTCTCGACCGCGAGCGACGCGATGACGGCACCGCCGGCCTCGACCTGCCCCGTCGCGTCCCCGCCCGCGCCGTCGGTGTCGGCACTGCCGCGCACGGGCTGGTTCGACGGCGACACGCTGCGCACCGTGCTGCTCGCCGGCCTCGGCGCACTGGGCGCGGGCGCCGTGCTCTCGGTGAGACGCAGGGAGCACCACAGATGACCGACACCCTCCCCGCCACCCGCCGCGCGGTGCGCCACCGATCCGGAGAGCGGGTCTCCGTGGTGCGGATGATCGCGGCGGGACTGTCCTGGGCTCTGCTGGTGATCGTCGCGTTGATCGCGATCGTCGTCATCGCCGTGCCGGCCGTGACGGGATCACGCGCCTACACTGTGCTCACCGGGTCGATGGTGCCGCTGTATCCCCCCGGCACCCTCGTCGTCGTTCGGCCCGTCGATCCGTCGACGCTGCGTACCGGTGACGTCGTCACGTATCAGCTCGAATCGGGCAAGCCCGCGGTCGTCACCCACCGCATCGTGGGCATCGGTGCGTCGGGCGACGGCGCCCCCCTGTTCCTCACCCGCGGCGACGCGAACAATGTCGACGACGCGAAGCCGGTGCTCGCCGCGCAGGTCGTGGGCAAGCTCTGGTACGCCGTGCCCTACATCGGATGGATCAACAACATCCTGGTCGGTGACTGGCGCATGTGGGTGATCCCGATCGTGGTCGGCGCGCTCCTCCTCTACGGCGTCGTGACGCTGATCTCCGCCCATCGTGATCGGCGTCGTGCCCGCGCCGCCGCCGATCGCGGCACCCGTCGAGTGCACTGAGACGGGATGCCGCTGCCCCGGGTCGGTCGGTCGGAGCGACAGACCCGGGGCCGCGAGACCTCGGTGCGGCGTCGCGTCAGGGGCGGCTGGCGCGACGGTGCCGGCGGGCGCCCGCAGGGCGTGCGGCCGTGCCGTCGGATGCCGCGGGCCGGCCGCCGTGCGGATGTGCGGCGCCGTTCGCGCCGCCGTGGCGGGCCTGGCCGGTCCCGCCGTGGCCCGGCGCACGCTGTCCCTGCGTGGAACGCTGCCCCTGTGCCTGCCCCTGGCCGCCGCGGGCCGGGCGTCCCTCGCCGGAACGCGGCGTCGCGGCATCCGCGCGACCGGCGCCGGACGTGCCGCCCGACGACCGGCGACCGCGGGATCCGCCCTGACCGGCGGCCGGCTGCGACCCGCCCTGGGGCTTCGCCTTCTGCGGCTGGGTCTTCGGCTTCTGCGCGGCGGCGGCCGGAGCGGCGCTCGGTGCCACGCGCGCAGCCGTCTCGCCGACGAGGTCGCGCACAGCGGGGGTGTCGGCATCCACGTTCTCGAACGGTGCGGTGATGGCGGCCTTGCGCAGCATGTCGGCCACGTCGCGCTTCTGCGACGCGAGCACGACGGTGACGACGGTGCCCTCGGCGCCGGCGCGCGCGGTGCGGCCCGAGCGGTGCAGGTAGGCCTTGTGCTCGAGCGGCGGGTCGACGTGCACGACCAGCTCGACCTCATCGACGTGCACGCCGCGGGCGGCGACGTCGGTCGCGACGAGCACGCGAACACCTCCGGCTGCGGGGTCGGCGCCGAAGGCTGCGAGGTTGCGCTCGCGGGCGCCCTGGCCGAGGTTGCCGTGCAGGTCGACCGCCGGGATGCCCCTGGCTGTCAGCTGGCGGGCAAGCTTCTTGGCCTGGTGCTTGGTGCGGGTGAAGAGGATGCGGCGCCCCACGCCGGACGCGAGGGTCTCGACGAGGCTCGCCTTGTGGTCGTCGGCGACGAGCAGCACGCGGTGGGTCATGGCGGCGGCGGGCACGCTGGACTCGTCGACCGAGTGACGCACCTCGTCGCGCAGGAACGAGCGCACGAGGCCGTCGACACCGCGGTCGAGGGTGGCGCTGAACAGCAGGCGCTGTCCACCGGCGGGCGTCGCCTTGAGGATGCGGGTGACGCCCGGCAGGAAGCCGAGGTCGGCCATGTGGTCGGCCTCGTCGAGCACAGTGATCTCGACGGTGTCGAGGGTCACGACACCCTGCTTCATGAGGTCCTCGAGTCGGCCCGGGCAGGCGACGACGATGTCGACGCCGGCACGCATGGCCTGTTCCTGCGGGCGCTGGCTGACGCCACCGAAGATCGTGGTGACGCGCAGACCCGCCGCCTCCGCGAGCGGGGTGATGGTCGCCGCGATCTGGGTGGCGAGCTCGCGGGTGGGGCAGAGCACGAGACCGCGCGGACGGCCGGGGCGGCGGGCTGCGGCCTTCGCGCCGCTGAGGCGGGCGACGAGGGGCAGCGAGAACGCGAGCGTCTTGCCACTGCCGGTGCGGCCGCGGCCGAGCACGTCGCGACCCGCGAGGGAGTCGGGCAGCGTGTCGCGTTGGATGGGGAAGGGCTCGGTGCGGCCGGTGGCCTCGAGCACGGAGACGAGCGGCGCGGGCACGCCGAGAGACAGGAACGAAGACATGGGGGACTTTCGGGATGAGGGCGCGCTCACGAAGACATGTGCACGCGGGGAGGGCGCGGGTGCGTGATCGCACCTCGGGTCGCCGCTCGAGAAGAACCGCGACGGGGAAGTCGGGGAGCGTGTCAGCGACGCAGGCGCCGAAGCGCCGTCATCGACGTTATCACGGGTGCGGTGGGTGTCTGCCGGGCGGGAGCGCGAACGACGACGGGCGCCGACCCGGGGGATCCCGGTCGGCGCCCGTCGTCGTGGTCGTCAGGAGCGGTGCGCGCGGTAGTACGCGAGCAGGCTCCGGGTCGAGGCATCCTGCGAGGCGAAGGCCGCCTCGTCGCCCTCGATCGCGGGCGCGATCTGCAGGGCGAGCTGCTTGCCGAGCTCGACGCCCCACTGGTCGAAGGAGTTGATGCCCCAGATCGTGCCCTGCGTGAACGTGATGTGCTCGTAGAGCGCGATCAGCTGGCCGAGCACCGACGGGGTGAGCGCCGGGGCGAAGATCGAGGTCGTCGGGCGGTTGCCCGAGAACGTGCGGGCGGCCACCAGCGGGCCCGTCGTGCCCTCCGCCTCGACCTCGGCGGCCGTCTTCCCGAACGCGAGCGCCTTGGTCTGGGCGAGGAAGTTCGCGAGGAACAGCCCGTGCACGTCGCGGTCGCCGTCGACGAGCGGGAAGGCCGGGTTCGCGAACGCGATGAAGTCCGCAGGGATCACCCGGGTGCCCTGGTGGATGAGCTGGTAGAACGCGTGCTGCCCGTTCGTGCCGGGCTCACCCCAGAACACCTCGCCGGTGTCGGTCGTGACGGGCGTGCCGTCCCAGCGCACCGACTTGCCGTTGGACTCCATCGTGAGCTGCTGCAGGTACGCCGGGAAGCGGTGCAGCAGCTGCGAATAGGGCAGCACCGCGTGGGACTGGGCGCCCAGGAAGTTGACGTACCAGACGTTCAACAGTCCGAGCAGCACCGGCACGTTCTGGGCGAGCGGGGTCGTCGCGACGTGCGTGTCGACCGCGTGGAAGCCGGCGAGGAACTCGTCGAACACGTCGGGGCCGAGCGAGATGGCGAGCGACGTGCCGATGGCCGAGTCGACCGAGTAGCGGCCGCCCACCCAGTCCCAGAATCCGAACGCGTTGTCGGTGTCGATGCCGAAGGCCGCGACCTTGTCGAGCGCCGTCGAGACCGCGATGAAGTGGTGTGCGACCGCGTTCGTGCGGGATGCCTCGTCGTCGCCGATCGCCCCCTGCTCGGCGAGCTTCGCCCACAGCCAGTCGCGCGCGAGACGCGCGTTGGTCAGGGTCTCCAGCGTCGTGAAGGTCTTCGACGCGACGATGAACAGCGTGGTCTCGGGGTCGAGATCGGCGGTCTTCTGGGCGATGTCGGTCGGGTCGATGTTCGACACGAACCGTGCCTCGATGCCTGCGTCGGCGTAGGGCTTGAGGGCCTCGAACACCATGACGGGACCCAGGTCGGATCCGCCGATGCCGATGTTCACGACCGTCGCGACCCGCTTGCCGGTGACGCCCGCGAACTCTCCCGAGCGCACCCGCTCGGCGAACGCGCGGATACGGCCGAGCACCTCGTGCACGTCGGTGTCGATGTGCTGTCCGTCGACGACCAGCTCGGGGCTCGCGCCCGCCGGGCGACGCAGCGCCGTGTGCAGCACCGCCCGGTCCTCGGTGGTGTTGATGTGCGCGCCCGACAGCATCTCGGCGTAGCGCGCGGCGACCCCGGTCTGCTCGGCCAGGCGCACGAGCGAGGCGAGGATCTCGTCGGTGATGAGGTTCTTCGACAGGTCGACATGCAGGTCGGCCAGCGGGAAGCTGAGGCGCTCCGCGCGGTCGGCGTCCGCGGCGAACCAGCCGCGCAGATCGGGGTGGAACGAGGAGTGTGCGGCGGCCAGCTCAGCCCAGGCGGGCGTGGTGGTCGCGTCGATGGGGGCGGTCACGATGAGACTCTACCGATGACGGATGCCGCGGGCCGCGGCATCCGTCGGTCGGTTCTCAGCGCTCGGCCGCCGCGAGGTTCGCGACGAGCTCGTCGGCGTTCTGCCGAACGACGTACGCCGGACGGTCGCGCTCGACGCGCCAGCTCTCGGCGAGAGGGCCGGCGCTGACGGTGTCGAAGCCGAACTCGTCGTAGAGGGCCGTGATGAAGGCGACGGCCTCGTCGGAGTCGCTCGCGGTCGCGAGGGCCCGGCGGTCGGGGGTTCCGGCCGGGGTGCCGTCGGTGAGGATCTGCGTCGACATGATGTGGTTGAAGCCCTTCACCACGGTCGAGGTGGGAAGGTGCTCCTGCAGCATCTGCGACGTGGTGGTGAGGTTCTCGTCGAGGGCGGCGATGTGGCCGTCGCGTTCGAAGTAGTAGTTGTTCGTGTCGACCACGATCTTGCCCGCGAGCGGGGCGACCGGCACCTGGTCGAGGGCCTTGAGCGGCACCGTCACGATGGCCCAGTCGCCGGCAGCGGCGGCCTCTTCGGGTGTCGCGGCGCGGGCGGTCGGGCCGAGGTCGGCCACGAGGTCGGCGAGGGTCTCGGGCCCGCGCGAGTTGGCGATCACCACGTCGTAGCCGCGGTCCACGAGGCCGCGGGCGAGGGTCGATCCGATGTGTCCTGCTCCGATGATTCCGACTGTCGTCATGCTCGCCACAGCGCTCCGCGCCGCGCCGGTATTCCCGCGCGACATACTGGGCGCATGGATCCGGTCGCCACCATCGCCTGGGTGGTGGCGTTCGTGCTCGTCACGGTCATCGTCACCGGCCTGGTCGGTCGCATCGGCTTCTCCGCACCGGTTGCGCTCGTGGTCGTCGGCGGCATCGCGTCGTTCGTGCCGTGGGTGCCGCGGGTGAGCGTCGAACCCGACCTGATCCTCTTCGGCATCCTCCCGCCGCTGCTGTTCGCGGCCGCGCTGAAGACCTCGCTCATCGACATCCGCGCCCGCAACGACAGCATCCTGCTGCTCTCGGTCGGCCTCGTCGCCTTCACGGTCGTGGTCGTCGGAGTCTCGACGTGGGCGGTGCTGCCCGCCGTGGGCCTCGCCGCCGCCTTCGCGTTCGCCGCTGTCGTCGCCCCGACCGACGCGGTCGCGGTCACGGCGATCGCGGGCAAAGTGGGCCTGCCGCGACGGGTGGTGACGATCCTGGAGGGCGAGAGCCTGCTCAACGACGCGACCGCGCTCGTCGCGCTGAACGCGGCGATCGCGGCGATCGTGAGCGTCGTCAACCCGGGCACGGTGGCGCTCGACTTCGTGCTCGCCGTCGGCGTAGGGGTGGCGGTCGGGGTCGGCGCGGGCGCGCTGCTCACCGTGGTGCGCCGGCCGCTGCGCTCGCCCGTGCTCGACACCACCCTCATGCTCGCGGTGCCGTTCGCGGTGTTCCTCATCGCGGACGAGCTGCATGGCTCCGGGGTGATCGCGGTGGTGATCACCGGGCTGTACGTGGGCTTCCGCTCGCCCGGGGTCATCCGCGCGGAGTCCCGCGTCGCCGCGCAGCTCGTGTGGCGCACCATCCAGTTCCTGCTGGAGAACGCGGTGTTCCTGTTCATCGGCCTGAACCTGGCCGGCATCCTCGAGGGCGCCGTGCGCACCGGACCGGGCCTGTGGCCGACGGTCGGCATCGTGGCCGCGATCCTCGCGGCCCTCATCCTCTCCCGCTTCGTGTGGGTGATGATCACGACGTTCGTCTACCGGTTCGGTCCGCGGGTGCTGCGCGACCGCAGCTGGGACGTGCGCAACGGGATCGCCGTGGCATCCGCCAGCGTGCGCGGCGTCGTGACGCTCGCCGCCGTGTTCCTGCTGCCCGAGCAGACGCCGATGCGGGAGTACCTGCAGTTCCTCGCGTTCGTCGTGGTCGTCGCGAGCCTGATCGGGGGTCTCGCGCTGCCCCGCATCGTGCGGGCACTGCACCTGCCGGCGCGCAACGACCTGCAGGAGCGCACCGAGGTGAAGCTGCTCATGGCAGAGGCGCGGCAGGCGGGGCTGCGTCGTCTCGACGAGACCGTCACCCCCGACGACGAGCCGCGCGTGGTCGAGCTGCTGCGCGCCGACGCGGCGTTCCTCGGCGAGACGCTCGATGCCGGGGCGGATGCCGCGTGGCCCCAGCTGCAGTCCATGCATCGTCTGCGACGCGCGATGATCCAGGCGCAGCGCGAAGCGGTTCTCGTCGCGCGCCGCGAGCGCCGGTTCCAGGAGGTCGCGGTGCTCGCGGCGCTGCGCGCCATCGACGCGGAGGAGACGTCGCTGCGGGCACAGGAGGCCGAGCCCTAGACCGTTCGCGCCCCGCCGCGTCGATGAGGTGGTCGTGCTCGCCGCCGAGATCGGCGACGTCGGGCCGACCTGTATCCCCGGCCACCTCGGCATCGGCCGGGCGTCGACCTCGCAGGTATTTTCTCGCGAGCGAGCGCGCCTTCGGCGTCGGGTACGACCCGAGACGAAAAGGCAAGCGAATGCCGCGTGCCGACGTCTGACGAAAAACACAGACAGACCCCCGATGAGGTCTGGAAGAGTCGATGTATGAGGTGGTTGCGTTCGCGAGAGCGTCGTGAGCTCGTTCTGGATTGGGTGTTCCTGATCGGGGTGCTGCTGAAAGCGGTTGACGGACTTATCGAGCTCGTGTTCGGCATCCCGGCGTTGTTCATCAGCCCCGCGCAGTTGGTATCACTGACGAGCGCTCTGACCGCGGGGGAGTTGGCAGCAGACCCGCACGATCTCCTCGCGAATCTGCTGCTGCGTGCGACGTCGGGGCTGAGCGCGGACGCGTTGCTCGTGAGTGGGGTCTACCTGATCGTCCATGGTGCGGTGAAGGTCGCGATCGTGGTCGCCCTGGTTCTCGGGTCGCGCAGGGTGTACCCGTGGTCGGTGGGTGCGCTCGGTGTGCTGTTGATCGTGCAGCTCGTCGACCTCATCCTCGCGTTCTCGATTGGTGTGCTTCTGCTGGTTGTTCTCGACTCGGTGATCATCTGGCTGACTGTCCGGGAGTGGCAGCACGGGCGCACTCTGCGCGACGTCGCGAGGTTGCGGATGCCCTGGCTCGACCGTCGCGTGCGGAACGCTGGAGCGGCGGGCAATTGAGCGATGGGGTCCGGCTTCCGCGGCTGGCGCCGTTGTATGCCGCGGGGTTCGTAACCGCGTTCGGGGCGAACAGCATCGCAATCGCAGTAAGCGGGCGGCACGAGCAGCTCGGCCTGACGCTTGCCTCGCTGGGCGTGTTCCTGGCCCTCTATGACTTCGCGGAGCTGATCTCGAAGCCTGCGTTCGGCGCGTTCGCCGCGCTATCCGCGGGGGTCGCCGTCACCGCAGCCGTGGGACTGCGATACCGAGCGCGTACATCGCGCTCGCCGAGCCGTAGCTGACGAGCCGACCCGGCGACATCGGCGAGCTGAGTCAGGCCACGTCGTGCCCCGGAAAGCGGCATCGCGCTGGCGTTCGTCGGGGCGAGCATCGCGATGCTCGTCATCGTGCTCATCGCCTTCGTCTCGCGCCCCTATCGACGGCTGTCCCGCGCCTACGCCGAGACGCCGCCTCCGGCGGCCGCCGCGGACACCACGGAGGAGTGGGGATCGTCCGGGGCACTCCGTCCGGAGCCGAACGGCAGCGTGAGCACGGGAGAATAGCCGTGTGACCCCCGACGCCGCCGCCCCGCCGACCGCACTCACTCCCGCCGACGCGCTCCCGTCGATCGACCTTCGCCTGATCGCGGTCGACATGGACGGCACGCTGCTCGACGCGGACGGAGCCGTGCCCGACGACCTGTGGCCGCTGCTCGACGACCTCCACGATCGGGGCATCGCGTTCGCTCCGGCGAGTGGCCGCCAGTATGCGACGCTTCGCCGCGACTTCGACAGCCACGCCGACGGCATGGTCTTCATAGCCGAGAACGGCGCCCTGGTCATGCGTGACGGCGTCGAGCTCAGCGCCGACCTGCTCGAGCGCGACATCGTCGCCGAGGTCGTGAGACTCGTGCGGACGATCGACGCCGACGCGGGGCTTGTGCTGTGCGGCAAGCGCGGCGCCTACATCGAACGATCGGATTCCGCGTTCCGCACCGAGGCACACCGGTACTATGCGGCGCTCGAGGTCGTCGACGACCTGCTCGCCGTCGACGATGAGATCGTGAAGCTCGCGGTGTTCGACTTCGCGGGGGCGGAGGCATCCGCGTTTCCGGCGCTCGCGCACCTGCGCGCCACCCATCAGGTGGTCGTCTCGGGGGAGTGCTGGGTCGACGTGCTCAACGTCGGTGTCAACAAGGGCCACGCGCTCACCCGCCTGCAGCAGACGCTCGGGGTCACGGCCGAGCAGACGGTCGCGTTCGGCGACTACCTCAACGACCTCGAGCTGATGGATGCCGTGGCCCACTCCTTCGCGATGGCCAACGCCCACCCCGACATCGTGGCGCGAGCCCGCTACGTCGCGCCGTCGAACCGTGATCACGGCGTCATCACGGTGCTGCGGAGCATCCTCGATCGTCTGGGCGCCTGAGGCCGCGGATCAGCGTGAGTCCGCTCGAGTCGTGACTCACGCGCGCGGGCTGAGTCCCGGCTCGGTCGGCTCGACGTCGGGCTGCGAGAGCGTCGCGACGATCACGCCGACGAGGGCCAGTACGCCGCCGAACACCTTGATCGGGTCGGGGGTCTCGCCCAGCGCGATCGCGAACGCGTAGCCCAGCGCAGGGATCGCGGCGGTCGCGGCACCGGAGATGACGGCCGGGAGGCGTTCGGCGCCGTAGTTGAACAGCACGAGTGTCGGAGCGGTCACCACGAGCGCGAGGATGAAGATGCTGACGACCCCGCGCAGGTCCGTCGGGATCGCGAACGTGCCGGTGACGCCCTCCCAGCCGAGCCAGGGCAGCATGAGCACGGTGCCCCAGATGCCGGTCGCCGTGGCGAGCACGACCGGGTCGGGTGCTTCCTCGCGCGCGGCGTAGCGACGCAGCAGCACGGTGTAGATCGCGTACGCGCTGATGCCGATGACGTAGAGCACGGCGCCGAGGTCGACCCGGAATCCCGACGCCGCGACGAGCGCCACGCCGCCGGTGGCGAGCGTGAGGCCGATGACCGTCGCGACCGTCAGGCGCTCCCGCAGCATGATGACCGCGGCGATCGCGGTGAGCACGGGCAGCAAAGCCGAGACGAGCGCCTCGGTGCCGGGGGTCGTGAACAGCAGGCCGATGTTGGCGAGCGAGTAGTAGATGGTCACGCCGGTGAGTCCGAGCAGGATGCTGCGGGGGTCCGCCAGGGTGCGCCAGAAGTGGCGGCGGCGCATCGCGAGCGGCACGAGCACGACCAGGGCGATCGCGAACCGGCCGACCGAAAGCACCGCGGGGGAGCCGGTCTCCAGGGCCCACGCCGAGATGACATAGGCGACCGACCAGAGCACCACCGCCAGGCCGATCGCGCCGAGCGGGAGCCAGGTGCGCCTCACGCGCCGACCGGGACGAGCGCGGGAGCCATGCGCTCAGCCTATCGACGCGGCGAGGCCCGCCGCGGTCATCGGGCGCGGTGGTCTTCGGGGTGCAGGCGGGCGCCCCGCCGGGGTTCGCGCACGCCGGCCGCCGCGAGCAGACGGATGACCCGTTGCCGGTGCCCTCGCCACGGCTCGAGCAGGTGCAGCATCCCCTCGTCATCGGTGCGATGTCCGGTGAGGGCGAAGCCCACCTCGTGCGCGAGGTGGTAGTCGCCGACGCTGACCGCATCGGCGTCGCCGAACGCACGGATGCGCGTCTCGGCGGAGGTCCACGGCCCGACGCCCGCCAGCGACACCAGCACGCGGTCGGCCTCGTCGAGGGAGGTGCTCGTCGCCCGCACGATCGCCTCGCCCTGGGAGGCCGCGCGCACGATCGCGCGCGACTGCGGCGGCTCGAGTCCCGCTCGGTGCCACGACCACGACGGCACACGGCGCCACCCCTCGATCGACGGCGGTGCGAACAGCGGCCGCGGAGTCGGTCCCGGCGCGCGCTCGCCGTACCAGGTGACGATGCGCCGCCAGGCGGCGAATGCCTGCACGCCGGTGACCTTCTGTTCGACGATCGCACTCGCGAGCGCGTCGAACACGAGGTCGGTGCGCGAGAGTCTGAGGCCGGGGTGACGATGGTGGGCATCGACGAGAAGCGGATGCCGCGGCTCGAAGCCCGCGGCGTCGTCGCGCGCCCCGCACAGGTCGGGCAGCTGGGCGAGCGCCCACGCGGCGCCCGGTCCCCAGGCTGCCCCGCGGATGACGCCCGGCGAGGTCTCGCGCAGTGCGAGGGTGGCCACCCCGTCGGGGGTGCGGCTCGCGCGCCAGATGACGGCCCCGTCGGCGTGCATCGTGGGATCGCCCGCACCCCGTCGCTGGAACAGCACGGTGCGCCGCAGATCGAGCGGCTGCCGCGGACGGTACTCCGTCTCGAGTGGGCGGGTGTTCGCGGGTCTTGGGTCGCGACCCACCGCCGAGGCGGCGGCGGGTGCGAGCGTCATGCGCTCACCCTAGGCGACGCCGCCGACGTCGGCGAGGTGCCGACGGGGGATGTCCCGTGCGCGCCCGCGGCGGCTCAGAAGCGGTCGGGCGACGGGGTTCCGTGGCCGTAGCGGATCGACACGTCGGCGTGGCGGTCGAAGCGGTATCCGACGCCGCGCACGGTGCGCACGATGTCTTCGAAGCGTCCGAGCTTGGCGCGCAGGCGTCGCACGTGAACGTCGATCGTGCGCTCGCCCGGGGCATCCGCGTCGTCGCTGCTCCACAGCGAGTCGACGAGCTCGGTGCGCTCGATGGTGCGGCCCTCGCGCAGCACCAGGTACTGCAGCAGCTCGAACTCCTTGTAGGTGAACGAGGCGGACTCGCCGTCGATGAGCACGCGCTTGCGGGAGATGTCGACGACGACGCCGGATTCGGCGCGTTCGTCGGTGGCGGGGCGCTCGGCTTTGGTGCGGGCGACGGCTCCGGGCTCGCGCAGGGCGAGGCGTACGACGTCGACGTCGCGGCCGCCGGCCCCGACGGGGGCGAGGGCGACGGTGGCGTAGGTCTCGGCGCCCGGGGCGATGTCGGCGAGGGTGCGCCGCAGGGCGGTGACGAGGGTGTTGAGCGAGACGCCGGCGGCTGCCGCGGTGGCCTCGTCGAAGCCGACGTAGAGCGCGAAGCCGCGGGGCTCGCTGCCCTCGGGGATACGGCGCTCCGGTGCGGTGGCCGCCGGGGCGGCCGGGGCGGCGGGCTCGACGATGCGCAGGGCGGGGCGGGCGACGGGAGAGTCAAGAAGGGCGGAGTTCGACATGGGATGAGTCCTCGGGGAGGGAACCGGGCGTGTGCCTCGCGGTTCGGTGCGTGGTGTCGTGTGGGCCGCGGGTCGCGGCCGAGGTGCGGCATCCTGATCGACGATGTCCGGCCGATCGGATGCGGGGCGCGGATCTCCGTTCAGAAGGAGTCCGGGTGCCGACGGGGTGGCCGTGTCAGCGGCACATTCGACAACACATGACAGCGCGAGCCGGCATCATCATGCCAGCGGTCCCGTTCGCCTCCCAGGCGGACAGAAGCTTCGCGTTGTCAGTCATGGGGCCGATTATCACCCTCGGTTTCACGGGGTGTCAAACCGCGCAAAGCCGCACGGTCCCGCATGAACAAATGTGACGAAACGCGCCGTCACGACCGGATCGGCCGCGCAGATCGGCGGCATGCGGCATCCGAGATAAATTGTGCACAATTCAATTGTGTGCGAGGATCGAGCCGTGCAGCCCTCCGTCGACATGCTCTGCTTCGCGCTCTACAGCGCCGCGCGCGCGACCACCCATGCCTACCGGTCGCTGCTCGAGCCCCTCGGGCTCACCTATCCCCAGTACCTCGTGCTCGTGCTGCTCTCCGACGACCGCGCCCGCACCGTGAGCGAGATCGGCGACGAGCTCAGCCTCGACTCCGGCACGCTCTCGCCGCTGCTTCGCCGCATGGAGCAGGCGGGGTTCGTGACGCGCAGCCGCCGCGCGCGCGACGAGCGCGTCGTCGAGATCGGGCTCGCCGACCGTGGCCGCGAGGTGCGCGCCCAGCTCGCACCTGTGGCCGAATGCGTCTTCGACGCGATGGGGCTCGGCGCCGAGAACGGCATCGCACTGCGCTCTCAGCTGCACGCCCTCACCGCCGCCCTGCAGGCGGCCCCCGATCTTCACCCGGCCCTCGCCGGGTGACGCCGCCGGGACACGCCCGGCCCCCGCGAGCATCCGCTCGCCCTCGGAAGGAGAACCCATGGAGACCCTCTACACCGCCGAAGCCCTCTCGACCGGAGGCGGACGCTCGGGCCACGTGCGCACGACCGACGGCGTGCTCGACCTCGACCTCGCCGTGCCCGCCTCGATGGGCGGAGCCGGGGGTGCCGCCGCCAACCCCGAGCTGCTCTTCGCCGCCGGCTACGCCGCCTGCTTCCACGGCGCACTGCGGGCCGTCGCCCGTGCGCAGAAGGTCTCTATCCACGACACCGCGGTCGGCTCCAAGGTCTCCATTGGCCCGAACGGGCAGGGCGGCTACCAGCTCGCCGTCGAACTCGAGGTGGTCATCCCCGAGCTCGACCGCGACGCCGCGCAGGCCCTCGCCGACGCCGCCCACCAGGTCTGCCCCTACTCGAACGCGACCCGCGGGAACATCGACGTCGTCGTGCGCGTTGTCGAAGACTGACACTGAACCGCGCCGAGGAGGACGTCATGGCTGACCTGCGATACCAGGACGAGAAGGATGCCTCGCGCTACGCGCTCTACGACGGCGATTCGCTCGTGGCGGTCATCGACTACGCCGACGACGGCTCGACGGTGGCGATGACGCGGGCCTTCACCATCCCGACCTTCCGCGGCAAGGGGTATGCGGGCGTGCTGACCGAGCACGCCATCGCCGACCTCGAGCAGCGTGGCGACCGCAAGGTGAGCCCGGTGTGCTGGTACGTGGCCGAGTGGTTCGAGAAGAACCCGGACCGCGCCGGCATCGTCGCCGCCCGCTGACACCTCTGACAGACGACGGATGCCCCGGACCTCGATGGTCCGGGGCATCCGTCGTCTGTCACCGTGAGACGAGGATCAGGCCACGCAGGTCTTCCACCAGGGTGAGTCCGTGATCTTCTCGGCGCGGTCCTTCACGACCGTGCCGTAGTCGCCCGCGGCGGCCTTGTCGGCCACGTTCTTCAGCGCCGCCTCCCGCGCCGAGCCGGCGGGCTGCTGCAGCGCCGCGCGCACATCCTGCTTCAGTGCGGCCGGTGCGCGATCGAACCAGCCGTGCAGGCGTGCACCGGCGTTCTTCGCCCAGGTCTGCACCTCGGTGCCGTAGTGGCCGTCGAGCGCCTCGTTCTTGATCGTCTCGAACGCGGCCTTCCGTTCGGCGCCCGCCGGCAGCGCGCGCGCCGCCTTCAGGTCGTTGCGCAGCTGCTCGGGGAGCTTCGCCCACAGCGCGCCGAGGCGACCGCGGGCGTTGCAGTCGGGCGTCGACGGCGACGCCGACGCGCTCGCCGACGCGGTGGGGGTGGGGGTCGTGGCGGTGGTCGAGGCGAGCGCGGGTGCGGCGAACGCGACCGCCGTGCCGACGACGAGCGCGCCGGCACCGCCGATGAGCCAGGTGCGGACGGACATGGGTGCTCCTTTCGTCCCCGGCGCCGACCATCGGCCCGAGGTGTCTCCCACGGTTCCCGATCTGCGTGAACGCGGTGTCCGCGCTGTGTTCGAGGAATGTAAGGTGTCGCGGATCGGGCGGGCCGCGGCATCCCGATCGGTATTGAATGGGCGCATGGAGCCCGCCGCCGACCGAGGACTCGTGCTGATCGCCGAGGACGAGCCGGCCATCGCCGACATCGAACGTCTCTACCTCGGCAATGCGGGCTTCGGGGTGCACGTGGAACGCGACGGGGATGCCGCGCTCGCCGCGGTGCGGCGGCTGCGGCCGGTGGCGATCGTGCTCGACGTGGGTCTGCCCGGTCTCGACGGCATCGAGGTGTGCCGGGCGCTGCGCGCCGACGGCGACTGGACCCCGGTCATCTTCGTGACCGCTCGCGACGACGAGGTCGACCGTGTGGTCGGACTCGAGCTCGGTGCCGACGACTACCTCACCAAGCCGTTCTCGCCGCGGGAGCTCGTCGCCCGTGTCAAGGTGCTGCTGCGCCGGCGCGCGGCGCCCGCCTCCCGCGTCCACGCGCTCGGCCGGGTGCGCATCGACGAGACCCGCCGCCGCGTCGAGGTCGACGGTGAGGATGTCGCGCTGACCGCGACCGAGTTCGAGCTGCTCGCCTACCTCGCCGCCTCGCCCGGCCGCGTCTACACGCGTGAGCAGCTGCTGTCGGCGGTGTGGGGGCAGGCCGACTACGGCGGCGGCCGCACCGTCGACGTGCACGTCGCGCAGCTGCGCGCCAAGCTCGGCGAGGCGAGCCCCATCGCGACCGTGCGCGGGGTGGGGTACTCCGCCGACGAGGAGCCCCGATGACCGCCGCCGTGCCGCCCGCGCCCGTCGCCCCGCCCCGGCCGCGGCGACGGCCCGGCACCCTGCGTACGCGCATGACGCTCGTCATGCTCGCCGTCGTCGGGCTCGCCGTCATCGTCACGGGCGTGATCACGGTGCCGGTCGTCCGCAGCTCGACGGTCGGCGTCGCGCAGGACCGCCTCGCCGCGCAGGTAGACCTCATCGCGGGGCTCGATCGCGTGCCGGCCGGGCTCGACGGGTCACAGACCGAGTCCGCCACCGGCGGCACCCTGTTCGCCGTCATCGACGCCCCCGGCACAGGTGCCGCCCGCGGCCCCGGACGCACCTACGCGACCGATGTCGTGCGTCAGGCTCTGGCATCGACGGGCACCTACTCCGGCACGGTACGTGGCGCCGCGGGCCCCGCCCTCGTCGAGGCCCGGCGCACGAGCGCGGGCTTCGATGTGGTCGCCGCGCTGCCGATGCGCGACCTCGACCCGGCCCTCGGACAGGTGACCTTCCGCGTGCTCATCGCCCTCGCCGTCGCCCTCGCGGCGGCCGCGATCGCCGCCGTGCTGCTCGCGCGATGGCTCAGTCGCCCGCTCGCGGCGACCGCCCGCGCCGCCCGGCGGCTCGCGGCCGGCGAGCGGGGCGTCGACGTGCCGGTCGCGGGGCCGGCCGAGACATCCGAAGTCGCTCTCGCCCTGCGCGCGCTCGACCATGCGCTCGCCACGAGCGAAGGGCGCCAGCGCGAATTCCTGCTGTCGATATCGCACGAGCTGCGCACCCCGCTCTCGGCGATCCGCGGCTACGGCGAGGCCCTCGCCGACGGCGTCATCGACCCCGCCGCCACCGCCGACGCCGGCCGCGTGCTCGTCACCGAGACCGACCGACTCGACCGCTTCGTCGCCGACCTGCTCGAGCTCGCCCGCCTCGAGGCCGACGACTTCAGCATCGAGAGAGTGGATGTCGCAGCCGCCGACCTCGTCGCGCAGGTCGACGAGGCCTGGGCCGCGCGCGCCGCGACCGTGCCGGCGGTGCTGCGCACCCGGGTGGGCGCCGATGCCGGCGTGCTCAGCGCCGACCCGAACCGCATGCGCCAGGTGCTGGACGGACTCGTCGAGAACGCGCTGCGCGCGGTGCCCGCGGGCGGTGAGGTCGTCGTGGTCGCCGCCGCCGACCCCGCCGGTGTGCGGTTCGAGGTGAGCGACACGGGGCCCGGCCTCGACGCCGGCGACCTTGATGTCGCGTTCGACCGCGGGGTGCTGCGCTCCCGCTACCGCGACACGCGCGCCGTGGGCACCGGGCTCGGACTCTCGATCGCCGCGCGTCTGGTCACCCGGCTCGGCGGGACGGTCTCCGCCCGCGCCCGCGACGGCGGCGGAGCCGTGTTCACCGTGCTCCTGCCGCGCGGCTGAGCACCGCTCCCGCCCGGTCCGGATCGACCTCCCGCGCGCGCGGGAGCCCGCTCACGCACGTGCGAACGCGACGATGCGGGCTGCGGCGGCCGCGGCATCCTTGATCATCGTCTCGTGCCCGTGTCCGGAGAGCTCGACCAGGTGCGCGTCGGGGATCTCCTCGACCACGAACCGGCACCAGTCGTGCGGCGACACCGGGTCGCCCTCACCGCGGATGACGAGGGTCGGCGCCACGATGCGCGAGTACGACTCCTCGGGCCGGTGTGCGAGCATCGCCCGCATCTTGCGTCGCAGGTTCGGACCCGCTCGCAGATACTCGCGGGCGCCGCGCACGAGCACGATCGGGCTCTCACCCCAGAGGTCCTGTGCGAGCCGGCCGAGCTGGCGCACAGCCGACCGCTCGGCGATGTTGATCGTCGGGGCACACAGCACGAGTCGCCAGACGAGCATCGGATGCCGCGTCGCGACCTCGGTGGCCACCTGCGAGCCCATCGAGTGCCCGAGCAGCACGACGCGACCGTGCGCCCGGTCGAGACCCCGGTGCCGGAGGAATGCGGCGACGAGGTCGGCCATGCGCTCGATCGTCGGGGTGCGGGGCGGCTCGGGCGCCTCGCCGTAGCCGGGGAGGTCGAGCGCGATCACCTGTCCGCTCTCCCGCAGCCGCACCGCCAGATCGGCGAAGACACTGCGGCCCATGCCGATGCCATGCACCAGCACGTAGGCGACCGGCCCCTCGCCCTGCTCCTCGACGACCAGGGTGGACCCGTCGTGCGTGAACGTATACGGCGCGGTGTCGCGGGAGTCTCCGTCGGCCAGCTCGGCGGTCACCATGGGACAGACGCTATCCGGCGCGTGTGACACGCAGGTGACGGGAGGGCGACCCGGTGCCCTCAGTCGGCGGCGGGCCAGGGTCCTTCGGCGACGACGGTGGCGAGATCAGGTCCGAAGGTGAAGGATGCCGCCACCCGCCCCCCGTCGAGCACGCCCGGCAGCCAGCGCTTCGCGTCGTCCCACATGCGCGCGAACGGCACCTGGTCGACGCGGAACCAGGCCGGCACGATCTCGTCGGTCTCGACGGGCTCACCCTGCCAGACGCGGCCGACGAACACGTGCGAACGCTGCGACCACGACGGTTCGTCGGGGAAGAGGTAGTCGAGCACGCCCACCGCGGTGAGATCGGCGCCGTCGACGACGAGCCCGGTCTCCTCGTGGATCTCCCGCACCGCGCCCTCGACGAGCGTCTCGCCTTGCTCGACCTTCCCGCCGATGCCGACCAGCCGGCCGAGGCCGAGACCGGTGCGTTTGAATCCGAGCAGCACCTCGGGTCCTTCCACGCCCTCGCGCAGAAGGAACGCGACGCACACGACCGGCAGCTCCACCCTTCCGAGCGTACGGCGCCGCGGGACGCCCCGATGACGCAGCTATGCGGCGTGGACGAGGGGGAATCTCCGAGGCTCGAGACGCGCCTCAGCCCGCGACGCCGGCGGTCGGCACGGCGGCGGCCACCGCGGAGCGTGAGCGCACGCCCAGGCGGGTGAACATCGCGGCGATGTGGTTCTCCACGGTCTTCTCGCTGAGGCCGAGGTCGTGGGCGATCTCGGCGTTGCGCCGACCGTCGGCGATGAGTCCGGCGATCTCCCGCTGGCGGGGGCTCAACGCGCTCAGATCCGTGCCGTGGCTGGAGCCGATCCGCGCGGCCAGCGAGACGCGGGAGCGGGCTCCGGTGATCTCGAGCATGTCGGAGATGTGCGCCTGGACGGTGCGCGGCGACAGGAACAGGGCCTCGGCGATCGCCCTGTTGCTGTGCCCCTCGGCCAGGAGCGCCCCGATCTGCCGCTGCCGTGCGGTGAGCATGACGATCTCGCCGGTGAGCTCCGGGTGCGTCTCCCGCAGGCGACGCCACCGTCGTGCGGCGACCAGGCGCACCGATTCCAGGCCGTACGCGTCCGCCTCCGCCGCCACCTCGGCGAGCAGGCGCGCCGCCGACGCCGGGTCGTCGTCGGCGATCGCCGCGGCGTGCACGAGCTTGCCGCGCATGACCTCGGTGTGGGCTCCCGCGCCCTCGTCGAGCCGGATGGCCGCGAGCGCGAGCGTGCGCGCGTCGTCGCGGTGTCCGTCGGAGGCCGCCACGATGCTCTCGGCGCGGGCGACGGATGCCGCGGCCACCGGGAAGCGCGCGAGGTGCGCGGCGCGTGCCACCTGGCTTTTCGCGCTCGCGAGGTCTCCGCGTTCGAGGCTCGCCTCGATGAGCAGTTCGAGTCCGAACGCTTGATCCCACAGCTTCGAGCGTTCGAGGTCGGCGCCCGCGATCGCCACGAGCACCCCGGCGGCGCGCTGCAGCTGTCCGAGGGCGCGCATGCCCCAGGCCACATAGAAGCAGGCGCCGACCGAGAGGTAGTTCACGTCGCCGCGGGTACGTCGGAGCACTCCGCCCGCGAGTCGCTCGAACCCGATCCGGTCGGCCCGGCCGGCGGCGGCGAACGCGGCGATCGCCGCCACGACGGCATGGGCTCGCGCGGGCACACGGGCGCCGGCGTGCGAGATGGCATCGAGCACGCCGCGGGCCTGGTCGGTGTGCCCCTGGAACGCGAACGAGCGGGCCAGCAGCAGCTGCAGCGTCAGCGCGGCGCCGTCGACGGGGCCGTCGGGGGTGGCGGAGATCTGTCCGGGCGCCAGCCCCGTCGCCCGCAGGATCGGCGGGATCGCCGCGAACGCTCCCGCACTCATGGCGGCCTCGGCGAGCAGGTAGCAGGCGAGAAGATGACCTCGCCCGGGCGCGGCGAGCGTCGCGACGATCTCAGGCAGTCGGATGCCGCGCCGTGCCGCGTGATCGGTGCCGACCATCGCATCGCACATCAGCAGGGCCGCGGCCGCGAGGCGGCGCACGTCGCCCGGAGCATCGGTGGCGGCATCCCAGGCGGCGTCGGCCTCGTCGATCGCCACCGGGAACCGGCAGGCGACTACCGCGGCGATGGCGCAGGCGACGCCCAGCAGGGCGGCATCCGCCGGTGATCCCGCATCCGAGCGCTGGCGTCGGAGCGTGTCGTGCAGCGTCCCCGCGTCGCCCGCGAATGCCGCACGCAGCACGTCGTCGACCACCGCCCACATCTGCGCGTGCGCGTCTCCCGCGGCGCTCATATCCCCTGCCGTCTCCGTCCGTCGGCGGACGGTTGCCCCCAGTACGACCTGCCGCGTTCGGCAGGATCTCACGGCTGTCGGGCGCGGTCGCCATCGACCTTCCTTCAGTATGCCTGAATACGCCGAATCCCCTATGCAACGGATTCCGTCGGACGCATAGTCTCTCGGCGCGGTCGGCGATCGGGCGGCTCGGCCCCCAAGAGCCGCTCGGTCGTCGATCGTCCTGAGGCATCATGCCCTGCGTGCATTTTGGGGGCGTCGGGACGGTGTCGCAGGTCGCCCCGGACGGTGTGTGGGACCGCCCGGGGCGTCTCCGTCTTCGCGCGCGGCACAGGGCGAGCGGATCGCCGGCGGTGTCGGAGCGACGCCGTAGCGTGGAGGTTATGCGCATCCTGCACACGTCCGACTGGCACCTCGGTCGTACGTTCCACGGCACGAGCACTCTCGCCGCGGTCGAGACCGTGCTGCGGGCGATGATCGCTCAGGTGCGCGAGCATCGCGTCGACCTCGTCGTCGTCGCCGGCGACGTCTTCGACTCCGTGACCCCGGCCGCCGCGACCTACGCCCTTCTCACCGAGACGCTGCTCGACCTGCGCGATGCGGGGGCGAGTGTGATCGTGACCAGCGGCAACCACGACTCCGCCGCCCGGCTCGGGTTCCAGGCGCCGCTGCTGCGCGAGGGCATCCGAGTGCTCACCGACCCCGCGCGTCTCGCCGAGCCCGTCACCGTGCACGATGCCGAGGGGCCCGTGCACGTCTACGGCATCCCGTTCCTCGAGCCCTCGCTCGTGCGACACCTGTGGCCGGATATCCCGACGCGCACGCAGCACGACGTGCTCGGTCACGCCATGTCGCTCGTGCGCGATGATCTCGCGGAGCGCGGGGGGCGCAGCATCCTGCTCTCGCACTGCTTCGCGGCCGGCGTCGGCGCCACTCCCGGCGTCGAGCGCGACATCACCCAGGGTGGCATCGACCTCGTTCCGCTGTCGGTCTTCGACGGTCCCGACTACGTCGCCCTGGGGCACATCCACGGGCGGGCGACGCTCAGCGAGCGGGTGCGCTACAGCGGCGCCCCGCTGCACTACAGCTTCGGCGAGCGCGACAAGCCGCGCGGCGCCTGGCTCGTCGACCTCGACGCGGCGGGTCTCGCCGCGGTGACCTGGCTCGATCTTCCGGTGCCCCGTCGCCTCGCCGTCGTGCGCGGCACCTTCGACGAGCTTCTCTCCGATCCGCGCTTCGACGTCGACGAAGACGCCTGGGTCAGCGCCGAATACACGGATGCCGCGCCTCAGCCCGATCCGATGCGACGGCTGCGCGAGAGATTCCCGTGGTGCGCGACCGTCGCGCACACGCCCGCCGGCGGCCGCTCGGGCGAGCGCACCGACTACGGCGCCCGCGTGCGTGCCGCCCGTGACGACGTGCAGCTGGTCGACGCCTTCCTCGCGCACGTGCGCGTCGGGGAGGGGCTGAGCGACGACGAACGAGCGGTCCTCGCCGACGTGCTGGCGGAGCGGTCGGCGACGGAGGCGGCGCGGTGAAGCTCCACAGCGTCGAGCTCGAGGGCTTCGGACCGTATCGCGAGCGCCAGCGCGTCGACTTCGACGCGTTCGACGCCGACGGTCTGTACCTCATCACCGGTCGCACCGGGGCGGGCAAGTCGAGCATCCTCGACGGCGTCTGCTTCGCGTTGTTCGGTGCGGTCCCTCGTTACGAGGCGGGTGACAAGCGCCTGCGCAGCGATCACAGCGGCCCGAACGACATCACCGAGGTCGCGCTGGAGTTCTCGGCGGCGGGCGAGCGCTGGCGCATCGTGCGGGCGCCCGACTACGAGCGGCCGAAGCAGCGCGGTGAGGGCGTCACGCTCGAGAAGGCGCGGGCCGAGCTCGCCCGGTGGGACGGCACCGGATGGCGGGGCGTGGCGGCAGGGCCGCGCGACGTGGGGGTCACGCTCGCCGAGGTGGTCGGGCTCACGCAGGCGCAGTTCCTGCAGGTGATCCTGCTCGCGCAGAACCGATTCCAGCGGTTCCTGCTCGCCCGCAACGACGAGCGGCAGGAGCTGCTGCGCACTCTCTTCGACTCCCGCAGTTACGACGATCTGACGCGCCGCCTCGACGAGCGGCGCAAGTCGGCGCGCGACGCGCTCGACCGCGGTGCCGACGCCGTCGCGCTCGTGCGCCGGCAGGCCGCCGAGCTGATCGCGCGCGAGGGGTGGGGCGGCGATCCCGTCGCTGCCGCTGCCGCTGCCGCTGCCGACTCCGACCTAGAGCCAGCCGATCTCGACGCCTCCGATCTCGAGGGTGCCCTCGCCCGCGCGGCGGATCGGCGTGCCGCGATCGCGCAGACGGCGGTGACGGCGGATGCCGCGGCGGTCGCGGCATCCGATGCCCTCGCCGACGCGCGCCGGATCACCGACCAGCAGACCGAGCGGGCCGCGCAACGGCGACGAACGGCCGAGCTCGCCGCGGCGGAGCCCGCCATCGAGGCATCGCGCACCGAGCTGCGGCGGGCGCTCGCCGCCGAGGCGCTGCGCGAAGTCGTCGAGGCGCAGGCCCGCGCGCTGCGCGCGGCCGAGCTCGCCCGTGCCGCCGCCGAGCGCGCGCGGGGGGCCTGGGGCCATGACGATGCCGACGCCCCGGCCCGTGTCGAGGTGCTGACCGGCGACCTCGCCCGCGCCCGCGATGCGCTCGCCGGCGAGACGGAGCTCGCCGAGATCGACGGCGCCCGCGAGTCCGCCGCCGCGCGCGCCGAGGCTGCCCGCGAGCGGATTGCCGCGATCGATGTGCGTGCCGGTGAGATCCCGGCCGAGCGCGCGATCCTCGGCGCCGGCATCGCGGCGGCCACGGCCGACGCCGACGCACGCGATGCGCGCGAGCGCGACGTCGCCGACCTGCAGCGGCGACTCGATGCCGCCCGCGAGACGGTGACGTTCGCCGCGGCGTCGCAGCGCGCCGACGAGGACGAGGCGGCGGCCGCCCGCGCGCTGAGCGCGGCGACGGCGAACTGGTCGCACCTGCTCGACACCCGCATCGCGGGGGCGGCCGGGGAGCTCGCCGAGCGACTCGTCGACGGCGAGCCGTGCGCGGTGTGCGGAGCGACCTCTCACCCCCACCCCGCTGCCGCGCCCGCCGAGACCGCCACGCCGTCGCAGATCGATGCGGCCGCCGCCGCGCGCGACGCAGCGCAGGCCGTCGCGCAGCGGTCGAGCGCCGCGGCGAGCGACGCCCGGGCCGCCCTCGCTGCGGCCGCCGCGCGCGCCGAAGGCGGCTCGGTCGACGATCTCAGTGCGCGCCTCGCCGCCGCCGCCGACCGCGCCGCGGCGGCGACGGCCGCAGTGGTCCGTCGTGACGAGGGTGTGGCCGCACGCGACCGCCTCGACGACACCGAACGCGACCTGGCGGCTGAGCGCACCGCGCGGGCGACGGACCTCGCGGACGCCGACGCCGTCCTCGCGGGGCTCGCGGCCCGCCGCGGCGCCCTCGTCGCCCGCGTCGACGCCGCGCGCGGCCGTCACGCGAGCGTCAGCCTGCGGGTCGCCGCAGATGAGGCCGAGCTCGCCGTCGCCGCGGCGGTCGTCGCCGCGGTGGCCGCGCAGACGGCGTCCGACGTGGCCGCGCGGGAGGCGTCCGAGCGCTGCGCCGACGCGCTCGGCGGCTCCCCGTTCGCCGACGCCGACGCCGTGCGTGCGGCGGTCCGCGACGCGGGCCAGCGCGACCGCCTCGATGCGCGGGTGCGGGGGCACGAGGCATCCGTCGCCACGGTCACCGCGCGTCGGGCGGAACTCGAGGCGCTCGGGCTCCCCGAGGAGCCGGTCGACGTCGCGGCCGCGCAGGAGGCACTGCGGGTCGCGCGCGACGCCGTGCGTTCCGCGACCGACGCCCTCTCCCGGCACGATCAGGCCGCTGCCGCCCTCAGTGACCTGCGCGACCGGGCCGCCGCCGTCGACGAGGGCCGCGCCGAGCTCGAGCGGACGCATCAGATTGTCGCCCGCCTCGCCGACACCCTCGCGGGTCGTGCCCCGAACGACTACCGCATGCCGCTCGAGACCTACGTACTCGCCGCCGAGCTCGAGGAGATCGTGACTGCCGCCAACGTGCGGCTCGACGAGATGTCGAGCGGGCGGTACCGCCTGCAGCACACCGATGCGCGTGCCTCACGCGGGGCGCAGAGCGGTCTCGGGCTCGAGATCGTCGACGCGTTCACCGCGGTCGCGCGCCCCGCGCACTCGCTGTCCGGCGGGGAGACCTTTCTGGCCTCGCTCGCCCTCGCGCTCGGGCTCGCCGAGGTCGTGACGGCGCGGGCCGGCGGCATCCGTCTCGACACGCTCTTCATCGACGAAGGATTCGGCTCGCTCGATGCCGAGACCCTCGACCTCGCGATGCGCACCCTCGACGAGCTGCGCAGCGGCGGACGCACGGTCGGCGTCATCAGCCACGTCGAGGCGATGAAGGAGCAGATCCCCGCCCAGCTCGTCGTCGAGGCTACCGGCCGGGGGTCCAGCATCATCCGGCAGTCGGACTGATCAGCCGGCGGGGCCGGGTCCGCGGGGCGCCGCTCGGCCCGACGCGGGCGCGCGGCGCCCGGGCCATGCGGCTGTGCCGACCCATGGCGCTCGCGCGTCGGCTACGCGGCTGTGCCGACCACGCCGCTCGCGCGGCCCGATGCCGCCCATGCGGCTGTGCCGGCCTGCCGCCGATCGCGTGGAAACAGGCCAACGCGCGAGGACAGGCGGCATCCTCGCGATTCCTCCTGCGTCCGCGTGTGTTCCTGTTTTCCGTACCTGCCCGGCACGGCCCGGTGCCGGTGCCCGCCGTGCGCTCCCGCCCGCGCGGAAACAGGCGAACGCGCGAGGACAGGCGACATCCTCGCGATTCGTCCTGCGTCCGCGTGTTCTCCTGCGCTCGCCCCCTGCGCGGCGCGCCCGCGCGGCCCGCTTCGCGCGACTCCGCGCCGGAGCCCCGCCCGCGCGACCCCGCCCCGAAGCCCCACCCACGCGAGACGCGCCCGCGCACGCCCCACGCCGCACGCCCGGCCGGGCCCGCCCTCAGGCCCCGTAGAGCCCGGCGAGGTGGGTGTAGAGCTGGGCGCTGCAGTGGGCGACGGTCTCGTCCCACAGCTGGGTGGCGCCGTCCTGCGCGCTGTCGGAGATCGCCTTGAACACGCGGATCGGCACCGCGTACTCGTGCGCGACCCAGATGTAGGCGAACGTCTCCATGTCGACCAGCTGCGCGCCGAGCTCGCGGATCGCGACCACGGCGTCGGCGTCGTCGATGAACCGGTCGCCGGTGGCGATGACGACACCCGGATGCCCCGTCTCGACGGTCGACGGAAGCGAGACGTGCTGCCCCACGATGCCGTCGAGGTCGGTCACGTCGTGCTGCAGCGCGGCGGAGATCTCGTGCACACCGGCGGCGAGGCCGGCGTCGAGCTGCCCCGCGGTGCCGACGACGACGATCTCGTCGACCTCGCCGCGCTCGAGGGCCCGGGTCAGCTCGACCGCGGCCTTGAGCTTGCCGGGTCCGGTGACCAGGCGCGAGAAGCCGGGCAGCTCCAGCGGGAACCCGACGAGCTCGGAGTTCAGGGCGGCGACCAGCAGGCGCATGTCAGTTGTCTCCCGGGGCGGTGGTGTCGAGGGCGGCATCGAGTTCGGCGATCCAGGCGCGGGCGTTGCCGTCGCTCGGCGCCCGCCAGTCGCCGCGCGGCGACAGTGATCCGGCGGGCGACACCTTCGGGCCGTTGGGGATGGCCGTGCGCTTGAACTGCGCGAACCCGAAGTAGCGCGACAGGAACACGCGCAGCCACCGGACGATCTCGGCCCGGTCGTAGCTCGGCCGCTCGCCCTCGGGGAACCCGGCGGGCCAGGAGCCGGCTGCGGCATCCGCCCAGGCGCGCTCGGCGAGGAACGCGATCTTCGAGGGCCGCAGCCCGTAGCGCAGCACGTGGAACAGGGCGAAGTCGTGCAGGGCGTACGGCCCGATGGTGTCCTCGGTGGACTGCACGTTGCCGTCGGCATCGGCCGGCACGAGCTCGGGGCTGATCTCGGTGTCGAGCACCGACTGCAGCACGGCGGCGGTCGCGGCATCCACCCCTTCGCCCTCGGCGATGACCCAGCGGATGAGGTGCTGGATGAGCGTCTTCGGCACGCCGGCGTTGACGGCGTAGTGGCTCATCTGGTCGCCGACGCCGTACGTCGCCCAGCCGAGGCCGAGTTCGGAGAGGTCGGAGGTGCCGATGACGATGCCGTCGTGACGGTTCGCGAGGCGGAAGAGCACGTCGGTGCGGGCGCCCGCCTGCACGTTCTCGAACGTCACGTCGTAGACGGGCTCGCCGCTCGCGTAGGGGTGCCCGATCGCGCCGAGGAGGTCGTGGGCGACCGGGGTGATGTCGATCGTCTCGACCGTCGCGCCGATCGCCTCGGCGAGCGCGACGGCGTTCGAGCGGGTGTGGTCGCTGGTTGCGAACCCCGGCAGCGTGTAGGCGAGGATGTCGCTGCGCGGCCGCCCGGCGCGGTCCATGGCCCGTGCGACGACGAGCAGTGCATGCGTCGAGTCGAGGCCGCCGGAGACACCGATCACCGGCTTCGGGTGGCCGATGGCGGCGAGGCGCTGCTCGAGACCGGCGACCTGGATGTGGAAGGCCTCGTAGCAGTCCTGCGCGAGACGGGCCGGATCCGCGGGCACGAACGGGAACCGCGCGACATCCCGTCGCAGGCCCACATCGCTCAGGGGCGGGTCGAGCCGCCACGGCACGACCACCGGGGCGCCGGGCACGAGTGCGGCGCGGTTGTCGTCGAACGTTCCCTGTCGCTGGCGGTCCTGGCGGATGCGGTCGAGGTCGACGTCGACGATGCCCGCGCGCGCCCCCTCGGGGAAGCGCTCGGTGCGCGCCAGCACGGTGCCGAGCTCGGCGATGAGGGTCTGCCCGTCCCACGCGACGTCGTTGGTCGATTCGCCCATGCCGGCGGCGGCATATGCGTACGCCGCCAGGCCGCGGAGCGACTGCGAGCGCACGAGCAGCTCGCGGTCGTCGGCGCGCGCGATGGTGATGGGGCTGCCCGACAGGTTCAGCAGCACGGTCGCGCCCTGCAGGGCGGCGGTCGACGACGGGGGCACGGGCACCCACAGGTCCTCGCAGATCTCGGCGTGCACGACGAGGCCGGGCACATCGGATGCCGCGAAGTGCAGCTGCGTGCCGAACGGCACCGTTCCGAGCGGCCCGAGGTCGGCGACATCCGTGTCGGCGTCGGCTCCGGAGGCGTACCAGCGCCGCTCGTAGAACTCGCGGTAGGTCGGCAGCGAGGTCTTCGGCACGACGCCGAGCACACGCCCGCGGTGGATGGCGACCGCGCAGTTGTAGAGGCGGCTGCCGATCCGCAGCGGCGCGCCGACGAACAGCAGCGGCAGCAGATCGGCGGATGCCGCCGCCACCGCGTCGATCGCGTCGATCACGGCGTCGAGCAGCGGGTCCTGCAGCACGAGGTCGTCGATCGCGTATCCGCTGAGACCAAGCTCGGGGAAGACGGCGACGGCGACGGCGTCGTCGTGCAGCCGGCGCGCCTCCGCGATCGTCGCCGCGGCGTTGCGCGCGGGGTCGGCGATCGCGAGCGGAAGGGTCACCGCGGCGACACGGGCGAACCCGTGGCGATAGGCGCTCGCGAACGGCAGGGCGGTGGTCACGCGTCCAGTCTGGCACTGCGGGCCGTCGGCCCGCGCGCCGACGACGGGGCACGGCGGCCACGGCGGCGCAGCGGCGGTGTCGGCGGCGGCCGTTAGGGTCGAGCGGGAGAGGACGTCCCATGCGCTACATCGAGGCCGCAGGCCCACAGCCCGCCCGCATCGTGTGGAGCGCGAGCGACCTCAAGGCCGCCGCCGAGTGCGAATTCGCCTGGCTGCGCGCCATCGACGCGAAGCTCGGCCGCGTGCCCGCGGTCGACGAGCCCGACGACCCCACCCTCGAGCGCGCCGGCCGCCTCGGCACGCAGCACGAGTTGCGCGTGCTCGAGCGCTACCGCGAGACGCATCCGGGAACCGTCGTCGAGATCCCCGAGACGCGCTCGGCCGATGCGACGGCGATGGATGCCGCGGTCACCGCGACCGTGCGGGCGCTCGGCGACCCGGCGACATCCGTCGTCTACCAGGCCGCGTTCGCGACCGGCGAGTTCGTCGGGTTCGCCGACTTCCTGCTGCGCGGCGACGACGGGCGCTGGATCGTGCAGGACACCAAGCTCGCCCGCCACGCCCGTGTCACCGCGCTCATGCAGCTCGCCGCCTACGTCGACCAGCTCGACCGGCTGGGCATCGCCCGCGCCGACGAGGTCGAGCTGCTGCTCGGCGACGGCACGACGAGTGTGCACCGGGTCGCCGACCTGATGCCCGTGTTCACGCTGCGGCGGGAGCGCCTGCGCGCCCTGATCGCCGACCGTGACCTCGCTGCCGGGGCGTCCGGCACGCCGATCGCCTGGGGAGACGACCGCGGCGCCCTGCACGTCGTGGCGTGCGGCCGGTGCGCGACGTGTGACCTCGAGGTGGTCGGCCAACGCGACCTGCTGCTCGTCGCCGGCATGCGCCCGGTGCAGCGCGAGCGGATGCGCGCCGGGGGTGTCGACACGATCGACGCGCTGGCCGCGGCATCCGCCCCGCCTGCGGGGCTCGGCGCCGAGGTGTGGGAATCGCTGCGCACGCAGGCGCGGCTGCAGCTGGCGAGCGAGCGGCAGCAGACGGATGCCGCGTCCCGCCCGCCCGCGCCTGCGTACGAGGTGGTGTCGGCGGCCGCGCTCGGTGCGCTGCCGCGGCCCGATCACGGCGACCTGTTCTTCGACTTCGAGGGCGACCCGCTCTACACCGAGCACGCCGGCGGTGCGAACGTGTGGGGCATCGACTACCTGTTCGGGTGGGTCGACACCCGCGAGCAGTACAGCGCCCTGTGGGCGCACACCTTCGCCGACGAGAAGCGCGCGCTCGAGCAGTTCGTCGATCTGATCGAGCTGCGCCGGCGCACCCATTCGGGCCTGCACATCTACCACTACGCGCCGTACGAGCCGACGCATCTGCTGCAGATGGCCGCGCGGCACGGCACCCGCGAGGCCGAGGTTGATCGGCTGCTGCGCGAGGGTGTGTTCGTCGATCTCTACCCGATCGTGCGGCGGGCGCTGCGGGTGGGGTCCCGCTCCTACTCGATCAAGAAGCTCGAGCCGCTCTACATGGGCGACGACCTGCGCACGAGCGACGTGCAGCGCGGCGACGACTCGATCGTGCGCTACGTCGAGGCGCGGGCGGCCGCAGACGACGGCGACGACGCGGCCGCGGCGGCGATCCTCGACGACCTGGCCGAGTACAACCGCGACGACTGCGTTTCCACTCTGCGGCTGCGCGACTGGCTGGTCGCCCGCGCGCGCGACGCCGGGCTCTATCCCGCCCGCGATGTCACCCCCGAGGAGACGCCCTACGAGCCGTCGCCGACATCGGTCGCCCTCAGCCGACGGGCGACGGATGCCGCGGCCCTCACGTCGCCCGACGACCCCGACGTGCGTGCGCTGGCGCTCGCCGCGGCCGCCATCGACTACTACCCGCGCGAGGCGAAGACGTTCTGGGCGGGTCACTTCCTGCGGCTGCGCGAGCCGGTGTCGCTCTGGGAGCAGACCCGTGACGTGGTGGTCGTCGACGCGGCCCGCAGTCGGGTCGTGACCGACTGGCACCGCGGCGACGGGCAGCGGGTCGACCGCCGCATCATGGAGCTGCACGGCGACGTCGCGCCCGGCACCCGGCTGAGCGAGGGCTCCGATCCGTTCGCGCTCTACCCCATGCCTGCGCCCTACCCGATCGCCCAGCCGTCGCCGCGGTGGATCCACGCCGGCCGCACCGTTCAGGTGCTCGAGGTGCTCGACGACGGCGCGGTGATCGCCGAGTTCGCCGTCGACGGCGAGACGTGGGACACGCTGCCGATCGCGCTGACTCCGCCGCGGCCCCCGCAGGCCGCCGGGCAGCAGACCGCGATCGACGCATGGGCCGAGGGGCTGCTCGACGCCGCCCCCGGGTTCCCCGACGACCCCGCGACCGATCTGCTGCGCCGCCGTCCGCCGCGTCTGCGCGGGCGTCAGCTCACCTCGAGCCCGCACGGGCGCGCGGCGGGCGAGCTGGCGGCGACGATCGCGGCATCCGTCGCCGACCTCGACCGCAGCTACCTGGCCGTGCAGGGTCCTCCGGGCACCGGCAAGACCTACATCGGTGCCCGGGTGATCGCGAGCCTCGTGCGCGACCGCGGGTTCCGGGTCGGTGTGGTCGCGCAGTCCCATGCCGTCGTCGAGCACATGCTCGAAGGGGTCATCGCCGCCGGGGTGCCCGCCGTGCAGGTGGCGAAGGCGCCGAAGGATCCGGCATCGACCGGTCACGCGTTCACGGCGATCCGCAAGAACGGGATGGCCGGGTTCATCGCCGACCAGTCGGGCGGGTTCGTCGTCGGCGGCACCGCCTGGGACTTCGCGAACACCAACCGCGTTGCGCGCGGCGGGCTCGACCTGCTCGTGATCGACGAGGCGGGGCAGTTCTCCCTCGCCTCGACCATCGCCGTCTCGCTCGCCGCCCCGCGTCTGCTGCTGCTCGGCGACCCGCAGCAGCTGCCGCAGGTCAGTCAGGGAACGCATCCCGAGCCGGTCGACACGTCCGCGCTCGGGTGGGTGATGGCGGATGCCGCGGTGCTCCCGCCGACCCACGGCTACTTCCTCTCGCGCACCTGGCGCATGCATCCGCGTGTCGCCGCCCCGGTCTCGACCCTGTCCTACGACGGTGCGCTCGCCTCCGCCCCCGACGCCGGGCTCCGCTCGCTCGCCGGCATCGAGCCGGGCCTGCATCCGCTGCCCCTCGCCCACGAGGGTAACGCCGTGCAGTCGCCCGAAGAGGCCGCCGAGGTCGTGCGACTCGCCCGCGACCTGGTGGGTCGCACGTACACCGACCCGGGCGATCCCGACGCCGCGGGCGGACGGGCGCTCGCGGCATCCGATCTGATCGTGGTCACCCCGTACAACGCGCAGCAGGTGCTCGTCGAGGAGGCGCTCGCCGGCGCCGGTCTCGCCGACGTGCGGGTGGGCACGGTGGACCGCTTTCAGGGGCAGGAGGCGGCGGTCGCGATCGTGAGCCTCGCCGCGTCGTCCGGGCGGGCGGCGCCGCGCGGACTCGAGTTCCTGCTGCTGCAGAACCGGCTCAACGTCGCGGTCTCGCGGGCGAAGGTCGCCGCCTACGTGATCTATTCGCCCGCTCTGCTCGACGACCTGCCGTACACCCCGGCCGGCGTCGCGCGCCTGAGCGCGTTCGCTCGGCTCGTCGGCGTCGCCTGACCCCAGGCCCGCGGCGCGCTCGACGACGCCGGCCGCGTCGCGGCACCCCTCGCGCACGCCCACCGGCAGGTGCCGCGACGCCGAGCGACGTGCCGCCGTGAGGATCTCGTCAGGATGCCCCGAACAGGTCATGTCGGTCGGCTACCATCGAGCGGCTTCGCCGCGCTCCACCCGCTGTCCCGAGTCGGAGCGGCGCGACCGCCCCGAGAGAGGAGCCCGCCCATGCCCTTGGTCGACAACTCCATCTACGTCGACGGTCGCCGCGCCGAGACACCCGGCACGCTCGATGAGACCTACCGGCTGCACGACGATCGCGGGGGCCTCGCCTGGATCGGGCTCTACCGTCCGAGCGCCGAAGAGGTCGCCTCGGTCGCCGCCGAGTTCGATCTGCACCCGCTCGCCGTTGAGGACGCACTCACCGGGCACCAGCGCTCGAAGATCGAACGCTACGGCGACGTGCTGTTCGTCGTGCTGCGACCCGCCCGTTACGACGACGAGCGCGAGGAGGTCGAGCTCGGCGAGGTGCACGTGTTCGTCGGCCCCGACTTCGTCATCACGATCCGTCACGCGGAATCCCCGAACCTCGCGGCGGTGCGCTCGCGACTCGAGCACCAGCCCGACCTGCTCGCGCTGGGTCCGGAGGCGATCCTCTACGCGATCCTCGACCGGGTGGTCGACGAGTACGAGCCCGTCGTCGCCGGAATCGAGAACGATCTCGACGAGATCGAGGATCAGCTCTTCGGTGACAGCGACGACGACGCCCTGTCGCGACGTATCTACGAGCTGTACGGCGAGGTGCTCAGCATCGGTCGGGCCGTGCACCCCCTCGCCGCCATGATCGACAAGCTCCAGCGCGGTTTCGAGAAGTACGACGTCGACCTCGAGCTGCGCCGCAGCCTGCGCGACGTGCTCGACCACGTCGAGAAGATCGACGCCCAGGTCGACGGCTACCGTACGCTGCTCGACAAGGCGCTCACGGTGCACTCCGCGCTCGTCGCGCGGCGACAGACCGAGGCGAACCTGGCTCAGAACGACGAGATCAAGAAGATCTCATCCTGGGCGGCGATCATCTTCGCGCCGACACTCATCGGAACGATCTACGGCATGAACTTCGAAGACATGCCCGAGCTGCACTGGCAGTACGGCTACCCGCTGGCGATCGGCGTGATGCTCGCGTTCCCCACGACGCTCTACTTCATCTTCAAGCGCAAGCACTGGCTGTGAGCGCGGTCCGTCGACGCATCGCGGGGCGACGGAGGCCGCGCGTGCCGGGCCCACACATGGGGGTCGCCGCCGGCCCGAGCGACCGCGGTCAGACGGTGCCGTAGAGGCGGTCGCCCGCGTCTCCGAGCCCGGGCACGATGTAGCCGTGCTCGTTGAGCCGCTCATCGAGCGCGCCCAGCACCAGGGTCACGTCGCGTCCCGCGACCTGCTTCTCGATCGCCGCGACGCCTTCCGGGGCGCCGAGCAGGCAGATCGCCGTGACATCCTGCGCGCCCCGCGTGAAGAGGAACTCGATCGCGGCACCCAGTGACCCGCCGGTGGCGAGCATCGGGTCGAGCACGAAGCACTGACGGTCGCTCAGATCGTCGGGGAGGCGCTCGGCGTACGTCGACGGCTCCAGCGTCTCCTCGTTGCGCACCATTCCGAGGAATCCCACCTCGGCGGTCGGCAGCAGCGTCACCATGCCCTCGAGCATGCCGAGACCGGCGCGCAGGATCGGCACCACGAGCGGGCGCGGGTCGCTGATCGCGACGCCGGTCGTGGTGGTCACGGGCGTGGAGATCTCGATGTCCTTCACCCGCACGTTGCGGGTCGCCTCGTAGGCGAGCAGCGTCACGAGCTCGGAGGTGAGCTGGCGGAAGATCGGCGACGGCGTGCGCTGGTCGCGCAGAACCGTGAGCTTGTGGGTGACGAGCGGGTGGTCGGCGACGTGCAAGCGCATGATCACAGGCTAGAGCACCGCCTACGCTGTCACCGTGACGACCCCCGCCGACCTCGCCGCCATGCGCCGGGCGCTTGCGCTCGCCGAGGTGGCGGGCACGGAGGGCGATGTTCCCGTGGGTGCGGTCGTGGTGGATGCCGCGGGCACTCCGATCGGCGAAGGGCGCAATCTGCGCGAGGCGACGGGGGATCCCACGGCGCACGCCGAGGTCGTCGCCCTGCGGCAGGCCGCGGCATCCATCGGGTCGTGGAACCTCGAGGGGTGCACGCTCGTCGTCACCCTGGAGCCCTGCCTGATGTGCGCGGGGGCGCTGCTGCAAGCGCGTGTGTCGCGGGTCGTGTTCGGCGCGTGGGACGACAAGGCGGGTGCAGCGGGGTCGATGTACGACGTGGTGCGCGACCGCCGTCTGCCCTACCGCGCAGAGGTCGTGGGCGGGGTGCTCGCCGCCGAGGCGCAGGCGCAGCTTCGGAACTTCTTCGAGGCGCGCCGACCCGACGCCTTCTGACACGGCGTGTCGGGAAAGGGTTCCGACGTTGCGCGGCGGGCGGGCCGGCGGCGGCCGCGCCGCCCGGACGCCGGGCCGCAGCGCCCGCCGCCGCGACGAGAGCCTCAGCGGGGTAGGCGGGGGAGCACCGTCGAGCCGAGGTACTCGACCTGCTCGATGTCGCGCAGGTCCATGAGCTGGAAATACACGCGCGTGGCGCCGAGGGCCTGCAGGCGCTCGACCTTCGCCACGATCTCATCCGGCCCACCGACGATGTTGGTGTCGCCGCGCACGCTGTCGAGGTCGCGGCCGATGGCCGCCGCACGGCGCTCGAGCTGCGCCTCGGTGGGGGCGGCGAGTGTCGGGAGTGCCACCGACAGCTTGAGCGTGCTCGGGTCGCGGCCGATCTCGGCGCACGCGGCGCGCACGCCCGCGAACTTCTCGGCGATGACCTGTTCGGGCTGGAACCCGATGTTGAACTCGGTCGCGAACCGCGCCGCGATCGCGGGGGTGCGCTTAGGTCCGCCGCCGCCGACGATCACCGGCACTCGGCCCTGCACGGGCTTCGGCAGGGCGGGTGCGTTCTCGAGGCGGTAGTGGGCGCCGTCGAACGAGAACGATCCGGATGCCTCCCACAGCCCGGTGATCACGGCGAGCTGCTCCTCGAGCAGGTCGAAGCGGCGGGGCGGGAACGGGATGCCGTAGGCGGTGTGCTCGGCCTCGAACCAGCCCGTGCCGAGCCCGAGCTCGACCCGGCCGCCGCTCATCGCGTCGACCTGCGCGACCTGCATGGCGAGGATCGCGGGAACCCGGTAGGTCACCGAGGAGACCAGGGTGCCGAGCCGGATGCGCGAGGTCTCTCGGGCGAGGCCGGCGAGGGTCGTCCACGCGTCGGTCGGACCGGGCAGCGGGTCGCCCTCGCCCATGCGCAGGTAGTGGTCCGAGCGGAAGAACCCGTCGAACCCGAGCCGCTCACCGGCCTGGGCGAATTCGAGCTGGTCGGCGTACGACGCCCCCTGCTGGGGCTCGGTGAACAGGCAGTACTCCATGTCCCCAGTCTGCCGCTCCGGCACGCGGTGGGCGAGAGCGGTCAGTCGGACGAGGCGACGATGACCTCGGCGGTCGGCGGTGGCGGGGTGATCTGCCGTCGAGCGGATGCCTCGGGCTCGCCGTGCGCCCGGTAGAGGTCGGGCTCGAGGTAGATGACCCGCGCGATCGGCACGGCGGCGCGGATGCGCGCCTCGATCGCGTCGATGTCGCTGGCGACGCGGGCGAGCGGCAGGTCGGCGGCGAAGCCGAGTTTCGCCGCAACCAGCAGCTCGTCGGGTCCGAGATAGAGGGTCTTGATGTGGATGAGGTGCGAGATCTCGCCGCCGCCGGTGATCGCCGCTTCGATCGCCCGCTGGTCGGCGGGGCGCGCGCCCTCGCCGACGAGCAAGCTCTTCGTCTCGATGCCGAGCACGATCGCGACCGCGATCAGCAGCAGGCCGATCAACAGGGTGCCGAGGGCGTCGAACACCGGGTTGCCGGTGAGTCCCGACAGCCCGACGCCGAACAGGGCGAACACGAGACCGGTGAGGGCCGCGACATCCTCGAGCAGCACGACGGGCAGCTCGGGTGCCTTCGCGTGCCGGATGAACCCGAACCACGATTCCCCGGCGGCGCGGTGGTGGTTCGACTCGCGGATGGCGGTGCGCAGCGAGAAGGACTCCAGACCGATGGCGAGCAGCAGCACGACGAGCGGCAGCCACAGGTTCTCGAGCTCGTGCGGATGCTGCAACTTGTCGATGCCCTCGATGACCGAGAACACCCCACCGATCGAGAACAGGATGATCGCCACGACGAACGCGTAGACGTACCGTTCACGGCCGTAGCCGAACGGATGCTCAGCGTCGGCACGGCGCCGGGCCTGGCGGCCGCCGAAGAGCAGCAGCAGCTGATTTCCCGAGTCGGCGAGCGAGTGGATCGCCTCGGCGAGCATCGACGCCGACCCCGAGAAGGCCCACGCGAGGAACTTGGTGAGGGCGATGCCGAGGTTCGCGAGAAGTGCCGCGATGACCGCCCTGTTGCCGCCGGATGCGCTCATGGCGTCAGTCTAGGGATGCCCCGTCCCGGGCCGGAGGCATCCCTCGCCGTTCCGGGCGCCCCGGGCCCGGTCAGTCGGCCGAGCGCAGCACGATCGTCTCGGTGGGCGGCGCCGGGTCGACGGGTCGGCCCACGTAGCCGATGTGACTGAGGAGTGCGCGCCGCACCTCGGCGGGGCGCTCGAGGTGCGGCGAGTGGCCGACGCCGGGCAGCAGCAGCTCGGTGACCTCGCCGCCGCCGGCGGCGTAGGCCTCGAGCACGTCACGGGTCTGGGAGACCATCTCCTGGGCGGGCGCGGCGTCCGCCCCGGGCCAGCCGGGGATGATGCCGAGCGCCCCGAGGTGGTTGAGGTCGAAGAACGACGCGTCGGACACGATGGCGTCGGCGTCGCCGTGCACCCACAGCACCGGGGGCTTGACGGCGAGACCGACGATGCCGGACGTGTTGAAGTAGCCCGGCGCCATGGTGTTCAGCACGCCGATGCGGCCGGCCCCGAATCCGGGCCAGTTCTCGCTCGCCACGGCATCGCCGGGGTAGTTGCCCGTGGCGGTGGAGGTCGTGAGCATCGAGGCGACCCAGGCGTCCTCGTGCTCGCTCTCGAAGCCCGGGGCGACGTATCCGGATCGGAAGACGCTGCGCGGCGACGTCTGGGCGTCGGCGCTGGTGTCGTGGTCGGTGAGGCGCTGCACGAAGTCCGGGTTCGCGCCGCCGCCGCCGGTGCCGGCGTCGTCGTCGGTCAGGCGGCTGCCGTCGCGGCGGGTGCCGCCGAAGCCGTAGGGAGAGACCGGTGCCTGCAGAGTGAGGGATGCCACGGGGTGGTCGATCGCGTACTGCATCACGACGCCGCCTCCCATCGACCAGCCGACGAGGTGGGGCGCGGCGACCCCGAGGGCCTCGAGCGTCGCATGCACGTCGTCGCTGAAGTCGCGCACCCCGCGGGTCGCGTCGATGGGCAGGCTCTCGCTCCCGCCGAACCCGCGCAGGTCGACGGCGATCACCCGCACGTCCCCGGGGAGGTCCTGCATGATCTCCTGCCAGAACAGCGCGGACGACACGTTGCCGTGCACCAGCACGACGGTGCGATCGGCGGGAGTGGTCGGGTCGTCGTCCTCGCGCAGGAGCACGTTGACCGCGAGGCGGTCGGTCGCGACGGTGCGGGCGACGATTCCGTCGAACAGATCGGGCTGGGTGGTCATCGGGCGTCCCTCCGCGGCTCAGCCGAGGCGGCACCGCCCCGGCACTGCCGATGATAGTCGCGCCGTGCCGCCATGTGAATGAACTTTCAGGTCGATCATCGGTCCTGCCGCGTGAACTTTAGGATGGCGACATGGTCGACGCGCAGCTTCCCCCCATCGCCATCCTCGGAGCAGGCTCGATGGGGGGTGCGATCGCCCGCGGAGTCGCGGCATCCGGATCCTGCCGTGGCATCGTCGTCACGAACCGCTCGGCGGCGAAGGCCGCGACGCTCGACGGCATCGCGGGGCTCGCATCGATCGCCCTCGAGGCGCATCCCGACGCCAACCTCACCGCGGCCGCCGGCGCCGACATCGTGCTGATCGGCGTGAAGCCCGCGATGGTGCCCGACCTGCTCGAGGCCGTCGCCCCCGTGCTGCGCCCCGGCACGATCGTCGTGAGCCTCGCGGCGGGCGTGACTGTGGCCACGTTCGAGCGCATCCTCGGTGACGGCGTCGTGGTGCTGCGCTCGATGCCGAACACCCCGGCGACCGTCGGGCGGGCGGTGACCGGACTCGCCGCGGGCACGACGGCGGATGCCGCGCACGTCGCGCTCGTGCGACGGCTCTTCGAGACCGTGGGGGCCGTCGTCGAGGTGCCCGAGGACGAGATCGACGCCCTGTCGACGATCTCGGGCTCAGGGCCCGCCTACCTCTTCCTCTTCGTCGAGGAGCTCACCAAGGCCGCGCTCGCCAAGGGATTCTCGCCCGCGGATGCGCGGCTCATGGCCGAGCAGACGGTGATCGGTGCTGCGGCGCTGCTCGCGGCGACCGGCGAGGATCCGGCCGAGCTGCGCCGCCAGGTGACGAGCCCGAAGGGCACGACCGAGCGGGCGATCGCGGTGCTGCAGGACGCCCATCTCGACGAGCTGCTCGGTCGTGCGACCGATGCCGCCCTCGCCCGTGCCTGGGAGCTCGCCGCCGGCGCTTGAGAGAGCGGATGCCGCGGCATCCGTCAGCGCTCGAGCGCCGCGAACCTCTCGACGTCGCCGTTCGTGCCCGACACGATCACCAGGTCGTGCGCGGTGACGACGGTGTCGGCCTCGGCGTAGCGGAACGGCTTGCCGGGCGACTTCACGCCCACGACGGTGACGTTGAACTTCGTGCGCACGCCCGAGGCGCTCAGGGCGACTCCCCGCAGGAACTTCGGCGGGTAGAGCTTGGCGAGCACGAAGTCGTCGTCGAAGCGGATGAAGTCGAGCATCCGGCCGCTGACGAGGTGCGCGACGCGCTCGCCGGCCTCCCGCTCGGGGTAGATGACGTGGTTCGCCCCGACGCGGGCGAGGATCTTGCCGTGGGACTGGCTCACCGCCTTCGCCCAGATCTGCGGCACCTTCAGATCGACCAGGTTCGCGGTGATGAGCACGGACGCCTCGATGAGAGAACCGACGGCGACGACGGCCACCTGGAAGTCCTGCGCCCCGATCTGCCGCAGGGCGTCGATGTTGCGGGCGTCGGCCTGCACGGTGTGGGTGACCCGGTCCGACCACTTCTGCACGAGTTCCGCGCTGTCGTCGATCGCGAGCACCTCACGGTCGAGTCGGTCGAGCTCACCCGCGCACGCGGCCCCGAACCGGCCGAGCCCGATGACGAGCACCGGGGCATCGCTGCGCACCTTTTCAACCAACGATCGGCCTCTCGGTGGGGAACGTGTAGAGCTGCGAGCGCGACGACGCCGCCACGGCCGCGGCCAGTGTGACTGTACCAATGCGGCCCATGAAGATCGTGACCGCCATCACGTAGGCGGCCGGGTCGGGGAGCTCGGCGGTGAGCCCCGTCGAGAGCCCCACGGTGCCGAATGCGGAGATCACGTCGAAGAGCACATCGGCGATCGGGGCCTGCGTGATCTGCGCGATCGTGATCGTCGAGGCGGCGACGATCGTCGCGCCCCAGGCGACGACCGAGAGCGCGACCCGCTGCACGTCGCTCGGGATACGGCGGCCGAACGCGTTCACTGACGGGCGTCCGCGTGCCTCCGACCACACCGCGAGGGCGAGCACTGCGAGCGTCGTGACCTTGATGCCGCCGGCGGTCGAGGCCGAGCCGCCGCCCACGAACATCAGCATCGACCCGACCACGAGCGACGACCCGTTGAGATCCCCGATGTTCACCACGGAGAAGCCGCCGGAGCGGGTCATGGCGGAGAGGAAGAACGACTGGAAGGTCGTGTCGAAGGCGTCCATGCTGCCGAACGTCTTCGGGTTGGCGTACTCGAGCGTGAGGAAGACCACCGCGCCGGCGAGGAAGAGCACCACGGTCGTGATGAGGGTGAGCTTCGCGTGGAGCGACCATCGGCGCACGTGCCAGCGGTGCCGGGCGAGCGTGTAGATCACGGGGAAGCCGATGCTGCCGAGGAACACGCTCACCATGAGGGTCGTGAGGAAGACGTAGTCGTGTGCGAAGGGGGCGAGTCCGCCCGGGTTCGGGGTGAAGCCGGTGTTCGTGAACGACATGGCCGCGTAGTAGGGCGCCTGCCACAACGCGGTGAGCGGGTCGATGCCCGCGAGCAGGATCGACGGATAGAGCAGCACCGAGATGGCCGCCTCGATCACCAGCGTCGACAGTGCGACGGTGCGCAGCAGCTGGCCCACCTCGCCCAGCCGCACGGTCTGGCCCTCGTTGACGGGGCCGGCGTGGGCCCGGAGCGGATTGGTGTCGCTCGCGGCGATGAGCTTGGCGCGCAGCCCCAGCCGCTTCGAGATCACGAGCCCCATGATCGAGGCGAGAGTCAGCACACCCATCCCGCCGACGTTGACGCCGACGTAGATGATGACGTGGCCGAACGCCGACCAGTGTGCGGCCATGTCGACGGTGGCGAGCCCCGTGACGCACACTGTCGAGACGGCGGTGAACAGCGCGTCGACGAACGGGGTCGCGCGTCCGTCGGCCGCTGCGGCCGGGAGCGACAGCAGACCCGTGAACACGAGGATCAGGGCGGTGAACACCAGCACCGCGAAACGGGCGGGAGAGGCGGTCGACAGATCGCGGATGTCGCGGGCGAACCGGGCGATCCAGGTGCCGAGGGCGCGTGCGGGGCCGGGTGTGGACACCTCGCCTGCCACCGCTGCCCCTCTCGTCGCCGCGCCTGTCATGGTAGCGGCCACGAGCCCCGGCTAACCTAGGCACATGGCGGACATCTTCGGCGTGATCGCGGACGCGACCCGGCGCGACATCCTCTCGTTCCTTCTCGAGCGGTCGCGCACCGCCGAGACCGGAACGAGTGTCTCGCTGATCGTGCAGGAGCTCGGGGTGAGCCAGCCGACGGTGTCCAAGCACCTGAAGGTGCTGCGCGAGGCCGAGCTCGTCTCGGTGCGTGAAGACGGCCAGCACCGCTACTACAGCCTGTCGGCGTCACCCCTCGACGAGGTCGACGACTGGCTGCTGCCGTTCTTCGATCTGCCCGAGGGTGAGGCGTTGAGCGCCGTGCTGCCCGAGCCTGCCGCGCACGCGGCGGAGGTCGTGGGGCGCGCCGCGGCATCCGTCGGTCACGTCGTGACCACGGCGCTGAAGAAGCTCCCCGGCCGCTGAGCCGCTCGGCTCAGCCGTTGCTCGAGCCGTTGCCGTTGCTCGAGTTGGACCCGTTGCCGCGTTGGTGGCCGAACGGGCCGTAGCCGCCCTGGCCGCCGCTCCCGTTGCCGTAGCCGTAGCCGGGCATCATCCCGCCTTGACCGCCGCGCGTGTGCATCGAGTTCGACACGGCGACCTGGATGTGTGCTCCGACCCATCCGACCGCGACGCCGCCGCCGAAGGTCAGGGCGAGCAGGATCAGGCCGCCCGCGATCGAGCCTCCGATGATCCACCCGCGGCGGCTGCGGGCGGGTGGCGGCGTGGCCGCCGAACCCGTCGCCGAACCCGTCGCCGCGGGCGGTGCGGGCGGTGCGGATGCCGCGGCATCCGCTGCATACGAGGGGGTGAGCTCGCGGGCGGCACCGCCGGCGTGGTGGTTCGCGGGCAGCGGCACGGTGGGCTGATCGGGGGTCGTCGAGTCGGACATGGCGGCATGATGCGCGCCGGAGGTGGATGCCGCTCATCATGCGTCGATGAAGTCGCTGGGGATCCGCCGTCTCCCGTGTTTACACGGAAGTCGCGCGACCCCTACGATGTGCGTTACGCGTGTGACGCGTGTTGCTGGGGGGAAGGGAAAACCATGACGGGGCTGCCCGACGTGCAGTTCTTGACGGTCGCCGAGGTCGCCGACGTGATGCGGGTCTCGAAGATGACGGTCTATCGCCTCGTGCACTCCGGAGAGCTTCCCGCGGTGCGCTTCGGGCGCAGCTTCCGCGTGCCCGCGAGCGCCGTCGACGAGGCCGTGACGCGTCCCGCGGCCGACGTCGGCTAGACTGATCCGAGGCATTTTTTCGATTGCCCGTTCCCGGGTGCGCATCGGGCGCACCCAAACCGCCGACCAGTGAGGTTTTCCGTGGGTTCTGTCATCAAGAAGCGCCGCAAGCGCATGGCGAAGAAGAAGCACCGCAAGCTGCTTCGCAAGACTCGCCACCAGCGCCGCAACAAGAAGTGAGCGGCCGCCGCACCAGCGGTACTGACACAAGCGCCTGTCCGTGAGGATGGGCGCTTCGTGTTTGCTCCGGGCGGCCTTCCCGGGCGCACGCGCCCAGTACGCTTCAGAGCATGAAGTCCATCACCGTGCAGCAGCTCCACGAGCAGTCCGACGTGCCCCTCGTCGACGTGCGAGAGGTCGACGAGTTCACCGCCGGCCACGTGCCCGGCGCCGTGAACATCCCCCTGTCCACGCTCGGCGACAACCTCGACGCGCTGCCCGACGGTGCGTTCAACGTCATCTGCCAGCTCGGCGGCCGATCCGCCCGCGCGGTGCAGGCGCTCGAGGCACGCGGCTACGATGCCACCAACGTCGAGGGCGGCACGGGCGAGTGGGTCTCGGCCGGCTTCGCCGTGGAGCAGTGACCGGGCACTGTCCGCCCCTCTTCCTAGGATGACCCCGTGACCGAGATCACCCTCATCGGCAAAGACGGATGCCACCTCTGCGACGTCGCTCGCGGCGTCATCGAGCAGGTCGTCGCCGACTTGCCCGACGCCGACGCCGACCGTGTCGTGGTGGCCGAGGCATCCATTCTCGAGAATCCCGAGCTGTTCGACCTCTGGTGGGAGAAGATCCCGGTCGTGCTGATCGACGGCCGCGTGCACGCCCATTGGCGGGTCGCGCCGGAGCGGCTGCGCGACGCGGTGACCGAGTCGCTCCACGCGGTGAGCGCCTCGTGACGCTGCGGCATGTCGTCGCCTGGACGCTCGCGGCGACAGATCCCGCCGAGCGTGCGGAGCAGGCCGCCGAGGTCGCGCGTCGCCTGCTCGCCCTCGACGGGGTGGTTCCCTCGATCCGGGCGATCTCTGCCGGACCGAACGTGGCCTACGCCGATGTGAACGCCGATGTCGCCGTCGTCATCGACGTCGACGATCTCGCCGGACTCGAGGCGTATCAGACGCACCCCGCCCACCAGGAGGCCGCGGGCTACATCCGCAGCGTCGTGGCCTCCCGGCTCTCGGTCGACTTCGAGGTCTGACCCGCGCGTACCGCGCCCGCCGCCGCGCCGTGCACCCGACGCGGCGACGGACGGCGTCTCACGCGTCGGGGGCCGCCGTCCGCACCGACACCGGGACGGCGTCGATCGTCAGATGCACCGCTTCGTCGAACTCCACGCGGTCGCCGGCGGAATGCTGCAGGCGCACGAGGGAGCCGTCGGCCGTGCGCACGAGGGTGCGGCGGAAGCTCCCGAGGAACGTGCTCTCCTGCACGATCGCCGGCACCGCATGGTCGCCGGGGGCGACGAGCCGCACGTTCTCGGGGCGCACGAACACGTCGACCTCGCCGACGACGGGCTCGCCCTGTACCGGAAGCTGTATGCCCCACACATCGACGCTCGTGCCGGTCGCGCGGCCCGGAACGGCGCTCGACAGGCCGACGAAGCCGGCGACATACGCGCTCGCCGGGCGCAGATAGAGCTCCTCAGGCGTGCCCACCTGCTCGATGCGACCCGCGTTCATCACGGCGATGCGATCGGAGACGGCGAGCGCCTCCTCCTGATCGTGCGTCACGAACAGCGTCGTGATGCCCAGGCGCAACTGGATGCGGCGGATCTCGTCGCGCAGTTGCACGCGCACCTTCGCATCGAGCGCCGACAGCGGCTCGTCGAGCAGGAGCACGCGCGGCTCGGTGACCAGCGCGCGGGCGAGCGCGACGCGCTGCTGCTGACCGCCCGACAGCTGGTGCGGGAAGCGATCGGCGAGGTGGTCGAGCCCGACGAGCGCGAGCGCGTCGGTCGCGCGTCGCGTCGCCTCTGCCTTGCCCACGCCGCGGCGGCGCAGGCCGAAGGCCGTGTTCTCGACGACCCGCAGGTGCGGGAAGAGACTGTAGGCCTGGAACACCATGCCGATGTCGCGCTTGTTGGTCGGCACCGACGAGACATCCTTCTCGCCCAGCAGAACCGCCCCCGAGGTCTCACGCTCGAGGCCGGCGAGCACCCGCAGGGCCGTCGTCTTGCCGCATCCCGAGGGACCCAGCAGGGAGACGAACTCGCCCGGCGCGATGTCGAGGTCGACCCCGTGCAGTACGCGCGTCGTGCCGTAGTCCTTCGTGACGCCGCGGAACTCGACGCGGGTGCCATCGCCCTGAGCGGCGAGGAGCAGATTGTCGCCGGTGCGCGGCAGTGCTCGCAGATCGGAGGTCATGAGCGGGTCCTTTCGGAACGGTCGCGTCCGACGCGGCCGATGACGAGCAGCAGCACGAACACGGCTGCGAGCGAGAGCAGGGTGAAGATCGCCGGCAGATAGGCGTCGGTCTTTCCGACCACGAGGAGCGCGGTCTGGAGCACCTGGCGGTTCAGGATCGACGCGATCGTGAACTCGCCCAGCACGACGGCGACGGTGAGAAGGGATGCCGCGAGCAGCCCCGGACGCAGGTTCGGCGCGAGCACGCGAAGGAGCACGGTGAGCCACCCCGACCCGAGCGTGCGCGCGGCCTCGGTCAGGGTGCGCAGGTCGATCGCGTCGACCGACGCCTGGATCGAGCGGAACGCGAACGGCAGCGCCGTGATGCCGTACGCGAACGCGAGCGTCCACGGGGCCGTGCCGATGGTGCGTCCGATCTGCAGGTAGACCGGCACGAGCCCCACCACGAGCACGATCGCGGGGATCGAGATCGGCAGCAGCGCGACGAACTCGAACACCCGGCGCAGGCGGGGGAACTTCAGGTTCACGAGCACGATCGTGGGTGCGAGCAACACGAGCACGATCACCACCGTGACGACCGCGATGATGAGCGAGTTGCCGATCGCGAGCCACAACGGGCGCAGCAGGTATGCGCTCGCGGGATCGAAGAGGGTCGCCCAGTGCACGAGTGAATAGCCGTCGCCGTCGCGCAGCGTGTAGAGCAGAGTCGCGACCATGGGGATGGCGAAGAACAGCCCCACGAGGATGCCGATGACCCAGCGGGTGACGGGGTGCGGAGCGAGGCCCTTCATCGCTGCCACCTCGCTGCCCGCCGCTGCACCGCGTTGTAGACGGCCATCGCGACGCCCACGACGACGATCATGCCGAGCGCGAGCGCACCCGCGAGGTTCTCGCGGCCGAGCACGGTCTCGCTCGTGAGAGCCGCGCGGATCTGCAGCGGCACGATCTGCGAGCCCTGGCTGGCGAGGGCCGCGGCCGTCGCATACGACGAGAACGCGTTCGCGAACAGGAGCAGGAGGCTGGCGAGGAAGCTCGGGGCCAGCACCGGGAAGCCCACGTGCAGCCAGAATCCGGCACGGGTGCCCCCGAGGGTGAGGTTCGCCTCGACCCACTGCGGCCGCAGTGCCGACAGGGCGGGCATGAACGTGATGACCATGAGCGGGATCTGGAAGTAGAGGTAGGCGGGGATGAGGCCGGGCAGGCCGTAGATCCAGGCGCCGCCGGCGTAGAGATCGATGCCGAAGGTCGTCGCGAGGAACTTCGTGACGACTCCCTGCAGACCGATCGTCGCGATCATCGCGAACGCGAGCGTGACGCCGCCGAACTGTGCGAACGTGCCCGACACCGCGTTCACGGAGGTGCGGACCACACCCGACTCCGACAGGCCGAGCATCGCGTAGCAGGCGAGTGCGCCGACGATCGCTCCGACCAGCGCGGTGAGCACCGAGACCCACGTGGAGTTCCAGAACGTCGCGAGGATGACCGGGTCGCCGAGTGCGGCGATGTTGTCGAGGGTGAACGCGCCCTTCTTCGTGAAGAAGCCGGAGCCGATGGCGAGCACCGTCGGCAGCGCGAGGAAGATCAGCACATATGCGGCGAACGGGACCAGGCCGATCCAGGCCCAGTCCCGACGGGGCCGCCGGGCCGGCGCGAGTGCGCCAGGCCCGGCGGTCCGTGTCGCCGAAGCGACTGACGTCACTGAACGGCCGCCGCCCACTTGGCGCCGAGCAGGGTGCCCGCAGCCGTGCTCTGGGCCGCGGTCGGCACGACGCTCTGGGTGGGCGCGGTCGGCAGCTCCGCCGCGAGGGTCGCGTCGATCGTGCCGGCCGTGGTCATGGCCGCCATGCGGGCCGGGCGGGCGCCGCCGGCGAGCCACAGGTTCTGCGCCTCGTCGCTGTAGAGGAACTCCTCCCACAGGCGCGCAGCCGCCGGGTGCGGGGCATCCTTGTTGATCGCCTGGTTGTAGTAGCCGGCGTAGCCGGTGCCGGGAAGGATCGCGACCTTCCAGTTCGCGTTGTCCTTCTTGTGGGCGAGGTTCAGGTAGTCCCAGTCGAAGACGACGGGGGTCTCGCCGCTGGCGACCGTGGAGCTGGTCACGTCGACCTTGAGCAGGTTGCCGGCCTTGTTGAGCTTCTGGAAGAAGTCGATGCCCGCCTGGTAGTCATCCAGCGTGCCGCCCGACTGCACGGTGGCAAGACCCACCGCGGCGAAGGCCGCGCCCGCCTGGGTCGGGTCGCCGTTGAGGGCGACCGCGCCCTTGTACGCCGAGCCGAGCAGGTCGTTCAGCGAGGTCGGGGCGGGGTACTTCGACGAGTCGTAGCCGATGGCCATGTACCCGCCGTAGTCGCCGTAGTAGAGCCCCGACGACTCCTTGAGGGTGTCGGGGATGTCCGCCCAGGTCTGCACCTTGTAAGGGGCGAACTTGTCCGTGTTCTGCAGCGTGACAGTGAGGCCGAGGTCGAACACGTCGGGCGCGGTGTCCAGGCCCTGGTTCGAGGTCGCGGCCTGGATCTCCTCGGCGCTCGACGCGTCGGGCGAGGCCTCGTTGACGGTGATCTCGGGGTACTTCTTCTTGAACGCGTCGATGACGGCGCCGTAGTTGGCCCAGTCGTGGGGGAGTGCGATGACGTTGAGCTGGCCCTCGGCCTTGGCAGCGGCCTCGAGGGCGGCGAGCGAACCGAAGTCGGAGATGCTGGTCGCCGTCTTCGCGTCGACGCCGCCCGAAGAGCTCGTCGACGAGCTGCCGCCGGCGCAGCCGGCGAGCACGACGGAAGCGGCTGCGGCGACGGCGATGCCGGCGCCGGCACGGCGCAGGAGTGCGCGCGTGTGGGTCATGTCAGTTCCTCTCGGATGGTGTGGCGGGGGTTCGGGAACCCCGCACCGGGACGAGAGGAACGTACGTGCGGCGAGTGGCGCCGGTGAGAGCGTCAGGTGTCCGTCAGGTGACGGGTCGGTGACACCGGATGCCCGCGGCATCCGGTGTCGGCGCTCACCGCGCCGTGATTACGGCGCGAGGCGCGTGGGACCGCGGAAGAGGTAGGTGACCTCGCGGATCGACGCCTCGCCCAGCAGCAGCATGAGCACGCGGGCGAGGCCCATGCCGAAGCCGCCGTGCGGCGGGGCGCCGTAGCGGAAGAAGTCGAGGTAGAAGTCGAGGTGGGCGGGGTCGAGCCCCTTCTCCTTCGCCTGCTCGATGAGCACGTCGACGCGGTGCTCGCGCTGCGCGCCGGTCGTGATCTCGACGCCCTTGAACAGCAGGTCGTACGACTTGGTGAGCCCCGTCTCGGCGTCGCGCATGTGGTAGAACGCACGGATCTCGGGGTGGTAGTCGGTGATGAAGACGAACTGGTGGCCGTAGGTCTCCTGCACGTAGGCGGAGATCTGGCGCTCGCCCTCGGGGTCGAGGTCGCCGTCGGTGCGGGGGATCTCGTAGCCCCGGTCGGCGACGATCTGGCGGGCCTCGGCGAGGGGGATGCGCGGGAACGGCACCGCGGGCACCTGCACCTCGATGCCGAACAGCTCTTCGATCTCGGCGCCGTGCGTGTCCTTGACCGCCTGGAACGCGGTCTGCAGCAGCTCCTCCTGCATGTGGGCGACGTCCTCGTGGGAGTCGATCCAGCTGATCTCCGCGTCGACCGAGGTGAACTCGGTGGCGTGGCGGCTGGTGAAGCTGGGGTCGGCGCGGAAGGCCGGCGCGATCTCGAAGATCTTGCCGAAGCCGGCCGACTGCGCCATCTGCTTGAAGAACTGGGGGCTCTGGGCGAGGTAGGCGGTCTTGTCCTCGAAGTAGTCGAGGGAGAACAGCTCCGCGTTCGACTCCGACGGGCTCGCCATCAGCTTCGGGGAGTGGATCTCGATGTAGTCGCGCTCCACCCAGTAGGTGCGCAGCGCGTGCTCGAAGGTCGTCTGCACGCGGAAGATGAGGTTGTTGCGGGCCTGGCGCAGGTCGAGGAAGCGCCAGTCCATGCGCTTGTCGAGGCCGCTGTCGGCGGCGATCGGGGTCTCGGGGTTGGCCGCCGCCGCGACCTCGAGCGTCGCGATCTTGATCTCGACGCCGCCGAGCTTCACCCGCTCGTCGTGCTTCAGCTCTCCCGTGACCGTGAGGAACGTGCCGCTCGCGAGCGCCGAGATCTCCTCGGTGAGGGCGAGGGCGACGGATGCCGCGGCATCCGCATCGTCGGTCACCTCGCGGGTTGCGGGGTTCACCAGCTGCACGGCGCCGGTCTCATCGCGCAGGATGACGAACTGCACCTTCTTCTGATCGCGCACCGTCTCGACCCAGCCGGACACCCGGACCGGTCCTTCGGGGAGGGACTTCAGCTGCTTGACGAGGACGCGTTCGCTCACAAACCTTCAGTCTACGTGCAGCCCGCCTCTAGCATGACGGCATGAGCCAGCCGCCGGTGCCGCCCGCGGAGCCTCCGCAACCGCCCGCCGGGTCGCCGCTGCCGCCCGCGCCGGTCGCGGTGACCGCGCCGGGGGTGCGCCGCACCTGGGACCTGGTGCTGACGATCGTGTCGCTGGTCTTGCTGATCGTGCCGGCGCTCATCGCCTCGTACATGGCGGTGTTCCTCGTGTTCGCGTTCGACGCGTGCTCGAGCGACACCTGCAACGACGGCCTCGGCACCGCCGGTTTCTTCGTCGCGATGATCGCACCGTGGGCCGTGCTGGTCGTGGCGGCCGTGGTCGCGATCGTGCTGCTCGTGCGGCGGCGGCCGGCGTTCTGGGTTCCGCTCGTCGCGCTCGTGCTGATGGCGCTCGCGTGGTGTGGCGGCGCGGCGATCGTGTTCGGGTCGGCGAACCTGCGCTGACCGCGCCGCAGGGGCTCCCAGCCCTTTGGGATGTCGGCTTCATAGGGTCGGACGAGTGCGCCTCGCGGCGCGCCGATCACCGTTCCGCATGGCCGACACTGCCGACCCCGAGGATGTCCGATGACCGACGCCGCCCTGGCCGCTCCCCCCTTCCGTCCCGCCGCGACACTGCGGGCCGCGGCATCCGATGAACCGGATGACTCGTGGCTCGGCGCCCTCGTCGAGTGGGTCGTCTCACTCATGGACGTCATCGGCCCGGTCGGCGCGGGCATCGCGATCGCGCTCGAGAACCTCTTCCCGCCGCTGCCGAGCGAGGCGATCCTTCCGCTCGCGGGGTTCGCCGCCAACCGCGGCATGTTCACGCTCGCCGATGCGCTCGTCTGGACGACGCTCGGTTCGGTCGTCGGTGCGCTCATCCTCTACGGCATCGGAGCATGGCTCGGGCTGGATCGGCTCCGCCGCGTCGCGGCGAAGGTGCCGCTGCTGCACGTCGAGGACGTCGACCGCACCGTGGAGTGGTTCGGCCGACACGGGGCGAAGGCGGTGTTCTTCGGGCGGATGATCCCGATCTTCCGCAGCCTCATCTCCATCCCGGCCGGTGTCACCCGCATGCCGTTGTGGCGGTTCACGCTGCTCACGACCGCGGGCAGCGCGATCTGGAACACCGCGTTCGTTCTCGCCGGATTCTTCCTCGGCGAGTCGTGGCCGGTCATCGAGCAGTACGCCGACATCCTGCAATACGTCGTGATCGCCGCCGTCGTGATCGGGGTCGCCTGGTTCGGGTGGGTGCGGGTGCGCCAGCTGCTGCGCACCCGACGCGGGTCGGTCGACGAGGCCTGAGCGCCCGCCGCTCAGGCCAGACACAGAAGCAGCGCCCGTAAACTGTGCGGGTGTCCGCCGACCGACTGCATCTCGTGCGTCACGGTGAGGTCCATAACCCCGATCACGTCCTGTACGGACGTCTGCCGAACTTCCGGCTGAGCGCCGACGGTCGGGTCATGGCCCGCCGCGCCGCCGAGTACGTGCACGGGCTGGGGCGCCCGGTCGGGGCGCTCGTGTGCTCGCCGCTGCAGCGCACCCGGGAGTCGGCCGAGCCGTTCACCGAGCTGTTCGGCATCGAGCCGCGCGTCGATGAGCGCGTGATCGAGCCGACGAACGTGTTCGAGGGCCGGCGGATGTCGCGCGCCCTGCGCAACCCGCTGAACTGGCGCCATCTCGTGCGACCCTCGTTGCCGAGCTGGGGCGAGCCCTACGCCCAGGTCGCCGCGCGCATGGATGACGCGATGACCGAGGCGTGGAACCTGACCGCCGCCGGCGACGTGGTCGTCGTCTCGCACCAGCTTCCGATCTGGGTGACGCACCTCGCCGTCGCGGGCCTCCCGTTCCGGCACGACCCCCGGTCGCGCCGCTGCGGGCTCTCCAGCGTGACCAGCTTCGAGCGACGGGGCGAGCGCTGGGTCGAGATCGATTACGTCGAGCCGGCGTCGCTGTCGGGCGCCGTGGATGTGGGAGCAGTGTGACGATGACCAGACCCAACCGCCGCGGCATCCGCGTCATCGCCGCCGCCGTCGTCGCGGCCGCAGCCCTCGTGCTGGCCGGCTGCAGCAACGATTCGCTCGCCGCGCAGTACCGCGCCGGCGACAACAAGGGCTTCATCTCGGGCGACTTCCAGGTGCAGGAGATCCCCGCCGACCAGCGCGGCGACGCGGTGACCTTCTCGGGAACGACCGATCAGGGCACCGACGTCACGAGCAGCCAGTACCTCGGCAAGGTCGTCGTCGTGAACTTCTGGTACGCCGCGTGCGGCCCGTGCCGCGCCGAGGCGCCCGTGCTCGAGAAGGCGTTCACCGACGTGAAGGGGCAGGACGTCGAGTTCCTCGGCGTCAACATCTACGACCAGGCCGAGACGTCGCGCTCGTTCGCGCAGACCTACGGGGTGAGCTACCCGAGCGTGATCGCGATCAACAACGGCGACATCAAGATGTCGTTCGCGAAGTACGTGCCGCTGAGCGCCGTGCCGGTCACGGTCGTTCTCGACAAGCAGGGTCGCGTGTCCTCGCGCATCGTGAGTCAGCTCTCGGACGCATCGATCCTCACCTCGTTGATCACCACGGCGGGGCAGACGTCGTGACCCGCGCCCGCCGGACCCGGGGGCACGCATGAGCGACATCGTCGCCGGCGGCGCCCTCTGGCTCGCGATTCCGATCGCGATGCTGGCAGGGCTCGTCTCCTTCCTCTCGCCGTGCGTGCTGCCGCTGGTGCCGGGCTATCTCGGATTCATCGGCGGCGCCGTCGCTCCGCGCCGCGGTGGCGGGCAGGCCACGCGCGGACGCCTCGTGCTGGGTGTCGTGCTCTTCATCGCCGGGTTCACCGTGATCTTCATGGCGATGAACATCCTCGGCGGCACGTTCGGCGCGTTCCTCATCTCGTACAACGCGATCATCACGCGGGTGCTGGGAGTCGCGATCATCCTGCTCGGCCTCGTGTTCATCGGGCTGTTCGGGTTCGCGCAGCGCACGTTGAAGCCGGTGGTGCGCGGCAACCTCGGCCTCATCGGGGCGCCGCTGCTGGGGCTGGCCCTCGGCATCGGCTGGGCGCCCTGCATCGGCCCGACCCTCGCGATCATCCTCGGCATGTCGTTCACGCAGGCCTCCGCGGGGCGGGGGGCCGTGCTCGGCCTCGCCTACTCGCTCGGGCTCGGCATCCCGTTCCTGCTCATCGCCCTCGGCTTCGGCTGGGCGGCCGGCGCCGTTGCGTTCATCCGCCGCCACATCCGCGTCGTCAACATCATCGGAGGCGTGCTCCTCATCCTCGTCGGCCTCGCCATGGTCACGGGTCTGTGGACCGACCTCATGTCCCACCTCCAGGGGGTGTTCTCGAGTGTCCCGCTCCCGCTCTGAGTCCGGTCGCGACGCCGACCCGTTGCGTCCGTCCGACCACATCGACGGCGCCGACGAGGCCGACGCCGTCGGCTCCGTCGACGCGAAGGATGCCGCATCCGCCGTCACTTCGCCGCGACTCGGTCCGCTCGGCTGGGCGCGGTGGGCGTGGCGCCAGCTCACGAGCATGCGCACGGCCCTGATCCTGCTGCTGCTGCTGGCGATCGCCGCGGTGCCCGGATCGATCGTGCCGCAGCGCACGGCGGACCCGAACGGCGTCACGCAGTACCAGACCGACCACCCCGATCTGTTCCCGATCCTCGACAAGCTGCAGCTGTTCGACGTCTACTCGTCGGCGTGGTTCTCGGCGATCTACCTGCTGCTGTTCATCTCGCTGATCGGCTGCGTGATCCCGCGTCTGAAGCACCACTGGAAGGCGATGCGGGCGCTCCCGCCGCGCACGCCGGCTCGGCTCTCCCGCCTCGACGACCACCGCGCCGCCACCCTCACGCTCGCCGACGGCGTCGATGCGACGACCGCCGCGGCGGACGCGATCGACGCCGCAGAGCGGATGCTGCGTGGCGCCCGCTACCGGGTGCACCGCTACGACGGCCGCGGCTCGTACTCCGTGTCGGCCGAGCGCGGCTATCTGCGCGAGACGGGCAACCTCCTCTTCCACATCGCGTTGGTGGGAGTGCTGATCGCGGTCGGCGTCGGCGGGGCGTTCACCTACACCGGGCAGCGGGTCATCGTGCAGGGCACGACCTTCGTCAACCAGCTGCAGGACTACTCGTCGTTCAATCCGGGACGCTTCGTCGACGGCAACGCGCTCGACCCGTTCTCGCTCACCCTCGACAAGTTCGACGTGACCTATACGCCCGCCAGCGACACGGGCGCGGGCCAGGCCGGCGACTTCGTCGCCCACCTGACCACCAAGACCGAGGGCGGGTCCGCCCAGCAGGACGAGGTGCGGGTGAACCATCCGCTCGAGGTCGCCGGGGACCGGGTCTATCTGATGGGCAACGGTTACGCGCCGACGATCATCGTGCGCGACTCCGCCGGCAAGGTGATCTACAACGAGTCGGTGCCGTTCCTGCCGCAGGACAACAACATGACCTCGCTGGGCGTCGTGAAGATCCCCGACGGGCTGCCGCAGCAGCTCGGTCTCGTCGGGTTCTTCTACCCGATGATGCAGCCGCTGACAACGGGAGCGTTCAGCTCGGTCTACCCCGACCTGATCTACCCGGTGCTGACCCTCAACGTCTACGCCGGCGACCTCGGCATCAACGACGGAACACCGCGTTCGGTGTACACCCTCGACCCGACCGGCATGACCCAGCTCACCGGCGGCACCACCGGGGTGAACTCGCTCGAGCTCATGCCGGGGCAGACCGCGAAGCTCCCGAACGACTGGGGCACGGTGACCTTCGTGAACGAGGCCGACCCGTCGGCATCCACCCTGGTGACCGGGAGCCTGGACGCCTCGAAGACGATGCAGGCGGTCGGCACCGACTACTCCGCGTCGGTGAAGCGCTTCGTGTCGCTGTCGATCCACCACGACGCCTCGTCGGTGTGGGTGCTGGTGTTCGCCGGGCTCGCCGTGGCGGGGCTTCTGGCCGCGCTGTTCGTTCCGCGCCGCCGCATGTGGGTGCGGGTCACTCCGAAGGACGGCGCGCTGCGCCTGGAGTACGCGGGGCTCGCGCGCGGCGAGGACCCGGCGATCGCCGTCGCGGTGACCCAGCTCGCCGAGCGCCATGCGAAGTCTGTCGCAAAGGCGGCGAAGACGGCGCCGCAGGCGTCGACGGACGCCTCCGATGCCCCCGCGGGCGACGACGCGACTCCCGGCGAAGCCCACAACGGCCGCGCGTAGAATCACCGCCATGCCCTCCACCGGTTTCTCGCTCGACTCCGCCTCGGTCCTGCTCGTGTGGACGGCGATCGCCATCTACGCGCTCGCGTTCATCGCCTACACGATCGACCTCTCCCGACGCTCGGTGGCCGCCATCGACGCGAAGGATGCCGCCACCGAGGATGTGCGCGAGCTCGTCGGCGTGGGGGCGGCGACGGCCTCGTCGTCGGCCTCTTCCCGCGGCTCGGTCGAGACCATCGATGAGGTGCGTGCGCGACAGGAGCGCGCCGCCGAGGCGCTGACGGCCCGCGGATCGCGTCGCGACCGCCCCGTGTGGGCGCGCATCGGCACGACGCTGACCTGGCTCGGCTTCCTCTTCCACCTCGCGGCCGACGTCACGCGCGGAATCGCCTCGGGCCGGGTGCCCTGGTCGAACATGTACGAGTTCGCCCTCACCGGAACCCTGCTGATCGTCGCGGTGTACCTCGCGGTGCTCTTCCGTTACGACCTTCGCTTCCTCGGCTCCTTCATCACGGGCCTCATCGTGCTGCTCATGGGTGGCTCTGCAGTCGCGTTCTACCGCGAGATCACGCCCCTCGCCGATCCGCTGAAGAGCGTGTGGCTCGTGGTGCACGTGTTCGTCGCCTCTCTCGCGACGGCGCTGTTCGCCCTCGCGTTCGCGCTCTCGGTGCTGCAGCTCATGCAGATCCGCCGCGAGCGCCGCGCGCTCGCCGCCGCCGAGGCGGGCACCGCCGGTGCGAAGACGGGTCCCGGATTCCTGCGGCTGCTGCCGTCGGCCGAGAACCTCGAGTCGCTCGCCTACCGATTCGCGATCATCGGCTTCATCTTCTGGACGTTCACCCTCATCGCAGGCTCCATCTGGGCGAACGACGCCTGGGGACGCTACTGGGGCTTCGACACGAAGGAAGTCTGGACCTTCGTCATCTGGGTCCTGTACGCGGGCTACATCCACGCGCGTGCGACGCGCGGTTGGCGCGGCACGCGGTCGGCGTGGCTGTCGATCGTCGGCTTCGCCGCGGTGATGTTCAACTTCACGATCGTCAACATGTTCTTCAAGGGCCTGCACGCCTACAGCGGGCTCACCACCGGCGGCAGCTGAGCCGACCGGCACATGACGAGGGGGTGGATGCCGCGGCATCCACCCCCTCGTCATGTCGCACGGACGCGGGTCAGGCCGTCGTGCCGGCGACCACCGCCCGCACCGAGGACGTGCGGTGGCGCCACACGGCGAAGGTGGTGGCGAGCAGACCCAGCACCGTCCACACGACCATGCCGGCGACGGCGGATCCGACGCCACCGGCACTCGCGAGCACCCCGAGGGCGGCGTTGTAGGCCGGCGCGGTCGGCATGAGACCGGCGAGCCAGGTCAGCCCCGACGGCGTCGTCGAGACGACCGACGTGGCGATGGCGAGTGTTCCGGCGATCGCGGCGATGAGGCGGCCGGTGCCGCGGAAGAGCGCGACGAGCGCCTGGTTGACCGCGGCGAACGCGATGCCGGCGACGACGCTCAGCCCGGCGTACGCGAGCCACGATCCGGTGTCGTAGTTCGCCGCGATCTGCACGACGATGGCGACGAGCACGCCCTGCAGGGCACCGATGACGGCGGCGGGGGCGAAGGAGCGCAGCGCCAGCACGACCGAGGGCAGACGGCTCGCGAGCGCACGACGCGAGACCGCCTGCAGCACCACGAAGGTCGCCAGCGACCCGAACCAGAGCACGAGGGTCGACAGCAGCGGGATGGCGGAGCCGCCGAACAGGTTCGTGGAGACCCCGTTGGCGGTCACCGGGTTCGCGACGACGTCGGCGAGGGTCGCCGCCTGCGTGTCGCTGTAGGTGGGGATCGATGAGACGGCCGTCTTCAGGCCGTCGGAGAGCGACGAGGCGCCGGTGGCGAGCTGGTCCACGCCGGCGACGAGCTGGGTCGCCCCGGACGACGCCTGGGTGGCGCCCGACGCGAGCGCGGCCGAGCCGGCGGCGATGCCGGATGCTCCGGACTGCAGCTGGTGCGCCGCGGCGGCCGACTGCGTGAGACCGGCCGAGGTCTGCGACGTCAGCTGGGACACGCCGGTCTGGGTGCCGGACGCGTAGCCCGCCGCGTAGCCGGCGGCCGTCGCCGCCCCGATCGCCGTGTCGTTCGCGGGGTCGGTCGGGGAGCCGACGAGTGTGCCGAGCTTCTCGCACAGCGTCGCGATGGCGGCCGTGTTCGTGTTCGGCAGCGCGTGCGGCGGCAGTAGCTGCGCGCACTCCTGGGCGAGGGCGCCGAGGGTCGTCGCGACCGCTGTCGTCTGGCTGGCCGCGCTGGCCGCGTACTGGGACGTGGTGGCGGCGGCCGAGTTCAACGACGGGCTCGCGACCTGCGCGGCAGCGGTCTCCAGTCCGCTCGCGAGCTGGCCGGCGCCCGATGACAGCTGGTTCGCGCCGGAGGTCAGCTGGTTCGCCCCGGAGGCGAGTTGGCCGATGCCGGAGGGGAGGGCGGCCGCACCGCTCGCGGCGGTGGCGGCGCCCGTGGCGAGCTGCTCGGCACCGCTCGAGGCCTGTCCGAGCTGCGTGTTGAGCGTCGTGAAGCCGAGCAGCACGTTCTTGACGTAGTTCTGCGACAGCTGCTGTCCCATGACGGATGTCGCGGTCTGCGCGATCTGCGCGGTGATCGCCGAGTCGACGACCTTCGCGTCGTTGGCCGTCGCGATCGAGATCGTCGCCTTCTCGGGTGTGCCGCCCGGGGCGGTGGAGGTGGCGGCGGCGGAGAAGTTGTCGGGGATGGTGATGACCGCGGCGTACGTGCCGTCGGCGAGACCGGAGGCCGCGTCATCCGTGTTGGAGATCACCCAGTTGAGGTTCGAGGGCAGGTCCTTCGAACCCTCGACGAGGCCGGCGGTCAACTGACGTCCGAGCGGCACCGTCTGGCCGTTGAGGGTGACCGGCTTGTCGTTGTTGACGATGGCCGCGGTCATGTTGCCGAGCCGGTCGGTCGGGTTGTAGAGCGACACGACCAGCACGGCGCCGACGAGCACGGGCAGCAGGATCACGCCGATGACGGCGAGCCATGTCACCGGGCGCAGGGTGCGGGAGCGTTCGAGCAGAGTCATGCGGTCACCTCGGCGACGTCGGACGCGGAGAGCGTCGTGCGGATGCGCAGTGCGGGCGCGATGGAGATGCGAGCGCCCCGCAGCAGGGCGCCGAGATCGTCGACGGAGGTCGGTGGCGCCGACGCGACGAGGGTCACGCGGCCGTCGCCGGCGCCCTCGCGCAGCAGGGCGAGGGCCTGGTCGCGGTCGGCGGGGGTGAGGCGTTCGAGCCGGTCGATGCCGTCGATCACGACGATGCTGGCGCGGCGCAGGCCACGGCGCAGGTCGGTGAGCGGCGCCTCGCTGGTGCCGAGCGAGACGAACGCGCTGTGTCGACGGGCCCAGGCGTTGCGTCCGGGGAGAAGGTGGCCCGCCACGCGCAGGCGCCCGCCGGTCGACTCGAGGCGTCCGGCGATCGTGAGCAGCAGGGCGCGGGTCGCCCGCGGGTCCTCCGCGGTGACCAGCAGGCCGTCGCCGGTCGCGAGCCTCACGTCGACGCCGGTGTAGACGCGACGCCGTTCGTCGTCGAGCTCGAGCGCGTCGGCGGCCACGGCGTAGCGGTCGGCGTCGTCGGGCCAGTCGGCCAGCGCGATCTCGCGCTCGACCGCCTCGCCCTCGATGTCGAAGTGGGGCAGGCGCTTGCCGAGCCAGCGCGGCATCCACCAGGCGTGCGCGCCGAGCAGGGCCATCACGGCCGGCACGAGCGTCATGCGCACCAGGAACGCGTCGAACAGGATGCCGCTGGCGAGCCCCAGTGCGATGGGCTTGAGGCTCGAGTCCCCCTCGGGGATGAACGCGGCGAACACGGCGAACATGATGGTCGCCGCCGCCGTGACGACGCGGGCGGAGCCGGTGTAGCCGCTGCGCACGGCGTCGATCGCGACCTCGCGGCGGGTGCGGCCGTCGGCCTTCGCGTGCACGAAGTCCTCGCGCATGCGCGAGACGAGGAAGACCTGGTAGTCCATCGCCAGGCCGAACAGCACGCCCATGAGCACGATCGGCATGAAGCTGATGATGGGGCCGACCTTCGCGACGTGGATGAGGTCGGCGCCCCAGCCCCACACGAACACGGCCGACACGACGCCGAACGCGGCGCCGACCGACAGCAGGTAGCCCAGCGCAGCCTTGATCGGCACCCAGATCGAGCGGAACACGACCATGAGCAGCACGAGCGAGAGCCCGACGACGAAGATGCCGAACGGCAGCAGCGCGCCGCCGAGGCGATCGGAGATGTCGATGCCGACCGCGGTGAAGCCGGTGACCTTCATGTCGACGCCGTAGGTGTCGAGGATGTGGTCGTGCTGCGCGCGCAGCTCCCGCACGAGTGCGGCCGTCTCGGGTGAGTCGGGCGCCGTCGTGGGGATGATCTGCACGATGCCCGTGTCGGCGGTCTCGTTCGGGGTCGCGAGGGCGACGGTCTTGACCCCCGGCAGGGTGGCGACGTCGTCGCCGATCTTCTTCATGAGGTTCAGCGGATCGGTCGAGGTGACGATCGTGCCGGTCATGATGAGCGGGCCGTTGAAGCCGGGTCCGAAGTGCTCGGAGATCAGGTCGTAGGTCTTGCGCGCCTCGTTGTCCTTCGGTAGGACGCCCGCGTTCGGAAGGGCCAGTTGCAGGCTCGCCGCCGGGATGGCCAGCACGCCGAGCGTCACGATGACCGCGATGGTCGTGACGAGAGGATGCTTCGTCACCACGCCCGCCCAGCGGGTGGAGAACGACCGGCGGGGTGCGGCATCCGATCTCTTCGCGGCGGCCTTCGGGCGGCGCGACCAGCCGACGACCCGGCCCTTCGCGAAGCCGAGGAAGGCGGGGGTGAGGGTGATCGCGACGATCACCGCGATCGCGACGGCGAGCGCGGCCGCGATGCCCATCGTCGTCAGGAACGGGATGTTCGCGAAGCCGAGGCCGATGAGCGCGATGAGCACGGTGATGCCGGCGAAGACGACGGCGGAGCCGGCGGTGCCGGTCGCGCGGGCGGCGGACTCTTCCGGAGGGACGCCGGCGCGCACCTGGTCCTGATGTCGCGCGGCGATGAACAGCGCGTAGTCGATGCCGACGGCGAGCCCGAGCATCAGCGCGAGCAGAGGGGTCGTGGAGGACACCGAGGCGAACACCGTCGCCCCGAGGATGAGCGACATAGAGATCGCGACGCCGATGAGGGCGCTGCCGAGGGGCATGCCGGCCATGAGGAACGACCGGAAGGTGACGAGCAGCACCAGCAGGGCGATCACGAGCCCGACCGCTTCGGTGATGCTGATGCCCGGCACCGAGACGGCGAACAGGTCGCCGCCGAGCTGGGCGGTGGCGCCCTGGGGGAGGGCGTGCTGCAGCGAGGTCGTGATCGACTGCAGGTCGGTCTTCGTGCTCGCTGGAACGTCGGTGACCTGGCCGTTGAACTGCATGCTGATGATGGCGGCGCTCTTGTCGTCGGAGACGAGGCCGTTGACGGTCTTCCCGAACGGATCGGTCGCTCCCAGCACGCCGTCGAGCGCTCCGATCTCGGTGACGGTGTTCGCGATCTCGCTCGTGTAGGCGCTCTCGTCGACCGTCTGCCCGGGGGCGGCGACCACGATGATCTGCGCGCTCGTGCCGGCCGCCTGCGGGAAGGTGCGGCTGAGCTGCTCGAGGCCGGCCTGGGACTCCGTGCCCGGGATCGAGAACGCGTTGTCGGTGCCCTTGCCGAACACCGCGGCGGCGCCGCCGGCGATGACCAGCAGCAGCACCCAGGTCAGCAGCACCCGCCACGGGTGGCGGAACGACCAACGGCCGAGCGAGTAGAGCAGTGTGGACACGACGCCTCCGCGAAATCGAGGTTCGGGGTTCGATACATGACTGTATCCGATACAGGTGTGTATCGTAGAGTCCGCCATCCCCCGCAACCTGAACGGCGGATGAGCGCACGGAGAGGTGGTGCGTCGCTGATGCCGACGACGCGCAGTCGCGAGAACACCCGAGCCCGCCTGGTCGAGGCGGCCTCCGAGGTGTTCGCAGAAGTCGGCTTCGACGGGGCATCCGTCGAGGCGATCTGCGAGCGCGCCGGTTTCACCCGCGGAGCCTTCTACTCCAACTTCGAGTCGAAGGAGGATCTCTTCTTCGAACTCGCCCGTCAGGTCTCCGACACCAAGCTCGCCCGCGTCGCGGACCGCGTGTCCGAGATGGCCGCCGTCGAGGTGCCCCGCAGCACCGCGGAGATCGTGCGCTTCGTGCTCGACATCGCCACCGACGACCGTCTCGGCGTGCTGCTCATGAGTGAGATCCGCACGAACGCGATGCGCGACGAGCGCCTGGCCCGTGCCTATCTCGCCTGGGACGGCGCGATGGCCGCCCGGGTCGCGCAGATCATCGCCGAGATCCGGCGCACGTCGCGTCTCGCGCTGCGCGTCCCCGACGACGAGGCCGCCCGGATGCTCGTGAACACGTGGGAGGATGCCGCGGTGCACGCGGCGATCGCGCGCCTGTCGCCGAAGCGGGCCGAGCAGCAGTGCGCCGAGCGCATCGCGGCTCTGGCGTCGTTGCTGGTCGAGTCGCCCGCAGGCTGAGCCGCCGCCGTGTCGAGCCGTCGGAACCCTGTGGATCCGCGCCGGTGCGACCCCGTCGTGCGCCGGTCGCGATAGCCTCGCGAGGTGACCTCGCCGACGCCGACCGCCGCCGCAGCCCCCGCATCCCGCATCCCGCTCGCCCTCCCGATCCTCTTGATCGTCGGTGGCCTGGCGGGTCTCATCGCGGCGTTCAACCTGACGCTCGACGATCTGGCGCTGCTGAAGAACCCCGACGCGGCGCTCTCGTGCTCGGTCAACGCGTTCATCCAGTGCGGCAAGAACATCCAGTCGCCGCAGGGCAACGTGTTCGGGTTCCCGAACCCGATCCTCGGTCTCATGATGTTCCCCGCACCGATCGCGGTCGGGGTGGGGCTTCTGGCCCGGGCGCGCTTCGCCGCCTGGTTCTGGTGGCTGTTCCTGGCCGGCATGACCTTCGCGATGGGCTTCGTGCTCTGGCTCGCGTCGGAGAGCATCTTCTCGCTGCACACGCTGTGCCCGTGGTGCGCCCTGGTCTACCTCGCGGTGACCCCCATGTGGTTCGCCACCGTGCTGCATGTGTTCCGCGAGGGCTATGCGGGCACGGCGCTCGCGAAGGTCGGCCGCGTGCTGACCCCGTGGATCCCGCTTCTCACGATCCTCGTGTACCTCGCCATCTTCGGCACCGCCCAGCTGCAGCTCGGTCTGCTGCAGTCGCTGCTCTGAGCCGCGCCTCGCTCAGCCGGCGATCAGCGCGTGGCAGCGGGCGAGGCGTGACATCCACCAGTCGCGTCGGTCGTCGGATGCCTCGTGCCGCGCCAGCAGCGCCGCGTCGGGCTGCACGCGGCGCACGGCGATGACACCGCCTTCGGGGCGCAGCGGCTGCGCTGTGACGTCGGCGAGGAACAGCGACGAGGTGCCGAGCCCGCAGTCGTAGTCGAGCTCGGGGAGCGCGGCAGCGAGGGCGAGTCCCATGCCGAGCCCGACCGAGGTGTCGAGCGCGCTCGAGACCACCGCCGGCAGCCCCGCCGCGGCCACGACCTCCAGTGCCCGGGAGAGACCGCCGAGCGGCGCCGCCTTGACGACGAGGATGTCGGCCGCCCCCGCGCGGGCCACGGCGAGGGGATCCTCGGCCTTGCGCACGCTCTCGTCGGCGGCGATCGGCACGTCGAGGTCGTGCATGCGGGCGCGGATGTCGGCGAGCTCGTCGACCCGCGCGCACGGCTGCTCGACGTATTCGAGGTCGTACGGCTCCAGCGCGCGGATGGCGTGCTCGGCCTCGTCGACGTTCCATCCGCCGTTCGCGTCGAGGCGCACGCGTCCCTCCGGGCCGAGCGCCCGTCGCACCGCCGCGACGCGGGCGACGTCGTCGGCGAGAGACTGCCCGCGCTCGGCGACCTTCACCTTCGCGGTGCGGCAGCCGTCGAAGCGGGCCAGCACGACGGGCACCTCGTCCGCCGCGACCGCCGGCACGGTCGCGTTCACCGGGATCTCGTCGCGGCGGGCGGCGGGCTGCGGCATCCAGGCGTAATCGATCGCCGCACGCAGCCAGACGGATGCCTCGTCGTCGTCGTACTCGGCGAAGGGGGAGAACTCCGACCAGCCCTGCGGCCCCTCGAACAGCAGCGCCTCGCGCACGGTCACGCCCCGGAAGCGGGTCGCCATCGGCAATGAGACGACCCGCGCCGTGGCGGCGATGTCGGCGAGCGACGGGGTGTCTGGCATCGGTCGTTCCGTTTCCTTAGCGTCATCCATGAGCGGGTGTGCGATTATGCCCGCGTGGATCTGACCTACTTGCAGGCCGTCGTCATCGGACTCCTCCAGGGAGTGACCGAACTCTTCCCGATCTCCAGCCTCGGGCATTCCATTCTCGTCCCCGCGTGGATCGGCGGCGAGTGGCAGTCCCTCGTCACCCAGGGCGACTCGTCGGGGCACACCCCGTTCCTCGCGTTCGTCGTGGCGTTGCACGTTGCGACGGCGCTCGCGCTCATCGTCTTCTACTGGCGGGACTGGGTCGCGGTGATCCGCGGGTTCTTCTGGTCGCTGAGCCACCGCAGTCTCGGCCGCAGCGAGGCGCGTCTGGCGTGGCTGCTCATCATCGGAACGATCCCGGTGGGCGTCATCGGCCTGCTGCTCGAGAAGCCGCTGCGTGTGCTCTTCTCGACCCCGCTCGTGGCCGCCGTCTTCCTGACCCTGAACGGCCTCGTGCTGCTGACGGCCGAGCTGCTGCGTCGCCGTCAGACGATCCTCGCCGGGCGGGCCGCCCGTGCCGCCGGGTCGCGTGCGGAGGCCCGCGGCGTCGCCGCCCGCCGCATCGACGACCTGTCCCTCGGCGAGGGAGCCCTGATCGGCACCACCCAGGCGCTCGCCCTGCTGCCCGGCATCTCCCGCTCGGGTGTGACGATCTCGGCCGGACTCCTGCGCCGCCTCGACCACGAGAGCGCCGCACGGTTCGCGTTCATGCTCGCCACGCCCGTCATCCTCGCCGCCGGGGTTCTGAAGGTCCCCGACCTGCTGCAGCCCGACGCCCGCGGCATCATGGGCCAGGTCATCGTCGGCTCGATCTGCGCATTCGTCGCGGCCTTCGCCGCGGTGGCGTTCCTGTCGCGCTACTTCCACACGCGCACGCTGTACCCGTTCGTGATCTACTGCGTCGTGGTCGGGGTCGCCAGCATCATCCGCTTCGGCTTCTTCGGCTGAGCACCGCCCGCCGCCGCCCAGGCCGGCCGCGAGGGCGGCGGCGTCGGGCGGGGCAGGAATAGGCTGGATGCCATGCTCCTCGACACCCCGGTCCGTCTCGGCATCCAGATCCGTCCCCAGCACGTCTCGTACGAAGACATCCGTCGTGCGGTCCTCACCCTTGAAGACCTCGGCGTCGACATCCTCTTCAACTGGGACCACTTCTACCCGCTCTCGGGCGACCCCGAGGGCCGCCACTTCGAGTCGTGGACGATGCTCGCGGCGTGGGCCGAGCAGACCGAGAAGGTCGAGTTCGGCGCCCTCGTGAACTGCAACAGCTACCGCAACGCCGACCTGCAGGCCGACATGGCCCGCACGGTCGACCACATCTCGGCCAAGGGCGGCGAGGGGCGCTTCATCTTCGGCACGGGCTCGGGCTGGTTCGAGCGCGACTACGACGAGTACGGCTACGAGTTCGGCACCCCCGGCACCCGCCTCACCGCCCTCGCCGAGGCGCTCCCGCGTATCGAGGCGCGCTGGGAGAAGCTGGTGCCGGTGCCGACCCGAAAGATCCCGGTGCTCATCGGCGGCAAGGGCGAGCAGAAGACACTGCGCATCGTCGCCCGTCACGCCGACATCTGGCACAGCTTCGTCACCCCCGAGGAGCTCGCGCACAAGATCTCGGTCATCGACGAGTGGGCGGCGAAGGACGGCACGGACGTGTCGAACCTGGTCGTCTCGAACGAGCTGCAGCGCCGCACGACCGACGACGCCGACGCGCTCTATGACGCCGGCGTGCGCCTGTTCACGCTCGGCTTCGACGGACCCGACTGGGACTTCGACGTCGTGCGCCGCTGGCTGCAGTGGCGCGACGGCAAGAACTGAGCCGCGCATGATCTCGCCGCTGTTCGATGAGTCCGAGTGGGCGGATGCCCCGAGGGTGGCGTCGTACACCGACATCACCGCCCACGTCAGCCGTGACGGGCGCATCGCCCGCATCGCGTTCGACCGACCCGAGGTGCGCAACGCGTTCCGTCCGCACACGGTCGACGAGCTCTACCGGGCGCTGGACATCGCGCGTCAGGACCCGCGCATCGGCGTGGTGCTGCTGACCGGCAACGGGCCGAGCCCGAAGGACGGCGGGTGGGCGTTCTGCTCGGGCGGTGACCAGCGCATCCGCGGTCGCGACGGCTACAAATACAGCGAGGACGAGACCGCGGTGCACGACCCGGCCCGCGCCGGGCGGCTGCACATCCTCGAGGTGCAGCGGCTCATCCGCTTCATGCCGAAGCCCGTGATCGCGGTCGTCCCCGGATGGGCAGCCGGCGGCGGGCACTCGCTCTACGTCGTGTGCGATCTGGCGATCGCCTCGCGGGAGCACGCCCGGTTCAAGCAGACCGACGCCGACGTGGGCTCGTTCGACGCGGGGTACGGCTCGGCGTACTTCGCGCGCCAGGTGGGTCAGAAGGTGGCGCGGGAGATCTTCTTCCTGGCGGAGGAATACTCCGCAGAGCGGGCGTACGAGATCGGGGCGATCAACCGTGTCGTCGCGCACGAGGACCTCGAGCGCGAGGCGGTGGCGATGGCACGCACGATCCTCGGCAAGTCGCCCACGGCGATCCGCATGCTGAAGTACGCGTTCAACGCGGTCGACGACGGGCTCGTCGGCCAGCAGCTGTTCGCGGGCGAGGCGACGCGTCTCGCCTACGGCACCGATGAGGCCGTCGAGGGCCGCGACGCATTCCTCGAGAAGCGCGACCCCGACTGGTCGCCGTATCCCTGGCACTTCTGAGATGACGGATGTCGCGGCCCTGACCCGTGCGCTGCGCGCCGCGCTCGACGGGTCGGGGCCCGCACTGCGTCTCGGCGGCGAGCCGGTGGCTGCGGCGCCGGCCGCGCGCCCGCAGGAGAACGCGCGAGAACAGGACGTTGCCCGCGAAGGCTCCCTGTCCTCGCGCGACGACCTGTTGCCGGGCGCGGCGGCGGTCATCACGACGTCGGGGTCGACGGGGCATCCGAAGTCGGTCGTGCTGTCGGCCGATGCCCTGCTCGCGTCGGCGCGCGCAACCGTGGGGCTGCTCGGCGCCGGGCGTTGGCTGCTCGCGCTGACCCCCACCTACGTCGCCGGCCTGCAGGTGCTGGTGCGCTCGGTCGTCAGCGGCACCGAGCCGGTCGTGCTGCCATCGATTGCGCACGGCGGACGGTTCGCGGCATCCGATGTCATCGAGGCCACCGACGCCCTCGGCCCGGGGCCCCGCTACACGGCCCTGGTGCCGACCCAGTTGAGCGACCTGCTCGACGCGGATGCCGCCGCCGCCCGAGCGCTCGCGAGCTTCGACGCCGTGCTGATCGGCGGTCAAGCGCTCGCCCCCGCGCTCGCCGAACGGGCCGCGGCGGCGGGGGTACGCATCGTGCGCACCTACGGGTCGAGCGAGACCGCCGGCGGATGCGTCTACGACGGAGCGCCGCTCGACGGCGTGCGGCTGCGCGTCGAAGCGGGCGAGGTGCACGTGGCGGGGCCGACGCTCGCCGACGGCTACCTGGGTGATCCGGCACTCACCGCGGCGGTGTTCCCGGTCGACGCCGACGGGGTGCGCTGGTATCGCACGGGCGACTCCGGCAGCGTCGACGACGGGATGCTGCGCATCACCGGCCGTATCGACAACGTGATCGTCTCGGGCGGGGTGAACGTCTCGCTCGACCGGGTGGAGCGGACGGTGCGCACGGTGCCCGCGCTCGTCGCCGCGGTCGTCGTCGGGGTTCCGGACGCGCGGTGGGGCGAGGCATCCGCCATCGTCGTCGCGGGGGACGTCGACGAGGCCGCCGCGCTCGCCGCGGCCCGCGCGCGCGTCGAGGCCGAGGTGGGCGGCGCAGCGCGCCCCGCGCACCTGCTGACCGTCGCCGAGATGCCGTTGCTCGCATCGGGGAAGCCCGACCGGCGTGCGCTCGCCGCGCACGCACGCGCCGCCCTCTCGGCGGGCACATGAGCGCGCGCCCCTAGGATTGCTCCCCGTGGCAGGCAACACCAAGAAGCGGCGCTCGGCGCCCGCGCGCAAGACGCACCCCCGAGGCAATCCGCAGCGCTCCGGCTCGCCCGCGACCGCGCCGCGTCGCGCGGGTGTACGCGACTGGATCGCCGCCGCGCGTCTGCGCACCCTGCCGCTCGCTATCGCCCCCGTGCTCATCGGCACCGGCGCCGCGCACGTGATCGACCCGAACCTTCACTGGGTGCTGGCACTCGGATGCCTCGCGGTCGCGGTCTTCCTGCAGATCGGCGTGAACTACGCGAACGACTACAGCGACGGCATCCGCGGCACCGACGACTACCGGGTGGGCCCGGGCCGGCTCACCGGCTCCCGCAAGGCCGCCCCGAAGGCGGTCCTCGCTGTCGCCCTGGCGTTCTTCGCGCTCGCGGGCATCGTCGGAGTCGTGCTCACGGTGCGCACCCAGCACTGGTGGCTGCTGATCGTCGGCGCGGTGTGCGTCGCGGCGGCGTGGTTCTACACCGGCGGCAAGCGTCCCTACGGCTACAACGCCCTCGGCGAGGTGTTCGTCTTCGTCTTCTTCGGGCTGGTCGCCACGGCCGGAACGACCTTCATCCAGGTCGGCGTCGTGCCGCAGGAAGCCTGGTTCGGCGGGGTCGCAGCGGGTCTGCTCGCCTGTGCCGTGCTGCTCGCGAACAACCTGCGCGACATCCCCCAGGATCGTGAGGCCGGCAAGCGCACCCTGAGCGTGCTGATCGGTGCGCGCGGCACACAGGTGCTGTACACGGTGTTCGTCGTCGTGGCGCTGCTGATCGCCTGCTTCCTCGGGTTCTTCTACCCGATCGCGTGGCTCGCGCTGATGTCGCTGCTGCTGCTCGGTCCGGCGCTGCTCATCGTGTGGATGTACGGCAAGCCGCAGGAGCTCGTGATCGCCCTCAGTCTCACGTCGCTCGGAGCCCTCGCATACGGCGCACTGCTGTTCTGGGCGTTCTCGGCCTGAACCGCGGCATCCGCCCCGGCCGGTGGGTGACGCTCAGCGCGCGTCGTCGTCGCCGAAGTAGGCGTCTGCCGCCTCGTCCTCGTCGAACTCGTTGCGGCGCACGCGGTCGCCGCTGCGCGCGGCGCGCCGACGCTCGCGGTTGTCGGCGAGGGTCGTGGTGACCTCGTCGAGGGGGCGTCGCAGGAAGATCACCGAGATGCTCAGTCCGATCAGTGCGGCGAAGATCGCGGCGAGCCAGACGAACTGCTGGAAGATCGGCAGCAGCATCATGAGGCCGAACGGCACGGCGAATGCGAGCAGACGCAGCACCGAGTAGAGCACGGCCGAGCGCACGGGATGGGCGGACATCCCTCCATCGTAGGTCGGCCGGTGAGGTGTCGCCTGAACGAGCCGATGCGTCATCCCGCCGTCCTCCCCAGGCCTCTCCCCGGCGGGCGCGCCTAGGATGAGGGCATGCGGCTCGTGCTGATCGTTGCAGTGCTCGCGGTCGTGTTCTGGATCTACAGCGTCATCGACGGCGCTGTGCAACCGGCCGACCGGCACCGCGGCGTGTCCAAGCCCGTGTGGATCCTCATCCTGCTGCTCCTGCCGGTCATCGGCGGGGTGCTCTGGTTCACCATCGGCCGCTCGCGGCTTCGTTCCGCCGGACGGCCCGCCCCCGACGACGACCCCGCGTTCCTCGGGTCGCTCGCGGATCTCTCCGACCAGGATGAGCGCATCCGCCGGCTGGAGGAGGAGTTGGCACGCCTCGACGCGGAGGACGCCGACCCCGACCTCCCTCCCCGTACGACCGACGACGACGAGAAGCGCAAGGGCTGACCGCGTGACCGATCGATCTCCGGCGACGGATGCCGCCGCGGCCCTGCTGGGCGCGCTCGTCGCGCAGGGGGTGCGGCATCTCGTCGTCAGCCCCGGCTCGCGCTCCCAGGCCCTCGCCCTCGCCGCCGCGGAGCTCGACCGCCGCGGACTCGCCCAGCTGCACGTGCGCATCGATGAGCGCGTCGCGGGCTTCACGGCGCTCGGCATCGGCCGCGAGTCCGGTATGCCCGCCGCCGTCATCTGCACCTCGGGCACCGCGGTCGCGAACCTGCTGCCTGCCGCCCTCGAAGCGCACCACGCCGGCGTGCCGCTGCTGCTGCTCACCGCAGATCGCCCGCCCGAGCTGCGCGGCGTGGGCGCGAACCAGACCACCCGCCAGCCGGGACTCTTCGCGCTCGCCGCGCGCCACGAGACCGATCTTCCGGTGCCCGAGGAGACCGACCCCGACGGCACCGCCGAGCAGACCGCGATGCTGCGCGCCGTGGCCGCCCAGGCCGTCGAGGAGGCCATCGGTGCCGGCACCCGCGCCGCCGGCCCGGTGCACCTGAACCTGCCGTACCGCGAGCCGCTCGCCGGGCCCCTCCCGGCCTGGTTCGCGGCCGAGGCTGCGGCCGTTCCCGTTCCCGCCGCCCCCGCCGAGGAGGGCGAAGAGGAGTCGTTCGGCGCGCTCTACCAGGGCGGCGGCGGCATCGGCGAGGCGGATGTCGCGACCGACCCCGAGCCCCTGCCGCACCTGCTCGTGCGGGGTCCGCGCACCGTGGTGATCGCCGGATCCGACGCCGGGCCCGACGCCGAGCAGCTCGCCCACCTGGGCGGCTGGCCGCTCGTCGCCGAGATCGTCTCCGGCGCCCGGTTCGGCCGGCAGCTCGTGCACGGCTATCGCGAACTGCTCCGCGATCCCGCGCTCGGCGGAGCCGTCGAGCGGGCGGTGGTGCTGGGGCATCCGACTCTCAGCCGCGAGGTCACCGCCCTGCTCTCGCGTGCCGACGTCGAGGTTGTCGCGCTGCGCGGCCCCGGCGAGCCGCTCAACCTCAACGGTGAGAGCCTCGCCGTCGACGCGCTCGCCGTCGAACCCGGCGACACCGACCGCGAGTGGCTCGGTGCATGGCTGCGGGCGTCGCGTGAGGCATCCGTCGATCTCACCCCGCCCGCGCCCGACGCCGATGCGCTCGCGTCCGCCGAGCCCCAGCGCCGCCTCGGTGCGATCGACGCCGAGCTCGCGGTCGCGCGGGAGCGGGTCGACCGCACGCTGCTCGTCGACGCCGTCTGGCGCGCCACCTGGCCGCACGACCGACTCGTGTTCGGATCGTCGCGGCTCGTTCGGGTCGCCGACCAGGTGCTCGGCGGCAAGAAGGTGCGGGTGCACGCCAACCGTGGGCTCGCGGGTATCGACGGCACGATCGCGACCGCCCTCGGCGTCGCCGCCGCCTCGCAGGCGGACGGGCGACCGGGCGTCACCCGGGTGCTCCTCGGCGACCTCGCGCTGCTGCACGACGTCGGCGCGCTGCTGGCCGCGCCCGGCGAGCCGGAACCGCGCATCCAGGTGATCGTCGGCAACGACGGCGGCGGCACGATCTTCGACGGGCTCGAGGTGGCCCAGATCGCAGGCCCCGAGGCGATGGATCGCGTGCAGTACACGCCGCAGACCGTGCGCCTCGAACAGCTCGCCCTCGCCTACGGCTGGGAGTACCACCGCGTCACGACACGGTCCGCGCTCGATCAGGTGCTCACATCGCCGTCGGGCGGACGTCAGCTCATCGAGGTGCCTCTCGAGCGCTGAGCGCGCCGCGGCATCCGCTCAGGCGAGCGCGTCGACGATGGGGCGGAACTTCACCCGGGTCTCGAGCAGCTCCGCCTCGGGGTCGCTCGAGGCGACGATGCCGGCGCCCGCGAACGCCGTCACCGGGATGTCGTCGCGATACTCGGCCGTGGGAGACGACGACTCTGCGCCGAACTGCGCGCAGCGCAGCGCGATCGCCCACTCGCCGTCGCCGTCGCCGTCGATCCAGCCGACCGGACCGGCGTAGCGTCCGCGGTCGAACGGCTCGAGCTCGCGGATCGTCGCGAGGGCCGACGCCGTCGGGGTACCGGCGACCGCGGCGGTGGGGTGCAGCACCGCGACGAGATCCAGAGCGGATGCCTCGTGCCCCAGGTCGCCCTCGACGTCGGTCGCGAGATGCCACACGTTGGGCAGCTTCAGGGTGAAGGGCGTCTCGGCGGCGGTCACCGCGCGCGTGTGACCGGCGAGCGCGTCGAGCACGCTCTGCACGGCGAAGCGGTGCTCGTCGAGATCCTTCTGGCTGGTCGCGAGAGCGACGGCGGCCGCGGCATCCCGATCGGCATCGGCGCCGCGCGCGGCGGTGCCGGCGAGCACCCGGGCGGTGAGGGTGCCGTCGTGCACGGTGACGAGGGTCTCGGGGCTCGCGCCGATGAGGCCGCCGACGGCGAAGGTCCACGTGTCGGGGTAGCCGCTCTGCAGCGCGCGCACGAGCCGGCGCAGGTCGGCGCCCGCCGGCACCGAACCCACGAGGTCGCGGGCCAGCACCACCTTCTCGAGCTCGCCGCGGCCGATGCGGGCCACCGCCTCGGCGACGGCGCGGGTGTAGTCCTCGGGGCTCTGCGCACCGGGTCCGAGCGTGGCCGACCAGTACGGGCCGTACGGGATCGGGGCGACATCCTCGCCCTGATCGGATGCCTCCTCCCTCGTGATGCGCGTGATCCAGGTCTTCCCGCCGGTGCGGCCGACGACGACGGGCGGAACCACCAGTCGCGATGTCGCACCCGAACGGGAGCGCGCCTCGGCGTGCTCGTCGAACGCGAGAGAGCCGAAGGCGAGGAGGCCCGTGCCGGGGGCGTGCACCTCGTCGTCGACGGACGCGGCATCCGCGATCGCGCGCCACGTCGACGCGAGCCGGGTCGCGGCGTCCGCGGATGCCTCGAGGGCGATCAGCGGGCGACCGATCCCGACGAATCCGTCGCCGCGCCGCGACCACACCAGCGGCGTGTGCGGGTCCGCCAGAGCCAGCAGATCCTCGTGCGCGATAGTCTCCCGGGTGACCGCCACCAGTCGGGGGAGATCGGGCAGGGTCACCCGTCCAGCCTAGGCCTCGCCCGGCCCGCCTAGACTCGACGGGTGACCGCCGCCGACGAGCCCAACCGCGCCGACCTGGGCAAGGATCCCGCCCGCGTGAGCGGCATGTTCGATCAGGTGGCCGCGGCCTACGACCGCACCAACACGCTGCTGAGCCTCGGCAACGATCGCCTCTGGCGCATCGCGATGACCCGCGCCGTCGCGCCGCAGCCGGGGGAGCGGGTGCTCGACCTCGCGGCGGGCACAGGAGCATCGAGCGTCGCACTCGCCCGCAGCGGCGCCGAGGTCGTCGCCGCGGACTTCTCGCCCGGCATGATCGCCGAGGGCGCGCGGCGGCACGGCGGCATCCCGAATCTCTCCTTCGTCGAAGCCGACGCCATGGCGCTGCCGTTCGATGACTCATCGTTCGACGCCGTCACCATCTCGTTCGGGCTGCGCAACGTCGCCGAGCCCAAGGTCGCCCTCGCCGAGCTGCTGCGGGTCACCAAGCCCGGCGGCCGCCTCGTGATCTGCGAGTTCTCCCAGCCGCAGAATCCGGTTTTCGCGGCGCTCTACCGTTTCTACAACGACCGCGTGCTGCCCACCGTCGCCCGCTGGGTGAGTTCGAACGCCGATGCGTACGACTACCTCAACGAGTCGATCAAGGCCTGGCCCGCCCAGCGCGCGCTCGCCGCATGGGTGCGCGAGGCCGGCTGGACCGATGTCGCCTACCGCGACCTCACCTTCGGCATCGTCGCGCTGCACCGTGCGGTGAAGGCCTGATCGGCGCACCTGGGCATCGGCTACGAGGCGTTCTCGACCGACGGGATCGGCGGCCACCGGTGGAGTGAGCGCCGGTAGGCTGTCTGCGTGACTCCGACCTCGTCCGCGCCCGGTCTGCCCCTGGCAGGTCACCTCAGCGTGACGGAGCGGGTGTTCGCGGGGCCGGCCTCCCGTCGCCTGTGGAAGACGGTCGAAGTGGGTCTCGCGCAGGTCGAGGCCCAGCTGGCGACCGAGATCGCGTTCACCGATCGGCTCGCCGACGTCACCAGCCGCTACCTCTACCAGGCCGGCGGCAAGCGGGTGCGGCCGATGCTGACGCTGCTCACCGCGCAGCTCGGCGACGGCGCGACACAGCCGGTCATCGAGGGTGCCGCCGCCCTCGAGCTCACCCACCTCGGCTCCCTCTACCACGACGACGTCATGGACGGTGCGGACGTGCGCCGCGGCGTTCCGGCCGCCCATGCCGTGTGGGGCAACAGCATCGCCATCCTCACCGGCGACCTGCTCTTCTCCCGCGCCAGCCAGATCATGGCCCGCCACGGCGATGCCGCCATCCAGCTGCAGGCCGACACGTTCGAACGACTCGTGCTCGGCCAGTTGCACGAGACCGTGGGTGCGTCCGACGACGACGACCCGGTGGAGTTCTACCTGCAGGTGCTCGCCGACAAGACCGGCTCGCTCATCGCGGCATCCGCGAAGGCCGGAATCACGTTCGGCAACGGCCCCGAGGAGTACGCCGAGCCGCTGCAGGTCTTCGGCGACAAGGCGGGCGTCGCGTTCCAGTTGCTCGATGACGTCATCGACCTCTCGGCCGACGCCGACGAGACCGGCAAGGTGCCCGGCACCGACCTGCGCGCGGGCGTTCCGACCATGCCCTACCTGCTGCTCGGCGCCGACACCGACGCCGCCTCGGTCGACCTGCGCGCCCGCATCGACGAGGGCGTCGCCCGCATCGCCGACGGCGCCGACCCGGCGATCCTCGACGAGCCGCTCACCCGGCTGCGCGAGCACCCCGCGACCCGCCGCACGCTCGAGCTCGCCCGTCAGTGGGCGTCTGACGCGGTCGCCGCCCTGGCGCCGCTCCCCGCCGGGCCCGTGCGCGAGGGCCTCACGCGGTTCGCCGACGCGGTCGTCGACCGCAGCAGCTGACCCACGACGCCCGGCCGCGCCGCGGCATCCGACTGCGTCGCGCCCCACGAAAGGACACCCCCATGACCAAGCTCCGGCTGGCCATCGTCGGTGCCGGTCCCGCAGGGATCTACGCCGCCGACATCCTCTTGAAGGAACAGCGGCCCTTCGACGTCTCGATCGATCTGTTCGAGCACCTGCCGGCTCCCTACGGACTCGTGCGTTACGGCGTGGCCCCCGACCACCCGCGCATCAAGGGCGTCATCACGGCGCTGCGCGAGGTGCTCGACCGCGGTGACATCCGCATCTTCGGCAACGTGCGCTACGGCGTCGACATCACCCTCGACGACCTGAAGAAGCACTACAACGCGGTCATCTTCGCGACCGGAGCGATCCGTGACGCCGACCTCGACATCCCCGGGATCGACGCTCAGGGCTCGTACGGCGCGGCCGATTTCGTGAGCTGGTTCGACGGGCACCCCGACGTGCCGCGCACCTGGCCGCTCGAGGCGGCATCCGTCGCTGTCGTCGGCGTCGGCAACGTCGCGCTCGACGTGTCGCGCATTCTCGCGAAGCACGCGATCGACCTGCTGCCGACCGAGGTGCCGGGCAACGTCTACGAGATCCTCGAGGCGAGCCCCGTCACCGACGTGCACGTGTTCGGCCGCCGCGGCCCGGCGCAGGTGAAGTTCACCCCGCTCGAGCTGCGCGAGCTCGGTGAGCTGCGCGACGTCGACATGGTCGTCTACGACGAGGACTTCGACTACGACGAGGCCTCCCTCGCGGCGATCGCGAGCAACAAGCAGGTCAAGGTCATCGACCGCGTGCTGCAGGAGTGGCGCACGCGTCCGGCGGCGAACGGTGCTGCCGGGCCCGCCTCGCGCCGCCTGCACCTGCACTTCTGGGCGAAGCCTGTCGAGGTCACGACGGATGCCGCGGGCCGGGTCGCGTCCCTCGTCTACGAGCGCACCCGTCCCGACGGGCAGGGCGGGGTCGTCGGCACCGGCGAGCTGCGCGAGGTGCCGATCGGGCAGCTCTACCGCGCTGTCGGCTACTTCGGCTCGCCGCTGCCGGGGGTGCCGTTCGACGAGCGTCACGGGGTCATCCCGAACCACGAGGGTCAGGTGCTCGAGCCCGACTCGAACGAGATCGTTCCGGGCGTCTACGCGACCGGGTGGATCAAGCGCGGGCCGGTGGGACTCATCGGCCACACCAAGTCCGACGCGATGGAGACCGTGCGCCACCTCGTGGGCGACCAGGCGTCGTGGTGGCAGCCCGAGGACCCGTCCGACGAGGCGATCCCCGCGCTCCTCGCCGAGCGCGGTGTGCGCTGGACCGACCTCGAGGGCTGGCACCGCCTCGACGAGCACGAGATCGCCCTCGGGGCTCCGCACGAGCGTGCGCGCATCAAGGTCGTTCCGCGCGACGAGATGATCAGCATCTCCCGCGGCGAATGACCGCGGGACGGCGACTCACCCCCGGGCTGCTCGCGGCACTCGGGTTCATCACGGCGGTCGGCCCGTTCGCGGTCGACATGTACCTTCCGTCGTTCACGCAGATCGGCACCGAGCTCGCCGCTCCCGCCTCGAGCGTGCAGCTGACCCTCACCGCGTTCCTCATCGGCATCGGCGTGGGTCAACTGATCCTCGGACCTCTGTCCGACCGGTTCGGCAGGCGCCCCGTGTTGGTCATCGCGTTGGCGGTGTTCGCGGCATCCGGTGTCGCGATGGCGTTCACGCCGACCGTCGAGGTGTTCATCGCGTTGCGCCTGGTGCAGGGTCTGACGGGAGCCGCGGGCATGATGCTCGCCCGCGCGATCGCCGTGGACCTCAGCGAGGGCGAGACGGCGGTGCGGGCGCTGAGCCTCATCGCGATGCTCGTCGGGCTCGGGCCGCTCATCGCACCCCCCATCGGCGGCGCGGTCGCGGCGATCGCCGGCTGGCGCGGGGTGCTCGGGGTGCTCGCCGCGATCTCGGTCGCAATGTTCGTGCTCGCCGTGGCGGTGGTGCCGGAGTCGCTGCCGCCCGAGAAGCGACACGCAGGAGGGGTGGCGGGTGCGTTCGCCCGCTATGGCACGCTGCTGCGTGACGGCGGCGTGCGCGGCTATGTGACGGTGTTCGCGTTCGGCTTCGCCGCGATGATGGCCTACATCTCCGCCTCGCCGTTCGTCGGCCAGACCGTGCTGCGCATGCCGCCCCTCGTGTATGCGTTCGGGTTCGCGGCGGGAGCGGCGGGCATCGTGCTCTCGAACCTCGTCAACGCGCGGGTCGCGCCGAGAGTCGGCGTGAGACGGATACTGCTGGTCGGCGTCGCGCTCTCCGTCGTCGCCTCGGTCGGGCTGGCGGTGCTCGCGCTCACGGGGGCGCTGCAGCCGGCGACGTTCATCCTGTGCGCGTTCGTGCTGACCTCGGCGACGGGTTTTATCATGTCGAACGCGAGTGCGCTCGCCCTCGCCCGCGCGGCTGCGGCGCGGGGCGCGGGAGCGGCCCTGCTCGGGTCGAGCCAGTTCCTCGTCGGGGCGATCGCCTCCCCGCTCGTCGGCCTGTGGGGCGAGGACACGGCGGTGCCGATGGCGCTCGTCGCGCTCGTCGCATCGGCGGTGGCGGCGGTCGTCGTGCTGCTCACCCGTCCGCGGCCGCTGCCGGCCGCCTAGTCGCCCGCGGCGGCAGTCCCGCGCTCGGAGTGCCCGGATGCCGCGGCCGATCGCCCTGCGGTGAGCTCCTCGCCGACCACCACGACCCAGGGTGCCGCGGCGACGAGCAGGATCGAGAGCGCGAACGATGTGCCGATCTCGGCCAGGACGACGGCGGCGGCGAGCACGACGAGAGCGAGCGTCAGAGCGACCGCGTGTGCGCGCCGCACGCGGCGTGTGAGCGTTGCGGCGACCGCGAGATAGGTCGTGAGGAACACGGCGACCGCGATCGCGACGACCTGCACGGCGACCGCGAAGTCGACGTGCGCCTGCCCCTCGACCACGTAGGCGCCGACATGGAGTCCCGCCCCCGCCGCGGCGACCGCCGCGAAGACGAGCATGTGCAGGTAGCCGAACACGAAGCCGCCGCCGGGGCGATGCTCGAGCAGGTGGCCGAACGGCACCGCGAAGTAGGCCCACCACATGCCGAAGGTCAGGATCACGCCGGCCGCGACGAGAACGATCGCGTCGCCCGACCAGCCGCTCTCGGCGATGATCGGCTGCACCGCGGTCACCGTGCCGAGCACGCCTTCGCCGAGGGCGATGAGCACGAGCAGGCCGTAGCGCTCCGCGATGTGGTGCGGATGCCAGGGGGTCGGATGCCGCCGCTCGGCGAGCAGCGGACCCCCGAGCTCGATGAGGTAGAGCACGGCCGCGAACGCCAGGGTGGGGCCGAGTTCGAGATGCAGCACGGCGGTGGCTACCCACCCGATCTGTGCGATCGCGATGAACGTCGCGTAGATCAGCGCCGTTCGGCGGTGCGCGGGCGACTGGGCTGCGAGGCGCAGCCATTGGGCGAGCATGGCGACGCGCATGATCACGTAGCCGGCGACGACCACCGTGTTGTCGATGCCGTGGCCGCCCTCCAGCGAGTGGAACACGTCGGAGAGGCCGAGGGCGAGCACCAGCACGCCCGCCATCTGCACCATCGTCGTGAGGCGGTACACCCAGTCGTCGGTGTCGAACGCCGAGGCGAACCACGAGAAGTTGATCCAGGCCCAGATAATCGCGAACATCCCGAAGGCGAATCCGCCGAGCCCGACGGCGAGACGTCCTTCCGCGATCTCGTGCGCCATCTGGGATCCGGCGATGCCGAACGCGACGACGAACGTCAGGTCGAAGAGGAGTTCGAGTGGGGTCGCTGCGCGGCCGTGCTCGCGGGGGTTCCGGCCGAGCATGCGGCGCATGCGTGCGGTCACGGATCCTGCGGCGACGTGCGGGGGAGAGTTCATCGTCACGGGGATCATCTTGCCGGTCCGGGGCGGTCGTAGGCTGGCGGCATGACGGTCGGGTGGGGCGCCGACATTCTCGGCGACGGATTCATGCAGCTCAGCCTGCCCCTCGGGGAGGACTCCGAGGGTGCGGTGGTCGCCACCCTGGTGCGTGCGGTGCCTGAGCGGGGGCCGGCGTCGTGGTTCGCCGCAAGGCCGCTCGGAGACGTCGATGTGCTCTACGTGCACGGGTGGTCGGACTACTTCTTCCAGACGAGGCTCGCCCGATTCTGGACCTCCCGCGGTGCCCGCTTCTTCGCCCTGGATCTTCGCAAGTACGGACGCAGCCTCCGGCCCGGGCAGACCCCCGGGTACGTGACCGACCTCACGACCTACGACGAGGACATCGCCGCAGCCCTCGGCGCCATGGGTCGCGACGGCGAGGGGCGGCATCCGCATCGCCGGCTCGTGCTGCTCGGGCACTCGACCGGAGGCCTGACCCTGAGCCTGTGGGCCGACCGGCATCCGCGGGCGGCGGCAGCCGTGATCCTGAACAGTCCGTGGCTCGAGTTCCAGCTGCCGGGGCGTCGGCGCAGTGCGCTCGCCCCGGTCGTCGGCATCGGGGCCCGGATGCGTCCATACGAGACCGTGCCGCAGGTGGATCTCGGCTTCTACACACGGGCGCAGCGCGAGGTGGCCGACCCGACCGATCCGGTGTCGATCGATCTCGACTGGCGTCCTGAGCAGACGATGGCGGTGCACACCGGGTGGCTGAACGCGATTCTCGCGGGGCACGCGCGCGTCGAGGCGGGGCTGCGCATCGACGCGCCAGTGTGTGTGCTGCTGTCGGCGCGCAGCGCCGTGCCCACCCGGTGGAGCGAGGAGCTCACCCGTGCCGACAGCGTGCTCGTGGTCGACGACATCGCCCGTGCGGCGGTGCAGCTCGGCTCGTCGGTGACGGTCGAGCGCATCGAGGGTGCGTTGCACGACGTCTTCCTGTCGCGCCACGATGCCCGCGAGGAGGCGTACGCGCGTCTCGCGCGCTGGGTCGGCGGAGTGCTCGCGCGGGCGTAGCCGGCGTCGCGCACGGGCGGTCGGCCGCGCGCGCTCGACTTACGCGGCGAGGCGGGTCGGCGCCGGCCAGCCGCCGGTCGTGACCACGTCGCCGACGGCCGACACGAGGCGGGCGGGGGCGACGTCGGCGAGCCACGCGGGCGCCTCGGTGCCGCGGATGATCGCGGCCGTCGACAGGGCGTTCGCCTCCACGCAGCTGCGCGCCGCGACCGTCACGGTGCGCCACACCTCGGGCGCCGGCTCTCCGGTGCGCGGGTCGACGATGTGATGGATGTCGCGTCCCGCCCGCTGCCACCGGCGATGAAGAAGACTGGATGTCGCGATGCCCGCGCCCGCGCGCAGGGTGACCTGGTCGATCGGCTCGCCCGCGGCATCCTGCACCGTCACCTGCCAGCCGCCGACCGGCTCGGGGCCGGCGCAGGCGATGTCGCCGCCGAGGGAGAGCAGCACGCCGCAGTCGTACGCGACGGCGACGGCGGCTGCCACGCGATCGGCGGCGAGCGCCTTCGCGGTCGCGCCGAGGTCGAGGGAGAGGTGCGCGGGCACGGTCAGCAGGTCGCCGTCGAGCGTGATGCGGCGCCACCCGGGGGTGTGACGCACGACGACGCGGATGGGCCGGTCGTCGTCGAGGATCAGGCGGATGTCGCGGTCGTAGCCGAGGGCGTCCATCGCGGTGCGCACGGTGGGGTCGACGAGTCCGCCGGTCAGCTCGGCGGCCTTGAGGGCGGCGCGCACGAAGTCGGCGAGCGTGGCGCTCACACGCACTCCGTCCGGCAGCCGGTCGGAGATGCGGTTGAGTTCGGATGTCGCGTCGAACCGGTCGACCGCGGCGGCGATGATCGCGAGCTCGCGCTGCGCGACCTCGATCGCCATCGGGAGGGCGTCGTCGCGGGTGACCACGAGGCGGGCGTCGGTCGACCACAGCGCCCACTCGTGCGCGGCGGTCATCGTGAGCCCGACGTCGTGCCGTGCGAGGTGGTGCCGGATCCGCTCGAGACCGAGCCGGAGTTCGAGCTGGTCGATCCGCTGCTCGAGCTCGAGCTCGAACCGGACGACGTCGTGCCCGAGTTAGTGGTGCCCGACGACGACGTGCTCGATCCGGATGTGCCCGTGCTCGACGTCCCCGTGCTCGAGGTCCCCGTGCTCGAGGACGACGTCGAGGTCGTGCTCGTTCCGCTCCACTCGGTCGCGACCGCGGGGGCGGCGGCGATCAGCACGCCCGCTCCGGCTGAGATCACCGCGGCGGTCGCGAGGGTCGCCCGCAGCTTCGCCTTCTCACTTCTGCGCATCGGATGCTCCTTCCGTTGTGAAAGAAGCGTGCGCGTCGCACTGATGCGCTCCCGAGGTCTGAGCCGGGCGGGCGGGGAGAGAACGCTATGCGATTGCTGTGACGGGATGCCGCGGCATCCGGTCGATCACCGATAGTTGACGAACTGCAGGTCGACGTCGAGGTCGGCGGCCTTGAGGAGGCGCTGCACTTCCTGTAGGTCGTCGCGCGACTTCGAGGTCACGCGCAGCTCGTCGCCCTGGATCTGGCTCTTCACGGTCTTGGGGCCCTCGTCGCGGATGATCTTGCCGATCTTCTTCGCGTTCTCCTGCGAGATGCCTTCCTTGAGGCTCGAGGTGATGCGGTACTCCTTGCCGCTGGCGACGGGGTCCCCGGAGTCGAGCGACTTCAGCGAGATGCCGCGCTTGATGAGCTTCGACTGGAACACGTCGAGCACGGCCTTCGCGCGCTCCTCGCTGTTCGCCTTGATGAGGATCTGCTCGCCGCTCCACGCGATCGACGCGTCGGTGCCCTTGAAGTCGTAGCGCTGCTCGACCTCTTTGTGCGCCTGGTTGAGGGCGTTGTCGGCCTCCTGACGATCGATTTTGCTGACGATATCGAAGGAGCTGTCTGCCATGCCCGCGAGTCTATCCGCGGCATGTGGCGGCGTCCCGAGCCGGGGCGCTGCCCGGTTCGTAGACTGGTCGGCATGCACGCGCTCACCGAGAACGATTTGCGCGCCGCGTTCGTGAACGCCTCGACCGACGACCTGCGTCTGCTGGCCCTGCCGCACGACTTCCCGATCCTCGACTGGGACCACCTCGACTTCCTCGCCTGGCGCGACCCCGAGAACCGGGACCGCGGCTACCTCGTCGCCGAACGCGACGGCTCTCCGCACGGGGTCGTGCTGCGCGCGGCATCCTCGTCGTCACGCGGACATGTGGGCCTGTGCAACCTCTGCCACACGATGCAGCCGGGCAACCAGGTGACGCTCTTCTCGGCGCGACTTCCGGATGCCTCGGGGTCGAGCGTCGGCACCTACATCTGCGCCGATCTCAGCTGCCACGAGAACGTGCGGCTGGCGGCGCCGCTGGCGCCGGGCGAGATCCGGGCGAGCGTCGACGTGCGCATCGACGGCACGAAGGAGCGGGCGGAGTCGTTCGTCGCCCGCGTCGCCGAGCGCGTCTGACACGCCCCGCGTGCGGTGGCGCCCTGCGCTCCGCGCTGACAGAGTGGGCACGACTGCGAAGGAGCATCCATGGCCGCTGAATCCCGGGTCGTCGTGATCGGCGACGCGCTCATCGACGAACTGCGCGACGACAGCGGGGTGCGCGAGTTCGTCGGCGGTGCGGCCCTGAACGTCGCGGTCGGACTGTCGCGTCTCGGCGTGCCGACGAGCCTCATCGCGATGATCGGCGACGACGAGCCGGGGGAGCGCATCCGCGGGTTTCTCGCCGACTACGGGGTCGAGCTGATCGCCTCCGCGTCGCCGCACGGCACCTCGCGCGCGGTCAGCACGCGCAGCGCCGGCGGCGAGCCGACCTACGTCTTCAACACGGCCGCCCAACAGCGGCGAGTCGTCTACGGCGCCGCCGAGCGTGCGGCCATCGCCGCCGCGCCGCTCGTCGCGATCAGCTGCGTGCCGTTCGACGACCGCGCCCAGACCGACGAGTTGATCGACGCGGTGGCCGCGGCATCCGTCGTCGCCATCGATCCGAATCCTCGCGCCGGCATGCTGCACGACCGCGACGAGTTCGTGCGCGGGTTCGAGCGCGCGGCCGCGGGGGCGGTCCTCGTCAAGGTGGGCGACGACGACGCCGAGCTGCTCTACGGCACCTCCCTCGATGCGCTCACCGACCGACTCGTCGGCCTCGGCGTCGCGGCGGTGCTCGCGACCCGCGGTTCTGCGGGCGCGCGTATCGTCGCCGGGGACGCCGATGTCTCGCTGCCCGTCTCGGCCCTGCCGGGACGCATCGTCGACACGATGGGAGCCGGCGATGCGGTGCTCGCGTCGGTCGCGGCATCCGTCATCGAGGGGCGTCCGGAGAGCGGCGACGCGTGGCGCGCGGTGCTGCAGCGGGCGATGGATGTCGCGGCCGCGACCTGCCGCGTCGAGGGCGCCCTGCTGCGCCTCCCCGAGTCGTTGGGCGGCATCGACCTCGACCGCATCGGCACCTGAGCGCACACCCGGGCCGATTTCGACACGGACCGCATCGCGGGTAAGATCGGAGATCGCGCCTCCGGTCGACTGAAAAAGCCGGGCGGGTGCGCCATGGCAGGTTACCCAAGCGGCCAAAGGGATCTGATTGTAACTCAGCCGGCTCAGCCTTCGGGGGTTCGAATCCCTCACCTGCCACCCCAGAACGGGCCTCGCATGTCGAGGCCCGTTCCTCGTTTTTCCGGGCGGATGCCCCGCCCCGCCCGTATGCTCGGGCGCGTGACCGCGGCATCCGGATTCGACCAATGACCGACATCGAGGTGTTCGTCGTCGTCGACGTCGCCGCGTGGCGGGAATGGCTGATCGCTCACGATGACGAGTCCGACGGGGTGTGGTTGGCGCTCGCCAAGAAGGGCGTGACCGAGCCGACCTCCCTCGTCTACCAGGAGGCGCTCGAAGAGGCGCTGTGCAGCGGCTGGATCGACGGGCAGAAGCGCTCGAACGACGAGGCCACCTTCCTGCAGCGCTTCACCCCGCGCCGCAAGCGATCGATGTGGTCGGCCCGCAACGTCGAGATCGTCGAACGACTCATCGCCGATGCGCGCATGCGCGCGCGTGGCCAGATCGAGATCGATGCGGCACAGTCCGACGGTCGCTGGGATCGCGCATACGCCGGGGCGGCGACCGCGGAGGTGCCCGACGACCTCGTCGCCGCGCTCGCCGCGGCCGGCCCGACCGCCGTCGAGACCTTCGCCACGGCGAACGCGAACAACCGCTACGCAGTGCTGCACCGCCTCATGACCGCCACCACGGCCGAGACCCGCGCCGCGCGACTCGACCGGCTGGTCGCGCAGTTCGCGCGCGGTGAGCGTCCGCACCCCCAGTAGCCCTCCCCGTAGGCTTCCCGCTGGCGGTCATCCACAGCGGGACGTCATCGTCCTGGGCCGCGGGGACGCCGCATGCCACGATGGGGGCAGCGCGACCGACCCGCAGAACGGATCCCTCTCATGACGCAGCCGACGCCCGCCACCCCGCCCGCCGCGAACCGGTCGACCTCGTCCCCACTGGTGCGTGCATCGATCTGGGTCGCCATCGGCGCACTCATCGCCGCAGCGATCGTGAGCGTCGTCTGGGTGCTCGTGGGCAACCAGAACGGCCTCATCGGGCGGGCGTTCCTCACGATCTTCCTGCTCGCCGCATTCGCCGGGGTCTCGATCCTCGAGGCGCGGCTGTCATCGCGGCGTCCGGTGTGGTTCGTGCTGGTCAGCATGACGGTGTGGGTCGTGACGCTGCTCATCGGCGCGATCTTCATCTGGATGCCGGCAGGCTCCGCGCAAAGCGGCTACGACGATCCATACGGCAGCGGCTCCAACCCGCTCGTCCCGTCGTATGACGGTGTCGACCCGCTTCTCGGCGCGCAGCGCACCTTCTCGTTCTTTCTCGTGGTGCTGATCCTCCAGCTCGCCGTGCTGCACGTGCGCCTCTACGTGAAGGCATGGCTGCGGTTCCGCACGTCGTTCACCACGGTCACGTCTCTCGCGACCCTCGCCTTGGTCGGCATCCTCGCCGTGCTGCTGGTGCTCCCGCTCGTGCTGCAGGAGTTCCTGCGCTTCCACGACATCTACTGGCGCCTCACGGTCGCCGTCGCCATCCTCGCCGCCGTCGGCACCGCCCTCGTGCCGCTCGTGACCGTGCTGTTCGCGCCGCGGATTCCCAAGCCCCTGGTCGCGGGGCCCCCTCCCGGATGGCCGACCTACGCCGACCGGGTCACGCCGCTGCCTCCGCTGCCGAACGGCACGCCGGACTGGAACGCGTACTACACGGGCCGGCCCAGCTATCCCGCTCCGGGCTCGGCCCCCGCTGCGGCACCGGCACCGGCACCGGCGCCCGCGGCTCCCGTCGCTGCGCCGACCGGGGACCCGACGCTTCCGCCGCGCCCTCCGCTGCCGCCGCAGACGCCCACGGAGTGACCGCCGGGTCGCACACCCACGGTCAGATCGCGCCCTCCCCGCGTGACCTGACTCGGCGACGGGCCGCGCGACCCGATGGAACCGCGGCCCGCGGCTGAACCTGGTTCAGGCCTCGAGCAGCTCCCGCGCCGCCATCGCCGCGTTGTGACCGCCGATGCCGCTGACCGCGCCACCTCGCACCGCGCTCGATCCGCACAGCAGCACCCCGTCGACGCCTGACGCGACGCCCCAGCGGGCGGGTGCGGCATCCGGGGCGTCATCGAGCCACGGCCACGACAACGGGCCGTGGAAGATGTCGCCGCCGACCATGCCGAGTGAGCGTTCGAGATCGTCGGTCGTGCGCGCCTCGATGCACGGCGACCCGTCGGGCGCGATCCACAGGCAGTCCTCGATCGGTTCGTCAAGCACCGCGTTCAGCGACCGGATCGCCGCGGACTGCACCTCGTCGCGCGCGCCCGCGGCGTCGCGTCCGGTCACCAACGCGTGCGGCACCTGCAGCCCGAACAGTGTCAGGGTCTGGGCGCCGGCGCTGCGCAGCTCGGGTCCGAGGATCGACGGGTCCGTCAGCGAATGACAGTAGATCTCCGCCGGCAGCGGATCGGGCACGCGACCGGCGCGCGCCGTGGCGTGCGCGGCATCCAGATCGCTCATCCGCTCGTTCACGTGGAAGGTTCCCGCGAACGCCGCCTCGGGGGCCACGGATGTGTCGCGCAGCCGCGGCAGTCGACGCAGCAGCATGTTGACCTTCACCTGCGCGCCGGCCGGACGAGAGACAGCGGATGCCTCGCCCCCGCCGGCCGTCACCAGATCGGCGAGAACGGCGGCCCCGACGCCCGACAGCACGAGCCTCCCGCGCAGCACCCGCCCGTCGGCGCAGCGCACCTCGCCGTCGGGTGACACGCTCGTCACCTCCGCGCGCGTGCGCACCTCGGCACCCGCCTCGCGGGCTGCCCGCTCCATCTCTGAGCTGACCCGTCCCATGCCGCCGACGGGCACGTCCCAGTCGCCGGTGCCGCCACCGATCACGTGATAGAGGAAGCACCGGTTCTGGGCGAGAGAGGGGTCGTCCGACCATGACGACGTGCCGATGAGCCCGTCGGTGAGAGCGACCCCGCGCATCAGATCGGTCAGGAGACTCGCGCGCACGAGCTCGCCGAGAGGTCGCTCGGTCACCTGTTCCCACAGTTCGTCGTCGCCGAGCCGCGCGCGCACCGTCGCCGCCGTCGGCAGCGGCTCGGTCATCGTCGGGAACACCGCCGTCGCGAGCGGCGCGAGCCTGGTGAGCAGGTCGCGATAGCGGGAGGCCTCCTCCGGGTCGCCCGTCGTGGCGGTCATCGAGCGGGCGGTGGCCGCGGCATCCTGCGTGTCGACCAGCACGCCCCGTGACGGGTCAGTCGGGTCTGGTGTGTAGGACGAGTAGCGCCGGCGTCGCAGCTCGACGCGCAGGCCCAGGTCGTCGACGATGCGGCGGGGGAGCAGGCTCACCAGGTACGAGTAGCGCGAGAGTGAGGCATCCACGCCCGCCCACGGGCGCTCTGAGACGGCGGCGCCGCCGAGATGAGCGAGCCGCTCGAGGATGACGACCGAGCGTCCAGCCCGGCCGAGGTAGGCGGCCGCGACGAGGGCATTGTGGCCGCCGCCGATGATCACGACATCGTGCGTGGGGGTCATGGCCTCACGCTAGCGGTCCGCCCTGCGGCGTCACCGACGGGCCGGATGCCGCGGCCCGGGCGATAGCGTGGCGGTATGACCCTCCCGCTCGAACTGCAGTCGCTCGCCGTCGAGATCGCCCGGGAGGCGGGAGAGCTCGCCGCCCGCCGACGGGCCGAGGGTGTGACGATCGCGGCGACGAAGTCCGCGCTCGCCGATATCGTGACCGAGGCCGACCGCGAGGTCGAGGCGCTGATCCGCGATCGCATCGCCGCCGCCCGCCCCGATGACGGCTTCCTCGGAGAGGAGTCCGGCGGCGCCGATTCCCGCACCGGCATCGTCTGGGTGGTCGACCCCATCGACGGCACGGTCAACTACGCGTACGGACTCCCGATCTACGCCGTCAGCATCGGCATCGTGACCGGCAGCAGCGACCCGACCGCCTGGGAATCGCTCGCGGGCGTCGTCTACGCCCCGGCGCTCGGAGAGCTCTACCGAGCCGCGCGCGGTGAAGGCGCCTGGCTCGGCGATCACCGCCTGCACGTATCTCCCGAGATCGGCCCGGCCGGCGCCCTGCTCGGAACCGGATTCGGCTACGACCCCGCCACCCACGCCGGCGACCTCGCCGCCGTGGGCGCGGTGCTGCCCCTCGCGCGCGACCTGCGGCGCATGGGCGCGGCATCCCTCGATCTCGCCGCTGTCGCGGCCGGCCGGCTCGACGGCTACTACGAGCGCGGACTCAAGCCGTGGGACGTCGCTGCCGGAGCCCTGCTGGTCGAAGAAGCGGGCGGCGTGTTCTGGCGCGAGGGCGGTCCGGATGCCGCGGCTCGACCGCTCTCGATCGCGGCCCCGGCTCCCCTGTTCGAGAAGCTCGCCGAGGCCCTGCGTAACGGCTAGGTTTCGTGCCGCGACATGCCCTGGCAATCCTCAGGCGATCGGGTTACTGTTTATGAGTTCGTTATCTTCCGGTACCCGCCGAGTCACGAACACCACCCGAACGCAAGACCGTCGCTGGCGCGACAAGACGTGAGACTTTTGTGCTTTGACTTCTGAGACACCCGCATCCGACAGCCTGCCGACCCGTCGTTCCCGCCGCGATTCCGCGAGCACTGCGACGCCGGTGCCGTCGGTGACCGAGATTCAGGAGCCCGTCACTTCGTCGACCGTCGAGCCCGCGGCATCCATCGTCGATGCGGTCGCCATCGCTGACGCTCTTGTCGTCGCTCCGCTCACCCGCCGCTCCGTTCGTGCGGCGGCGCCGGTGGTCGCTCCCCTCACCCGCCGCGCTGCGCGCGGCCGTGAGCTTGAACTGCCGGCGCTGAGCGAGGTCGTCGGCGCCGAGGTGGTCGAACTCGTCGCCGTCGAGCCCGAGGCCGCCGAGCAGGCTCCCGCCGCTGCGACGGTCGTCGAGATCGTCGCGAGTCCGCAGCGCGAGCTTCCGTTGGCGTTGCCGACGTCACCGGTCGCTCACGCGCACACCGCCGCAGAGTCCGCTCCCCGCGCCGATGCCCCCGCAGCAGATGCGGACGCATCGGCGCCGTCGCGTGAGGCCGACGATGTCGACGCCTTCGCTGAGGCTCTGCGCCGATTCGCTGAGAGCGGCCCCACCCCCATCATCTCTGTGGCCGAGTCGGCTCCCGAGCAGGTCATCGCCGACGAGGCTCCGACTGGCCGCGCGCACCGTGGCCGCGGCGCGAAGAGCGCACCGGCATCTGCTCCGTCGTCGGCCATGCCGCGCAAGAGCGTGTTCCGCCGGGTCGCCACCACCTCGTTCTCGGTCGGCGCGATGGGCATCGTCGGCCTCGTCGCGGTCGGCATGACGCTTCCGTCCCAGGCGGTGGCCGCGGCATCCGGCACCGCATCTGTCACCAACGCGGTCTCGCTCGCCGCATCGAACAGCACCGGTGGCGGTGAGAGTGCGATTCAGGCATTCGCCGTACCCAGCGAGGTGCAGACATCCTCGCTCGACCGCAGCGACTACACCACGGGCTCGAAGGCCGACATGGCGGCCTCGCTCGGCATCTCCCACTTCTCGAACTTCTTCACCAACAACCCGAACTCGCCCATCCAGTGGCCGTTCGCCGTCGGCGTCTCGATCAGCTATGGCTTCGGCTGGCGCACGGGTGAGTTCCACGAGGGTCTCGACTTCACCCCGGGCGCCGGAGCGAAGATCCAGGCCGTCGCCGACGGCGTCGTGCGCGTCGCCACCGAGAGCGGCGGCGGATACGGCGTGATGATCATCATCGATCACGTGATCGACGGGCAGCCCGTCGCGACGCGCTACGCGCACATGGCGTACGGCTCGCTGCGGGTCAAGGCCGGTGACCACGTGAAGGTCGGCGAGATCATCGGCCAGGTCGGCGACACCGGGTACTCGTTCGGTGCGCACCTCCACTTCGAGGTGCTGCAGAACGGCACGACTCCCATCGATCCGCTGCCCTGGTTGCGTTCGCACGCGGGCGGATGACCCGTCATCCGCGGGGAGGATCCGGTTCGGTGACCGGCCGCGGCTCTGATATCCTCGTGTGGTTGCCCGAAAGGGCGGCACGCCCCGATAGCTCAGTGGCAGAGCACTTCCATGGTAAGGAAGGGGTCGTCAGTTCAATCCTGACTCGGGGCTCGCAGCATGTCTGACATGCGTTGCGGCAGGGTAGCTCAGTTGGTGAGAGCGCACGACTCATAATCGTGAGGTCGCGGGTTCGAGCCCCGCTCCTGCTACCAAAGTGGTCCCACTCGAACAAGTGACCTGAAGATGATGGGTTAGCTGTTCGGTAGATGAAGAAGCAGAAGCGTCGGAGATGTCTCCGACGCTTTTTGCGTTCTCGGCGGCGTGCAGTACGGCGTCGCGGAGGTCTGCGACGAGTGGTTGGAACTCACGTGTGATGGTGAGCTCATGACTGTTGTCGTCTACCCAGATGTGGGTGAAGAACGCAGCGAGAAGCTTGCGTCTGACCGGTCCGTCCGCGGAGGTGAACAGGGCGTCTGGCCGCTGCATGAGGTCGAGGTAACTGAGCACCATGGTGGTGCGGTCGTGAAGGTGTTCGTCGGTGGTGTCCAGGCTGGCGTTGAGGCGGCGCTTCTTGACGTGGAGGTCGCGGAGCGTGGTGCGGAGTTTGTCGGTAGGTAGCGATCCGTCGGCCGCGAGGTCGAGCAGGCGTTCTTCCTGGATCTCAAGCTTCTTAAGCTCCTTCCTCAGGCGACTCTGCTGTTCCTTCTGCGTCGCGAGTAGGTGGTCGAGGGCGCGCATGACGTGATGACGGGCGATCTCGAGTTGGGATGGGGAGAAGTGCAGGGAGGTGAACTCGCGGACGACGGCCTTCTCGATCTCTCCCGTTGGTAGGTATGGGAGTCCGCAGACCCCGTCTTGCCTTCCGCGGCACAGAAAGTAGTCGTAGAGGTCGCCGGCGTGGTTCTTCGCTTCCGTGAAAATGAGTCGGTGCTCTTGTCCGACGTCGTAGCAGCGGCCGCAGTGGAGCATTCCCCGCAGGAAGTGGTTGTGAACGCGATCGAGCTGTCCCCGTTTCACCCGCACATCAATCACCTGTTGGACACGGGCGAACAGTGGGTCTGCCGCACCGATAGGTGACGGCTTCTAGTCACGCCGCGAGGGCGACGTCGGTGTTCATGATTGCTTCGTATTCGACCGGGGTCAAACCGTGGAGCCGCTTCTGTCGGCGGCGTCGGTGATAGGTGCGTTCGATCCAGGTGACGATGGCGATGCGGAGTTCGTCGCGGGTGGCCCAGGCGCGCCGGTTGAGGACGTTCTTCTGCAGCAGGCTGAAGAACGACTCCATCGCCGCGTTGTCGCCTGCCGCGCCGACTCGTCCCATCGATCCGACCATCCGGTGATGGTGCAGGGCGCGGACCATCTTCCGCGCGCGAAACTGGGATCCTCTGTCGGTGTGGACCACGCAGCCGGCGACGTTCCCGCGCCGTGCGACGGCGCTGTTGACAGCGTCGACCGCGAGACGGGCCTTCATCCGGTCGCTGATCGAGTACCCCACGATTCGGCCCGAGAACACGTCCTTGATTGCGCAGAGGTAGAGCTTGCCTTCGCCGGCTTGGATTCCAGCGATCGTCGCAACACTGATGACGAGGGGGATGGATGCCGGCACGGAAGTACACAGAGCAGCAGCGGCGTGAGTTCATGGCGTTGATCGACCGGGGCGGGTC
>NZ_SCOB01000011.1:0-109211 GCF_005503465.1 Microbacterium sp. 4NA327F11 | reverse complement strand
CACCCCGGTCGCCGAGCTCGTCGACGACCGCGTGCAGACGGTCGACGAGCGCACCGGACGCGAGCTCGCCTGGCGTGAGTGGGAGGTGGAGCTCACCCCCGAGAGCCCCGTCGCCCCGGCAGAATTCTTCGCCCGCATCGACGCCGCGGTGGCGGCGGCCGGCGGGCGGGTGGCGGCATCCGATTCGAAACTGGCCCGCGCCCTCGGATTCTGACCCACCCGTACGACGACGGGGCCGCCGCGGAATTCCGCGGCGGCCCCGTCGTCGTATGGCGATCAGAAGTTGATCATGTGTCCTGCGAGACCGTGGAAGCCCTCCTGCAGCGCCTCCGACAGCGTCGGGTGCGTGTGCACGTTGCGGGCCAGTTCGAGCGCGGTCAGGTCCCACTTCTGGGCGAGCGTCAGCTCGGGCAGCAGCTCCGAGACATCCGGCCCGATCATGTGGGCGCCGAGCAGCTCGAGGTGCTCGCTGTCGGCGATGAGCTTCACGAAGCCGACCGGCTCGCCGAGGCCGTGCGCCTTGCCGTTCGCCATGAACGGGAAGGTCGCGACCTTGATGTCGTGACCGGCGTCCTTGGCCTGCTGCTCGGTGAGGCCGAACGAGGCGACCTGCGGCGAGCAGAACGTCGCGCGCGGCATGAAGCGGTAGTCGCCCAGCGTCTGGGTCTCGGCGCCGCCGATGGTCTCGGCCGCCACGACCGCCTGCGCCTCGGCCACGTGGGCCAGCTGCAGCTTGGCGGTGACATCACCGATCGCGTAGATGTGCGGCACGTTGGTGCGCATGTATTCGTCGATGCCGATCGCCCCGCGGTCGGTGAGCGCGACACCCGTGGTCTCGAGTCCGAAGCCGGTCACGTTCGGCGCGAAGCCGATCGACATGAGCACCTTGTCGGCCTCGACCGACCCCTGCGCGCCGCTCTTGTTGTCGGTGTAGGTGACGGTCACCTTGTCGCCCGAGTCGACGACCGACTCGACCTTGGTGGAGGTGAGCAGGGTGATGCCGTAGTTCTTGTACTGCTTCGCGATCTCCTTGGAGACGTCCGCGTCCTCGTTCGGGAGCGCACGGTCGAGGAACTCGATGATCGTGACCTCGACGCCGTAGTTGGAGAGCACGTACGCGAACTCCATGCCGATGGCGCCGGCGCCGACGATGACGATCGAGCGCGGCAGGTCGCGCGCGAGGATCTGCTCCTCGTACGTCACCACGTTCTGGCTCAGGGTGACCCCGGGGAGCAGACGCACGGTCGAGCCGGTCGCGATGATCGCGTTCGAGAACGTGACGCGCTCGGTCTGGCCGTCGGCCTTGGCGACATCGATCGTGTTCGCGTCGACGAAGGTCCCGCGGCCGTCGTACTCGGTGACCTTGTTCTTCTTCATCAGGTAGTGGATGCCCTTGACGCGGCCGTCGGCCACCTCGCGGCTGCGGTCCCACGCGACCCCGTAGTCGAAGGTGACGGAGCCTTCGATGCCGAAGAGCTTCGCCTTGTGGGTGAAGGTGTGGGCGAGCTCCGCGTTCTTCAGGAGCGCCTTCGAGGGGATGCACCCCACATTCAGGCACACACCGCCCCAGTACTTCTCCTCGATGATCGCGGTGGACAGACCGAGCTGGGCGCTCCGAACGGCCGCGACGTAACCGCCGGGACCCGCGCCGAGAATGACGACGTCGTAATGAGGCATGGTTCCCAGCCTAGTCCGCCCGGGACCATCGGATGCCGCGTCGGCCGCCGTGCGAAACCGCTCCGTCATGGCGTCGGACAGCGCGACTATCGAGCGGGAATGAACCGGCGAACCGGGCGCGGTCGACTGGATCGCATCGGATAGTCTGGACGGGAAGGAGGAGCAGAACCGTGGACGAGAACCAGCCCGGCGCCGGCGACATCCGGCGCGGCGCCAGCGACGCGCAGCGACCCGCGCACGACACGACGCAGACGTTCGGTCACGATTCCGACCTGTCCTTCGTTCCCTTCGGCAGCGAGCTGACCGAACCGGAGATGGCGGCGATCGAGGCCCTTCCGACCGGCTCGGCACTGCTCATCGTGCGCTCCGGTCCCACGGCGGGCGCCCGCTACCTCCTCGACGCCGATGTGATGACCGTGGGTCGTCACCCCGATGCCGACATCTTCTTCGACGACGTGACCGTCTCCCGCCGGCACGCCGAGATCACCCGGGTTGGCGCGGCGTTCGAGATCGTCGACCAGCGCTCTCTGAACGGCACCTACGTCGACGGCGAGCGGGTGGACCGCGCGACACTCGCGAACGGCGACGAGGTGCGCATCGGAAAGTTCCGACTCAACTTCTTCGGCTCGCCCGCCGATCTGGCCGCCGCGCCGGAGGCGTGATGGCGGTCGGCGCCTCCCGCTCGAGCAGTGCGCCGAGCGGGCTTCTGAGCATCGGCCAGGTGCTCGCGCGACTCGCTCCTGATTTCCCGTCGCTGTCGTCGAGCAAGCTCCGCTTCCTCGAGATGCAGGGAATCGTCGCGCCGCGCCGCACCGACAGCGGATACCGCAAGTTCGCGGCATCCGATGTCGAACGCGTGCGTCTCGCGTTGACGCTGCAGCGGGATCATTACCTGCCTCTGAGCGTCATCCGCGACTACCTCGACGATCTCGACGCCGGTCGCACCCCTGAGATCCCGGTGAGCGTCCCGTCCGCGATCGTGACCCCGGCCCGCCGCTACCGGCGCGACGAACTGCTGCGCGAAGCCGGGGCTCCGGCGCAGCTGCTCAACGACGCCGTGACCACAGGCCTGATCCCGCCGGCGGACCCCTTCGACGACCGCGCGCTGACCATGCTGCGATCGCTCGTCGGCCTCGACCGACACGGCATCGGCCCGCGTCACCTGCGCGCGCTCATGCAGGGAGCCAAGCGGGACATCGCGCTCATCGAATCGGCGCTCGCGCCGCTGCTGCACCGCACCGATGCGAGCGCACGCGGACGCGCAGGCGAGGCGGCGCCGGAGCTGGCCCGTCGACTCGACGAAGTGCGCTCGGCGCTCGTTCGACGCGGACTCGACGAACTCGGGATCTGAGTGCGACACGCCGGGGCCCCAACTTCGGATGTCGTTGCTCGGGCAGGGTCGCTCCTCTAGCGTGGAATCACCCGAACAGCAGAAGGAGGACGCGAGCATGAACGCTGGCGAACCCATCGGTGGCACCTTCTCGGAGGGCCTGCTGTTCACCGACGGCCTCCCCGCGATGGATGACGAGGTCGGCTACCGCGGCGCCGTGGCTGCGCGCGCGGCCGGCATCACCTATCGTCAGCTCGACTACTGGGCCCGCACCGAGCTCGTCGAGCCCACTGTGCGCAGCGCCACCGGATCGGGGTCGCAGCGCCTCTACGGCTTCCGCGACATCCTGGTTCTCAAGCTCGTCAAGCGCCTGCTCGACACCGGCATCTCGCTGCAGCAGATCCGCACCGCCGTCGAGCAGCTGCGAGCTGCCGGCATCCGCGATCTCGCCGGCACCACGCTCATGAGCGACGGCGCCTCGGTCTACCTCTGCACGTCGAACGACGAGGTCATCGACCTCGTCAGCCGCGGCCAGGGTGTGTTCGGCATCGCCGTCGGCAAGGTGCTGCACGAGGTCGAGTCGACTCTGCTCGACTTCGATCCGCAGGCGCCGGACCCGGCGGACGAGCTCGCCGCACGTCGCGCGCAGCGCTCGGCCTGAGCGAGGGGTCGTCGCCGCATCCGTGAGAGCGGATGCCGCATCCGTGCGCCCGCGCAGAAATCGCCGGCAGTCCGTTCACGATGCGACGGGCGGTGTCGTCGGCGGACTCAGACGGTCGCGTCACCCGGCGTCGGGATGCGACCGGCACGCATGACGCGGTCGAGCAGGGAGTCGAAGTCGGCTGCGAGCTCCTGTGCGGAATCTCCGGGCCAGATGTGCAGCGGCTTCGCCGCGCCCTGCGCCTGCTGCAGAGAGGTGCGCTCCGGCAGCTGCGGGGTGAGCACGAGCGGACCGAACATGTCGCGCAGCTCCTTGATGCGGAACTGGTGCTCGATCGACTGCGGGCGCACCCGGTTGACCACGATGCCGAGCGGCTGGAGGCGGGGGGAGAGGCCCCGGCGGATCTCCTCGATGGCGCGTAGCGCGCGGTCGGCGGCAGCAACGGAGAACAGGCCCGGCTCGGTGACGACGATGACGCGGTCGCTCGCCGCCCACGCGGTGCGCGTGAGGGCGTTCAGCGACGGGGCGCAGTCGACGAGCACGAGGTCGTAGTCGGCCTCGACGGCGGCGAGGGCCTCTTCGAGCTTCCAGACGTCGCGCACGCTGGGGTGCGGGCCGTCGAAGTTGATGGCCGACGGGCTTCCGATGAGCACGTCGATCGTGCCGGGATGAACCTTCGCCCACCCGCTCGAGGTGATCGCCTGACGGACGACCTTCTCTTTGGGGTTGGCCAGGACATCGGCGATGTTGAGGCGACCCGCGACCTGGATGTCCATACCTGTGGACACGTCGGATTGCGGGTCGAGATCGACGACGAGGGTTCGCACACCCCGCGCGAAGGCGGCTGACGCGAGACCGAGCGTCACGGTGGTCTTACCCACGCCGCCCTTGAGGGAGCTGACGGAGAGCACGTGCACGGAGGTCTACGTTACCGTCCCCTAGGCTGTGAGCACACTCAGGCAGAGAGTCCCCGCGATGCGCTCGATGCCGCGACACACGAAGAGGTCTGATGTTCCAGAAGATCCTTGTCGCCAACCGGGGCGAGATCGCGATCCGAGCTTTCCGTGCCGCCTACGAGGTCGGCGCCCGCACCGTGGCGGTCTTCCCCTATGAGGATCGCAACTCCCTGCATCGCCTGAAGGCCGACGAGGCCTACCAGATCGGGGAGATCGGGCACCCCGTGCGCGCCTACCTCGACGTCGACGAGATCATCCGGGTCGCCCTGGAGTGCGGCGCCGACGCGATCTACCCCGGCTACGGATTCCTCTCCGAGAACCCCGAGCTCGCCGAGAAGGCGGCTGCCCACGGCATCGCCTTCATCGGCCCGCCCGCATCCGTCCTCGAGATGGCCGGCAACAAGGTCACCGCGAAGGAGCACGCGATCGCGGCCGGCGTGCCGGTGCTGCGCTCGACCGAGGCATCCGACGACGTCGACGCCCTCGTCGCTCAGGCCGCCGACATCGGATTCCCCATCTTCGCGAAGGCCGTGGCCGGAGGCGGTGGGCGTGGCATGCGTCGCGTCGAGAAGCCCGAAGAGCTCGCCCCCGCCCTCGCCGAGGCGATGCGCGAGGCGCAGAGCGCGTTCGGCGACCCGCGCATGTTCCTCGAGCAGGCGGTGCAGCGCCCCCGTCACGTCGAGGTGCAGGTGCTCGCCGACAAGACGGGCGAGACCGTTCACCTGTTCGAGCGCGACTGCTCGGTGCAGCGCCGCCACCAGAAGGTCATCGAGATCGCTCCTGCCCCGAACCTCGACGACGAGATTCGGCAGCAGCTGCACGCCCACGCGATCGCGTTCGCCCGGTCGATCGGGTACGAGAACGCGGGCACTGTCGAGTTCCTGCTCGAGACCGCCGGCCCCCGCACGGGAGAGGTCGTCTTCATCGAGATGAACCCGCGCATCCAGGTGGAGCACACGGTGACCGAGGAGGTCACCGACGTCGACCTCGTGCAGACGCAGATCCGCGTCGCGGCGGGCCAGTCGCTCGCCGAGCTCGGACTCGAGCAGAGCGACATCCGCCTGCGCGGCGCGGCGCTGCAGTGCCGCATCACGACCGAGGACCCCACGCAGGGCTTCCGGCCCGACACGGGCACGATCACGACCTACCGCTCGCCGGGCGGTGCCGGCATCCGTCTCGACGGCGGCACGACCGCCGCCGGCTCGCAGGTGAGTCCTCACTTCGACTCGATGCTGGCGAAGCTCACGTGCCGCGGCCGGGATTTCGGTGCCGCCGTGAGCCGCGCCCGGCGCGCGCTGGCGGAGTTCCGTATCCGCGGCGTCGCCACCAACATCCCGTTCCTGCAGGCGGTGCTCGACGACGCGTCGTTCGTCGCCGGGGATGTCAGCACCTCCTTCATCGATGAGCGCCCGCAGCTGCTGCGCGGGCGCGAATCGAAGGACCGCGGCACGAAGATCCTCAACTGGCTCGTCGATGTCACGGTGAACAAGCCCAACGGCGAGAACCCCCTCACGATCGAGCCGCGGTTCAAGCTCCCGACGATCGATCTGACGACGGATGCCGCGCCCGGATCCCGTCAGCGCCTGCAGGAGCTCGGTCCCGCCGGGTTCGCCGCGGCGCTGCGTGCCCAGACCGCCCTCGCCGTGACGGACACGACCTTCCGCGACGCCCACCAGTCGCTGCTCGCGACGCGGGTGCGCACGAAGGACCTGGTCGCGGTGGCGCCCTACGTCGCGCGTCTCACTCCGCAGCTGCTCTCGGTCGAGGCCTGGGGCGGTGCCACCTATGACGTCGCGCTGCGGTTCCTCGGCGAGGACCCGTGGGAGCGCCTCGACAAGCTGCGCACCGCACTGCCCAACGTGGCCATCCAGATGCTGCTGCGCGGCCGCAACACGGTCGGCTACACGCCGTACCCCACCGAGGTGACCTCCGCGTTCGTCGCCGAGGCGGCGCGCAGCGGGGTGGACATCTTCCGCATCTTCGACGCGCTCAACGACGTCGCGCAGATGCGCCCCGCGATCGAGGCCGTGCTCGAGACCGGCACTGCGGTCGCCGAAGTGGCCGTGTGCTACACCGGCGACCTGCTCGACCCCGCCGAGGACCTCTACACGCTCGACTACTACCTGTCCCTCGCCGACGAGATCGTCGCCGCGGGCGCTCACGTGCTCGCGATCAAGGACATGGCGGGGCTGCTGCGGCCCGCGGCCGCAGCGAAGCTCGTCTCCGCGCTGCGCGACCGGTTCGATCTGCCCGTGCACGTGCACACCCACGACACCGCCGGCGGGCAGCTCGCGACCCTCCTCGCCGCCAGCGCCGCCGGAGCCGACGCCGTCGACGCGGCGGCCGCGCCCATGTCCGGCACCACCAGCCAGCCGTCGTTGTCGTCGCTGGTCGCGGCGCTCGCCCACACCGAGCGCGACACGGGACTCGACCTCGACGCGGTGGGGAGCCTCGAGCCCTACTGGGAGGCCGTCCGGCACCTCTACAAGCCGTTCGAGTCAGGACTTCCCTCGCCGACCGGCCGCGTCTACCACCACGAGATCCCGGGTGGCCAGCTCTCCAACCTCCGTCAGCAGGCGATCGCCCTGGGGCTCGCCGACGACTTCGAACTCATCGAGGACATGTACGCGGCCGCCAACCGCATCCTCGGGCGCGTGCCGAAGGTCACCCCCTCCTCGAAGGTCGTGGGCGATCTCGCGCTGCACCTCGCGGCCGTGAAGGCCGACCCGGCCGACTTCGAGGAGAACCCGCAGCGCTACGACATCCCCGATTCGGTCGTGGGCTTCATGGCGGGCGAGCTCGGCGATCTGCCGGGCGGCTGGCCCGAGCCCTTCCGCTCGAAGGTGCTCGCCGGACGCACCGTCGACATCTCTCTCACCCCGCTCAGCGTCGACGACGAGCGCGCGCTCAACGGCGACGCGGCCGAACGCCGCCAGACCCTCAACCGGCTGCTGTTCCCGGCACCCACTCGCGCGTTCGCCCAGACCCGGGAGGTGTTCGGGGACCTCAGCGTGCTCGACACAACCGGCTACCTCTACGGCCTCGCGGCCGGCGAGGAGCATGCGGTCGACATCGATCGCGGCGTCAAGCTCTTCGTCGGACTCGAGGCCATCGGCGAGGCCGACGACAAGGGCATGCGCACGGTCATGACGACCCTGAACGGCCAGCTGCGCCCCGTGTTCGTGCGGGATCGCAGCATCACCGTCGAGAGCCGTCAGACGGAGAAGGCGGACACGACCAAGCCCGGTCAGATCGCCGCGCCGTTCTCCGGCGTCGTCACGATCAAGACCGCCGTCGGCGACCGCGTCGAGGCCGGGCAGCCCGTGGCATCCATCGAGGCGATGAAGATGGAGGCGGGCATCACGGCGCCGATCGAGGGCGTGGTGGAGCGGATCGTCATCGCCCCGACCGCGCAGGTCGACGCGGGAGACCTTTTGGTCGTGATCCGGCCCGCGCACTAGCCTGGGGGAGGCGTGGCACCGTCCCTGTGACGCCAGGAGCCCCAGAACTCATGACCGAACGCACGGATCCGGCATCCCGCGACGACGGCGACGATGACGTCGTCGCGGCCCCCGTCAGCATCGACGCATCCAATCTCGACCTGTTCAGCAGCCAGACCGCGCAGGTCACCATCGTGCTGCCCGCATCGACCGACGACGACGAGCTCGACGACGACGGATCGGGTGAACTCGTCGACGACGGAGACGAGATCGAGGTGACGATCGCCGCGGAGGTCATCGATGACGGTGCGGCAGACGACGACGAGCGTGACGGCGACGAGATCGACGACCAGGAGAGCCCCGTCGACGACGAGGAGACCCCCGTGCCCGACGAGACGACCGACGACGCCGTGATCGACTCGACGCCCGAGGTGATCGACGTCCCCGTGCCGGCTCCCGTAGCCGCCACCGACTCGGCAGCTCCCGTCGCCGCGGCGGTCGCCGCCGTCGCCGTGAGCGAACCCCGTCGCACCACCGACCCGGTGCAGCTGGTCGCCCGCCGCGCGGGCGAGGTCGCCGGCGACCGCGGGACATCCGATCTGCTCAGCGCCGACCGCCTGCTCGAGAACGTCAAGGTGGCGCGCCCCGAGCCCGAGGGCCTGTGGCCTTCGCTCGTGTTCGCGCTGTCGGGCCGCCGCATCAATCTCGGCGACAACCGTCGCGCCCGCGCCCGCAAGGAGCTCGACCAGAAGATCGCCGCGCCGCTCTCAGGTCGTGCGCGATTCGTCGCCGTGCTGTCGCGCAAGGGCGGGGTCGGCAAGACGACCGTGACGACGCTGCTCGGCATGGCACTCGCATCGGCACGCGACGACCGTGTGATCGCCGTCGACGCGAACCCCGACCGCGGCACTCTCGCGGAGCGCATCGGACGCCCCAGCGGCAAGACCGTGCGTGATCTTGCGCGCGCCGGAGCCGTCGTGAGCGGCTTCAACGAGATCTCCTCGATCGTCGCGCGCGACGAGACCCGCCTCGATGTGCTCGCTTCCGACGCCGACCCGCGCGTCTCCGACGCCTTCAACGACGCCGACTATCGGGATGTCGCGACTCTCGCCGCGCACTACTACTCGGTCGTGCTCACCGACACCGGCACCGGAATCGTGCACGAGGTGATGGGGGCGACCCTCGACCTCGCGGACGGTCTCGTGATCGTCGCCGGTCTCAGCGTCGACGAGGCGCGCCTCGCGAGCGAGACGCTTACGTGGCTCGAGACCAACGGATACGCAGATCTCGTGCGCCGTGCCGTCGTCGTCATCAACGCGTCCCGTCCGGGCGCGTCCGCCGTGAGGGAAGCCGAGCTCGAGGCGCACTTCCGCTCCCGTGTGCGCGACGTCGTGCGGGTGCCCTACGACCCGGCCATCGCCGTCGGCGGACCGATCTCCTTCCGCGAGCTGCTGCCCGCCACCCGTCAGGCCGCGCGCCTGCTCGCCGCATCGGTCGTCGAGGGGCTGCGGTCGGTCTCGAAGGTCGCCTGAACCGTGGCGGTACGAGGCATCCGGGTCTTCGGCGACCCGGTTCTGAAGAGCGTCAGCGCGCCCGTCGGCGAGATCGACGAGGGCACCGAGGCGCTCGTGCGCGACCTGATCGACACCGTGCAGCTGCCGGGGCGGGCGGGGGTCGCCGCGCCGCAGATCGGTGTCGGCGTGCGGGCGTTCAGCTACAACGTGGACGGCGAGATCGGCTACGTGCTCAACCCGGTGCTCGTGGAGGTGGCGGGGGAGCCCGTGCTGACCGGCGAGGGGTGCCTGTCCGTGCCGGGCTTGTGGCACGACGTGCTGCGCTATCCGCACGCGAAGGTCGTCGGCATCGGGCTCGACGGCGCCGAGATCGTGCTCGAGGGTGACGGTCTCATGGCCCAGGCGCTGCAGCACGAGACCGATCATCTCGACGGCATGCTCTATCTCGACCGGCTCGAGCCGACCACCCGCCGGGTGGCGATGCGCGAGATCCGCGAGAGCGACTGGTTCTGACGCTTTCGGTCAGTGGTCGCTCCCGCGGATCGGATGCCGCGTCCCGCCGCGTCAGCGCAGTGAGACGTTGGTGGTGTTGACGGGCACCTCGTAGAGAGCGCGGATCTCGTCGGCGAAGTCCGAGAGGATCACGTTGCGCTTGATCGAGAGCTTCGGCGTGAGGTGTCCGCTCGCCTCGGTCCACTCGGTGGGCAGGATCGTGAACTTGCGGATCGACTCGGCCCGCGAGACGCCCTGGTTCGCCCGGTCGATCGCCTTCTGCACCTCGTCGCGCACCTTGGGGTTCTCGGCAGCCTGTGCGAGCGTGAGGTCGGTCGGAAGTCCGTTGTTCGCGGCCCACGTCGGCAGCATCTCGGGGTCGAGGGTGACGAGTGCGGCGATGAACGGCTTCTGATCGCCGACGACGACGACCTGGCTGACCAGGATGTTCGCCCGGATGGGGTCTTCGAGTGCGGCCGGCGCCACGTTCTTGCCGCCCGCCGTGACGATGATCTCCTTCTTGCGGCCGGTGATCTTCAGGAAGCCGTCGGCGTCCAGTTCACCGATGTCGCCCGTGCGGAACCACTCGCCGTCGAACGCCTCGGCGGTCGCCTCGGGGTTGCGCCAGTACTCCTTGAACACGTCGATGCCGCGCACCTCGATCTCGCCGTCCTCGGCGATGCGCACGCCGACTCCCGGGAGCACGGGGCCGACCGTGCCGATCTTGATGCGGTCGGGGGTGTTCACGGTGGCGGGGGCGGTGGTCTCGGTGAGTCCATACCCCTCGAGGATCTTCACGCCGAGCGCGGCGAAGAAGTAGCCGAGCCGCTCGCCGAGGGGCGCCGACCCCGAGATGGCGTACTGGATGTTGCCGCCCATGCGCTCACGCAGCTTCGCGAAGACGAGGCGGTCGAAGAGACGGAACTTCACCCGCAGCGAGAACGGGATCTTCTCTCCTGCCTGACGAGCCTTGGCGTACTGGATGCCGACGGCCGCCGCGGCGCGGAAGATCTTGCCCTTGCCGCCCGACTCGGCGACCTGCTCGGCCGAGTTGTAGACCTTCTCGAACACGCGGGGGACCGCGAGCAGGAACGTGGGCTTGAACGAGCCGAGCGCGTCGATGAGCTTCGAGGTGTCGGGCTGGTGGCCCGTCTTCACGCCGGCGTGGATGTTGATCACCGAGATGAACCGGGCGAACACGTGTGCGGTCGTGATGAACAGCACGGTCGAGGCGCCCTCGGTCGTGACCACGTTCTCGAGCGACTGGGTCGCGTTGCGGGCGAGCTCGACGAAGTTGCTGTGCGTGAGCACGCAGCCCTTCGGGCGGCCGGTCGAGCCGGATGTGTAGATGAGGGTGGCGATGTCGGAGCCGACCGCGAGGCCGCGGCGGCGCTCGATCTCCTCGTCGGCGACGCCGGCGCCCTCGCGGCGGAGGGTGTCGAGCGCGCCCCTCTCGATCTGCCAGGTGGCGCGCACGAGGGGGAGGTCGCCGGCGATCTCGTCGAGCTTTGCCTGATGATCGGCGGACTCGACGAGGCAGGCGATCGCCTCCGAGTTGGACAGGATCCAGTGGATCTGGCTCGCAGAGCTCGTCTCGTAGATCGGCACCATGACCGCGCCCGCGTAGAAGAGGGCGAAGTCGACGAGTGTCCACTCGTAGGTCGTCTTCGCGAGGAAGCCCACCTTCTCGCCGGGCTGGATGCCCACGGCGACGAATCCCTTCGCGAGCTCGACCACCTGGCGGCGGAACTCCGCGGTGGCGATGTCGCGCCACCCGCCGGATCCGTCGGGTACGGCGAACAGGGCGCCCTTCGGGTCCTTGGCGACCCGCTGCTCCAGCAGGTCGGTGATGTTCGCGTCGGGGTCCGGGGTGACCAGCGGAGGGGTGTAGACCTCGGCCGTTGCGGCGACAGTGCTCATGGCGGCAGCTCCTTCGATACCGGTTGCTCGTGCTGAAACTCAGTCTACATTTGCGCGAGACCGAGTCTCACTGACACGGGCGGCACGATCGGGGGGATGCGCTCGCTTGTAGACTGCTTCCCCTGAGCGTACGCGAAGGGATCCCGCGTGTTCTATTGGTTCATGAAGTACGTGGTGATCGGTCCGGTCATCAAGGCGATCTTCCGACCCTGGGTCGTGGGCCGCAGCAACATCCCCGCACGCGGCGCGGCCATCCTGGCGAGCAACCACCTCTCGTTCGCCGATTCGATCTTCCTGCCGCTCATGATCGACCGCCCGATGAGCTTCCTCGCCAAGAGCGACTACTTCACGGGCAGAGGTCTGAAGGGGTGGGCGACGAAGATGTTCTTCAAGGCCACCGGGCAGATCCCGATCGACCGATCGGGCGGCAAGGCATCCGAGGCATCCCTCAACACCGGTCTCCAGGTGCTCGGGCGTGGAGACCTGCTCGGCATCTACCCCGAGGGCACCCGCAGTCCGAACGGCATCCTTTACCGGGGTCGCACCGGAATCGCCCGCATGGCGCTCGAAGCCGGGGTGCCCGTCATCCCCGTCGTCATGGTCGACACCGACGCGATCCAGCCGATCGGGCGGCGAATTCCGCGCATCGGGCGTGTAGGGGTCGTCATCGGCGAGCCCCTCGACTTCACCCGGTTCGCCGGGCTGTCGGACGACCGCTACGTGCTTCGATCGGTCACGGACGAGATCATGGTGGCGCTGCAGCGCATCGGCGGCCAGCGCTACGACGACGTCTACGCGTCGGCGGTGAAGGAGCGCCTCGAGCAGGCCCGCAACACGGAGCCGGTCACCTCGGGCGCGCCACTAGACTGAGCGGATGCTCCAGCAGCTCGACGCCCTCGATCAGTGGCGTTCGCTTCCCATCAAGCAGCAGCCGTCCTGGCCCGACGCCGATGCCGTCGCCGCGGTCTCGGACGAGATCGCGTCGCTGCCTCCACTCGTGTTCGCCGGTGAGGTCGACCTCCTGCGCGAGCGTCTCGCGCGGGCGGCATCGGGCAACGCCTTCCTCCTGCAGGGCGGCGACTGCGCCGAGACGTTCGCGGGGGCGACGGCCGACCAGATCCGCAACCGCATCAAGACGGTGCTGCAGATGGCGGTCGTGCTGACGTACGGCGCCTCGATGCCGGTCGTGAAGATGGGCCGCATGGCGGGTCAGTTCGCGAAACCGCGATCGAGCGACGACGAGACCCGCGGCGGCGTGACACTGCCCGCCTACCGCGGCGACATCGTGAACGGCTACGACTTCACCGAGGCCTCCCGCATCGCCGACCCGCAGCGTCTGCTGAAGGGCTACCACACGGCCGCCTCGACCCTGAACCTCATCCGCGCGTTCACGCAGGGAGGCTTCGCCGACCTGCGCGAGGTGCACTCGTGGAACAAGGGCTTCGCGCAGAACCCGGCGAACCAGCGCTACGAGGGTCTCGCCGCCGAGATCGACCGCGCGATCAAGTTCATGGAGGCGGCCGGTGCCGACTTCGACGAGCTGCGCCGCGTCGAGTTCTACACGGGTCACGAGGGTCTGCTCATGGACTACGAGCGCCCTATGACCCGCATCGACTCCCGCACGGGCACGCCGTACAACACGTCGGCGCACTTCCTGTGGATCGGGGAGCGCACCCGTGATCTCGACGGCGCACACGTCGACTACTTCTCGAAGATCCGCAACCCCATCGGGGTCAAGCTCGGACCGTCGACCTCGACCGACACCGCTCTCGCGCTCATCGACAAGCTCGACCCCGAGCGGGAGCCCGGACGCCTCACCTTCATCACGCGCATGGGCGCGGGCAAGATCCGCGACGCGCTGCCGCCGCTGCTCGAAGCCGTGCGCGACTCGGGAGCGACCCCGCTCTGGGTCACCGACCCCATGCACGGCAACGGCATCACATCGCAGAACGGCTACAAGACCCGTCGCTTCGACGACGTGGTCGACGAGGTGCGCGGCTTCTTCGAGGCGCACCGCGCGGTGGGCACGTTCCCCGGCGGCATCCATGTCGAGCTCACCGGCGACGACGTCACCGAATGCCTCGGCGGATCCGAGCAGATCGATGAGGCCACCCTCGCGACCCGCTACGAGTCGCTGTGCGACCCGCGCCTGAACCACATGCAGTCGCTCGAGCTCGCGTTCCTCGTGGCCGAGGAGCTCGAGAAGCGCTGACTCTCGCGGAGAGACAGCGAGGGGGTGGATGCCGCGGCATCCACCCCCTCGTTCTGCGTCCTGGCGTTCCGCCGCTAGCCGGTCAGGCTGAGGACGAGGTTGATCTTGGTGCCCTTCGGCTGGGTGGTCGTACTGTCGGGGCCCTGCGACGTGACCTTCGCGATCGTCGGAACCGCATCCCAGTACAGGGCATAGGCGGGCACGAAACCGGCGGCCGTGAGGATGCGCTTCGCGTCCGCGAGGGTCTTTCCCGTCACATCGGGAACGGGGAAGAGCTGCGGACCCTTCGACACGACGAGGGTGACCGTGTCTCCCGGCGCCCAGTTCCCCCCGCCGCCGCGTTTGCCGATGCCGATCACGGTTCCCGATGCGATGGAGTCGCTGAACTCCTGAGCCGGGGTCGACGAGACCTGGAGGCCCACGCCGGTCAGGGCAGTCGTGGCATCCGTGATGCTCATGCCCGCGACATCCGGCACCGGCCCCTTCGACGCCGTGATCACCGCGGAATCTCCCTCGTGCACCGTGCAGCCGTTGCTGCAGTCGGTCGCCGATGAGGCACCGCGCGGTGTGACGGCGACGGACAGCACCGTATCGGGATCGTTCTGCGTGAACTGGTAGGCCGTCGCGCCGAGCGTGACGGTCGCCGCGGCGAAGGCCGACTGCGCGGTCGCAAGCGGCTGGCCCGCGAGAGCGGGGATGTCGTGGGGTTGGGGACCTTTGGAGACGAGCACGGTGACGGTGCTCTTCTTGTCGACGCGGGATCCCGCCCCCGGCTCCGTCGCGACGACGAGGCCGGAGGCGACGTCGATGCTGAACACATCGGATTCGACGGCCTGGAGCCCGTCCGCCCCGAGGGCGGTCGAGGCATCCGCGAACGTGAAATTCGTCAGATCGCGGATCGCGATCTTCGATCCCGGCCCGGCACCGAACCACCAGCCGGTTCCGCCCGCCGCGAGAGCGAGCACGAGAACGAGTGCGACGAGCCATCCGCCGCGGGAGGCGCGGCGGCGCGACCGGGCGCGCAGCAGCGCCGCATTGTCGATCGGCACGCCGCGGGCCGGCGTGAGCACGGCGGTCGCGGCGGGAAGCGCCTTCGTGACCTCGCCCGAGTCCAGGCCGTCGTACGCGACGGTCGGTCCGCCGACGGCGATCGCCCGCGCGACCTGGGGTGCGATGCCCAGTTGGGCCTCGATCTCGCGCAGCCGCGCGAGCATCTCACCGGCGTCGCGCGGACGCGCCTCCGGGTCGCGTTCGGTCGACCACAGCACGAGCTCATCGAGGGGCTCTGGCACGTCGGGGTTCTTCGCGCTCGGGCGAGGCACCGAATCGGTCGCGTGCTGGTAGGCGATCTGCATGGGCTGTTCGCCCTTGTACGGCTGCTCGCCGGTGAGCATCTCGTACAGCACGATGCCGAGCGCGTAGATGTCGCTGCGTGCATCCGCCGTTCCGCGGGTGACCAGCTCGGGTGCCAGGTAGGCGATGGTGCCGAGCAGCATCTGCCCCGACGCCGTGTTCGCGGTCGCCGCTCGGGCCAGCCCGAAGTCGCCGATCTTGATGCGGCCGTCCTCCGCGAGCAGCACGTTCTCGGGCTTCACGTCGCGGTGGATGATACCCGACCGGTGGGCCGCCGCCAGTCCCGACAGGATGGCGTCCATGATCGTCACGACCTGCGCGACACCGATGCGGCGCTGATCCCGGATGAGCTCGCGCAGCGTCACCCCGGGCAGGTACTCCATGACGAGGTACGCCATGTCCTCGTCCTGCCCCTGGTCGAACACGTTCACCACGTGCGGGTCGGAGAGCCGGGCGGCCGAGCGCGCCTCTTGGATGAACCGACTCTGGAAGACCGCATCGTCGCTGAGGTGCCCGTGCATGACCTTCAGCGCAACACGTCGCTCCAAGCGCAGATCGGTGGCGACGTAGACCGTCGCCATCCCCCCCCGCGCGATGCGCGCGCGCACGCGGTACCGGCCGTCGACCAGACGGCCGATCAGCGGATCCGCGCGCTGGCCCGTATTCACGGATCGAGTCTACGGACGACGGCCTGGGAGCCCCGGGAACGGCTCGCCCCTGCGGGCGACCTGGTGTCGGTCAGCCGAGGGCCCGAAGCCACTGCGTCGCGGCGGACTCCCAGCGTCCGTAGCGGTCCGGGTAGGCCGAGATCTGCACGGCCTGCGCGGCATCCGCGTATGTCATGCTCTGCCACCCCGGGATGTCGAGCAGGCCCCGAGTGAGCGGGCCGGAGGGCCCGTCGACGCCGAGGAAGAAGGCGCGGATCGCGTACACCGGCTCCGCAACCTGTGCCGCGGTGCCCCACCCGGTGCTCGGTCGTTGCTGGAAGAGCCCGCGTGAATCGCGATCGCCGCCGTCGAGGTTTCGCAGCCAGGACTCCTGCATCGCCGTGCCGAGGGCGATCGTGATGCCACGGTCGGGAACGCCCAGCTCTCGGCCGATGCGGATGATGAGTCTCGCGTTGGCGATCTGCTCCTCGTCGAGGCCGGTGGCTCCGGCATCCGTTGCGGGAATCGTCAGGCGCTGGCCGGGGTAGATGATGCTCGACCAGGTGAGTCCGTTCGCGCCGAGCAGGGCGACGACGGTCGTGTGCTGTCGGGCCGCGATCGCTGTGAGGGTGTCGCCGCGCTGTACGAGGTAGGTATGTGCGGTCGGGGCGGGGGTCGCCGCCGCCGTCGTCGTCGTCGGGGCGACGGTTGCGGCGGGGGCGGGGAGCACGAGCACATCGCCGGGCCGGATGATCGACTGCCACCCCAGTCCGTTGGCCCGCAGTACGGCGCCGATGTCGAGACCGTGGCGTCGGGCGATCGCCCACACCGTGTCGCCGGCCCGTACCGTCACGGTGGCTTGGCCTGCCGCCGCGGTGGCCGCCGCGCGAGCCGCCGCCGCGACCGTGCCAGCGGCACGCGTGGCGTCGGGCAGCACGGGACCGGATGTCTCGCGCGGCTCCGCGGCCTGCGCAGGCTGAGGAGCGAGCGCGAGGGCGATGCCGCCGACGACGGCGGGGACCGCCCACCAGCGCAGGGGAGAGATCGTGGTCGTCGCGCGCCGAGGCGTCATGTCGTCCTCCTGCCTCCGCCGCCGTGAGGGGGCGAGATCGATCCACGGTCCCACGGGCTGGGACGAGAGTCAATCATCGGGACGGATGTGGCGTATGTGACAGCCGTCCGGGTCGCGGCCGCCTGTGCGCGGGGCGGACGGTGCGGCGGCCGCGAGCGGAATGCGATAGTGGACGAGTGACCGATGCAGCATCAGGACCCGCCACGACGGAATGGCTCACCCTTCCCGACCTCGCCGAGATGCTGGGTGAACCGCTCAGCCGCGTGCGTCGACTCCTCGACGAGAACGTCCTCCTCGGATCGCGGCGGAACGGGCCTCTCGCCGTGCCGGCTCTGTTCCTCGTCGACGGCGCGCCGCTCGCATCGCTGCGCGGCACGATCTTCGTGCTGCTCGACGCCGGCTTCAGCGCCGACGAGGCCATCGACTGGCTTCTCGCCCCCGAGGAATCGATCGGCATCGCCCCCATCGAGGCGCTGCGGGCGGGCCGGAAGAGCGAGGTGCGTCGGGTCGCCCAGACCCTCGCCTGACCCCGGGCGACCCCGCTCGCGGAAGGCGTCAGGTCACGCGGTCGGCGGATGCCGCGGCCAGCGCGCGCAGCTCGTCGAGCGCGTCCACGCGCAACGGGGCCGCAGCGAGTGCCCGGTCGGCATCCGCGATGTATCCGGCGATGAGCTCTTCCACCCGGTCGAGGGCGCCGGTGTCCACCAGCACCCGGCGCATGCGCTCCACGGTCGCGTCGTCGAGCGCCGGGTCGCCCAGCGTGGCGTCCAGTGCCGCGCGACCGTCGTCGTCGAGCGCCTCACGTGCGAAGGCGACGAGCACGGTGCGCTTGCCTTCGCGCAGGTCATCGCCCGCCGGCTTGCCGGTCACGGAGGCGTCGCCGAACACGCCGAGCACGTCGTCACGCAGTTGGAACGCCATGCCGACCGGGTGTCCGAAGGCGGCCAGGGCGGCGCGCTGCGCGGTGTCGGCGTCTGCGAGGGAGGCGCCGATGAGGAGCGGCTGCTCGACGCTGTAGCGCGCGGACTTCAGCGAGGCCACCCGCAGGGCTCGTTCGGCGTGCGTGTCGGCGGGGGCGGTGATCCAGGCTGCCTCTTCGGCGATGTCGAGGAACTGGCCCACGGTGACCTCGCGGCGCATCTGCGCGTATTGCGCGCGGGCGCGCTGGGCCGTCGCTGCGGGCAGGCCCTCGAGTCCGGCTTCGACGAGGTCGTCACTGCCGGCGACGAGCAGATCTCCGAGCAGGATGGCGCCGTTCCGACCGAAGGCCTCGGCGTCGCCGGTCCAGCCGGATGCCGCGTGGGCGCCCGCCAGGGCGCGGTGCGCCGCGGGCTGTCCACGGCGTGTGTCGGAGTTGTCGATCACGTCGTCGTGCACGAGGGCGGCGGCATGGAACACCTCGAGCGCGGCCGCGACGGAGGTGGCGGCGTCCGCGCGCTCAGCGGTGCCGCCGCAGGCGCGGAACCCGGCGAGGAGGAAACGTGCGCGAAGCCGCTTCCCGCCGCGGAGGGCGCCGACCGCGACGTCGTGGAGAGTCTGCGCCTCGTCGCCCCACCCGCTCAGCTCCTCTGCCTGCGTGAGGAGGAACTTCTCCAGTCGCTGGGAAACCGCCGCGATCGCCTCCGTGCTGCTCGACACGGGCCTAGCCTAGTGATCGCCACGCCGCGTAGAATCGCGGTGACTTTCACCTACAGGGGGTTCCGATGCCTCTTTCCGAGCAGGAGCAGCGTCTTCTCGACGAGATGGAACGCCATCTCATGAGCAACGACGCCGATGTCGTCACGGCCGGCGGCGGTGCGCGTTCGCTGAGCTATCGCAACATCGTGATCGGTGTGCTCCTGTTCGTGGTCGGCCTCGGCGGTGTCGTCGCGGGTGTCTCGACCCAGCTCATCGTGATCGGCGTCATCGGCTTCGCTGTCATGCTCGCGGGGGTCATCCTCGCCGTGACTCCGACGCGAGCCGGGCGCGTGCGCGCGAGCCGTCCCTCGGCCGCCACCCCGCGACAGAGCGGGCGCTCCTTCATGGACCGCATGAACGATCGATGGGATCGCCGCCAGCAGGGCAGCTGATCCCGATCCACTGAAACACCGACCCGCGAGGGTCGGTGTTTTTTTGTGCCCGCAGATCGGATGCCGCACACGTCCGGCGATGCCGCTGTCGACGCCGGGGGAGTGCTCGCCCATATCGAGGCCGAATTGGGTAGTGAAGTGGAGGACAGTGGAGTAAAGTGGGGCAAAATTCTTCGCTGGCCGGACGAAGGGGGTGCCGCTCCGATGCTTCTCGGCACCCACACGCCCAAACTCGACGAGAAGGGCCGCGTGATCCTCCCCGCAAAGTTCCGCGACGACCTCGGGGCGGGAGTCGTGATCACCCGCGGACAGGAGCGCTGCCTGTACGTCTTCGCCGAGGTCGAGTTCGAGCGCATCCACGAGCGCATCCGGGAGACGCCGCTCACGAACAAGCAGGCGCGCGACTTCCTTCGCATGTTCCTGTCGGGTGCGAGCGCGGAGAAGCCCGACGGACAGAACCGCATCACCGTGCCGCCGCACCTGCGCACGTACGCCGGACTCGAGCGTGAGCTCATCGTCACCGGCGTCGGCGCTCACGCCGAGATCTGGGACGCCGCCGCGTGGAACGCCTACGCGGAGGCCAACGAGTCGAGCTATGCCGAGTTGGAGCAGGAGGTGATCCCGGGCCTCTTCTGAGCCCCAGGCCGCGATCCCCACCCGCCTCTCCCTGGCGCACTTCCCCGGTGCCAGGTCGACGCGGTTGGGAATCGGGGTCGGGGGACCGGCCCCGCAGACATGGACCTCCGCGACATCCACACCCCCGTCATGCTCGAGCGCTGCCTCGAGCTGCTCGCGCCTGCGCTCCAGGCCGACGCGCCGGTCGTCGTCGACGCGACGCTCGGCATGGGCGGTCACGCCGAGGCGCTCCTCGAGCGCCACCCGCGCGTGCGCCTGGTCGGTCTCGACCGGGACACCGACGCACTCGCGATCGCCGCCGAACGCCTGGCACCCTTCGCCGACCGCGTCATCTTCGTCCACACGGTCTACGACGGCCTCCCCGCGGCCCTCGCCGCGAACGGCATCGCACGCATCGATGGTGCGCTGTTCGACCTCGGCGTCTCCTCGCTGCAGCTCGACGAGGTCGACCGCGGCTTCGCCTACGCGCGGGACGCGCCCCTCGACATGCGCATGGATCAGTCCGCCGGCGTCACCGCGGCCGATGTGCTGGCCGGCTACGGCGAAGGCGACCTCCGCCGCATCTTCGAGCGCTACGGCGAGGAGAAGCTCGCCGGACGCTACGCGCGCGCGATCGTCGCCGCGCGTAGCGACGCGCCCATCGATCGCTCCGGACGGCTCGTGGACATCCTGCAGGCCGCGACGCCGGCTGCGCTCCTGAATGCGGGGCACCCCGCGAAGCGGGTGTTCCAGGCCCTGCGGGTCGAGGTCAACAGCGAGCTCAGCGTGCTCGAGCGCGCGATTCCATCCGCTCTCGATGCGCTGCGTGTCGGCGGACGCCTCGTGGTGATGTCGTATCAGTCGCTCGAGGATCGGCTCGTCAAGCGTGTGTTCGCCGAGGCATCGACATCGACCGCGCCGCGGGGGCTCCCGGTCGAGCTCGAGGAGTTCGCCCCTCGATTCCGTCTGCTCGTGAAGGGGGCCGAGCAGGCGTCCGACGCCGAGCGCGCCCGCAACCCTCGTTCCGCACCCGTGCGCCTGCGCGCCGTCGAGAGGATCCGTGACGCCGCATGAGCACCGCCACCGTCGCGCCGGTCGCGCATCCCCACCTTCTCGACGAGGACCTCCTCGTCTCCACCCCCCGCCCGCTCCGCGTCGTCGCGCCGGCGCGACGCCGCCGGCCGCGAGTGGCCTATGCCGTGGTCGCCGTCATCGGGGCGCTGCTGATCGCCGGCGCTCAGATGGGACTGTCCATCCTGACCACGCAGTCGACCTTCGACATCTCGTCAGTGGCGCAGCAGCAGCGCACGCTCAACCTGCAGAAGCAGGTGCTCAACGACAAGATCACGGGTCTCACCTCGCCCCAGTACCTTGCGGCGAACGCCGCGGCACTCGGCATGGTCACCGGCCAGAGCCCCAGCTACCTGCGGTTGAGCGACGGCGCGGTTCTCGGACCGCAGCGCGCATCGAACGCGACATCCTCCCTCGACGCTCTCGGCAACGGCTCGGTGCCGAACGCCCTCATCGCCACGACGCCGCTCGTCAGCAACGCGCAGGCGACGATCAACGGAGCCATCGCGCCCACGCCGGACCCGGCCGCCTCTGCGGCGGCTGCGAATCCGGCGACACCCCCCGCGCTGACCGACGGGCTGCCGACCCCGGCCACACACTGAATCCATGACGTCCCGCAACAGCCGCAGCACGCGGCGTCGCACCGTCGTCGGCTTCGCGATCGTGCTCGCCGTGCTCGCCGTCTTCACGGTCCGGCTCGTCGACATCCAGGTCGTCAACGCGGATGCGAACGTGCAGCAGGCCATGACCCTCGGCTACGGCGTCGAGCGCACCGTCAACGGCACCCGCGGCTCGATCGTCGACATGAACGGGAACGTGCTCGCCGGCACCGTGACCCGCTACGACGTGCAGATCGACCCGAGCACGACCAGCTCGACCGTGTCGCAGAAGCAGTCGGACGGAACGACGGCGAGCATCGGCTGGTCGGCCGCCGCCGCCCAGATCGCGTCGATCCTGGGCAAGACCCCGGCCGACGTCGAGAAGGTGGTCAGCGACGCGCTCGCTGTCAACCCGAAATCGCAGTACGCGATCCTCGCGAAAGCCGTCGACACCGATGCGTACACCAAGCTCTCCGCTCTCGGGCTGCCCTACCTCTCCTTCCCGACCCACCCCGTGCGCACCTACCCCGACGGTGCGGTCGCCGGCAACCTCGTGGGATTCGTCGGCTCGGACGAGCAGGCACTCGCCGGTCTCGAGCTCTCGCAGCAGTCGTGCCTGCAGCAGACGAACGGCGTCGTGCGCTATCAGCGCGGCAAAGACGGTGTCATGATCCCGGGTACGGAGGAGACGACACCCGCCGTGGACGGCGGCACCGTCACTCTCACGATCGATCGCGATCTGCAGTGGTACATGCAGCAGCTCATCGCCGAACAGGTGCAGAAACGCGCCGCCGTCAGCGGAACGATCACCGTGGTCGACATCAAGACCGGCGACATCCGTGCGGCCGCGGAGTACCCGACGGTCGACCCGAACAACATCAACGCGACCGCGCCCGAGTACTGGCGCAGCCACATCTTCACCGACACGTTCGAACCCGGCTCGACCTTCAAGGCCCTCACCGCCTCGATGCTCATCGATTCGGGCACCTCGACCGCCACCTCGACGGCATCGGTTCCCGGACGCATCACCTTCCCGAACGGGGCGACGGTGGTGGATGACTCGAACCACCGCACGGAGCTGTACACGCTCGCCGGAGTGCTGATGGACTCCTCGAACGTCGGTGCGTCGATCCTCGGATCCCAGCTCGCTCCCGATGTGCGCTACGGCTACCTGCAGAAGTTCGGCATCGGACAGGGCAGCGCCGTCGGCTTCATCGGCGAGGCGAAGGGCGATCTGCCGCCGGTGAGCGCCTGGGACCGGCAGAAGATCTACGACACGACCTACGGCCAGGGCCTCACCACGACCGTCCCGGAGCTGCTCACCGCCTACATGGCGATCGCCAACGGCGGCGAGAAGATCCCGCTGAAGCTCGTGCAGTCCTGCACGGCGTCCGATGGCACCGTCACCACCCCGGCCGAGCCGGCCGCGACCCGGGTCATGAGCACGGATGCCGCTCAGCAGGTCACCGACATCCTCGAGAACGTCGCGACCCAGGGCCCGCTCGCCAAGGCCGTCTCCATCCCGGGGTACGTCCTCGCGTTCAAGACCGGAACCGGTCAGCAGTACGACGCCGCGACCGGCGGCTACAAGGTCGGCGCGTACTTCACGACCCTGATCGGGTTCGCCCCCGCCGACAACCCCCAGTACCTTGTCGCGATTACCCTGAACGAGCCCCAGACGATAACCTCGTCGGCGGCCAACGCAGAAGGGTTCCAGAAGGCGATGACCCAGGTTCTGAAGACCTACCGGGTGCTCCCCGACGACGCGCAGCCGGTCACGCTGCCCAAGTTCGGCTGAGCGGATGATCGCGCTCACCCTCGGCGAGATCGCCGACGTCCTGCATGGCCGCCTCGTGACGGCCGCCTCCGACGCCGCTGACACGGTGGTGTCCGGGCTCGTCGACACCGACTCCCGCCAGATCGCACCCGGCGACATCTTCGTCGCCAAGCCCGGCGAGACCACCGACGGTCATCTGTTCGTCGACGCCGCGGTCGCCGCGGGCGCGGCGCTCGCCATCGTCGAGCGGGAGGTGGCGGCATCCGTCTCCCAGATCGTCGTCGCCGACGTCGTCGTCGCCCTCGCCGAACTCGCCCGCGAGGTCGTCGGGCGCGTGCGGGCGGCGGGGGATCTGCGGATCGTCGGCATCACCGGATCCAACGGCAAGACCACGACCAAGAACATGCTCGCCCGCATCCTCGAGGCCGAAGGGGAGACCGTCGCGCCGCGCGCGTCGTTCAACAACGAGGTCGGTGCACCGCTGACGATGCTGAGGGTGACGGCGGGCACGCGGTTCCTCGTGAGCGAGTTCGGTGCCAGCGGACCGGGCGAGATCGCCCGACTCGCGGGGCTGGTCACCCCCGACGTGGTCGTCGAGCTCATGGTCGGCATGGCCCACGCGGGCGGTTTCGGTGGCATCGAGGCGACCTTCATCGCGAAATCCGAGCTCGTCCACGCGATGCGCGGCGGCGGCGTCGCCGTGCTGAACCGCGACGACGAGCGGGTGCGCCGCATGGCGCCGATCGCCCTCGAGAAGGACGGCGAGGTGCGCTGGTTCGGCCACTCCGCAGAGGCTGACGTGCAGGCGACGGATGTCTCGGTCTCCGCGTCCGGCACCGCCTTCACCGTGCACGCCGGAGGAGAGGCGCTGCCGGTCCGGCTGCGGGTGCTCGGCGCCCACCACGTCAACAACGCCATCGCCGCGATCGCGGCGGCCGGCGCGCTCGGTGTCGAGCTCGCGGCATCCATCGCCCGCCTCGAGACCCTCGAGCTCGCAGAGCGCTGGCGCATGCAGCCGCTCGGCTCGGACCGTGTGCGCATCATCAACGACGCCTACAACGCGAGCCCCGACTCGATGGTCGCGGCTCTGCGCACCCTCGCCCAGATCACCGGCGAGGGCGAGCGCACAGTCGCGGTTCTCGGCGCGATGAGCGAGCTCGGCGAGTACGCCGGCGAGGAGCACGACCGCATCGGCGAACTCGCGGTGCGACTGCGCATCCAGCGGATCGTGATCGTGGGTGCCGCCGCCCGACGGATGTTCCTCGCCGCCGTGGCGGAGGGGTCGTGGAGCGACGAGGCCGTGTTCTTCGCGACCGCCGACGAGGCCTACGACTACCTGCTCACCGAGCTCCGCGACGGCGACCGCGTGCTCGTGAAGTCGTCGAACTCGGCGGGTCTGCGATTCTTGGGCGACCGTCTGGGAGAATCGTTCTCGTGAGATCCCTGCTGACTGCCGCCGCGATCTCCCTCGCGTTCACGCTGTTCCTCACGCCGGTCTTCCTGCGCCTCTTCCGCCGATGGGGCTGGGGTCAGGTCATCCGCACCCCGGAGAACATCCACAACCCGAGCCACGGCGCCAAGCGCGGCACGCCGACCATGGGCGGCACGATCTTCATCGTCGGCACGCTCGTCGGCTACTTCATCGGCACGTTCGTCGGCCGGAATCCGCCGACGATCTCCGGGCTCCTGGTGATCTGGATGATGGTCGGCTTCGGTGTGGTCGGGTTCATCGACGACTTCATGAAGGTGCGGCGGCAGAACAGCCTGGGTCTCAGCGGCTGGCGCAAAGTGGCCGGCCAGGGCGTCGTCGTCGTGGTCTTCGGCATCGCCGCACTCAACTTCCCGAACGGCGACGGACAGACCCCCGCAAGCCCGTTCGTCTCGCTCTTCCGCGATGTTCCGTGGCTGTCGTTCATGGCGCTCGGCGCGGTGATCGGATGGATCCTGTACCTCGCCTGGATCGCCCTGCTCGGCGTGGCGAGCTCCAACTCCGTGAACGTGTCGGACGGGCTCGACGGCCTCGCGGCGGGCTCGGCCATCTTCGTCACGAGCGCCCTCGCCCTCGTCGCGTTCTGGCAGTTCAAGCAGCCCTGCGACGCCGTGACGGCGCACGCCGGACTCAGCGAGGCCTGCTATCAGACCCGGGACCCGTTCGACCTCGCGATCATCGCCGCCTCGTTCATCGGCGCACTGGTCGGGTTCCTGTGGTGGAACGCGCCGAAGGCGAAGGTGTTCATGGGCGACGTCGGGTCGATGTCGATCGGCGGAGTCATCGCCGCCCTCGCGATCCTCACCCGCACCGAGATCCTGCTCGTCGTCATCGCCGGCGTCTACGTCATCGCCTCCGGGTCCGTCATCCTCCAGCGGGTCTACTTCAAACTGACCCGAGGCAAGCGGCTGTTCCTCATGAGCCCCCTGCACCATCACCTCGAGATGCGTGGCTGGGCGGAGATCACGATCGTCGTGCGCATGTGGATCATCGCGGGCCTGCTGGCACTCTCCGGCGTCGGCCTGTTCTACGTGGAGTGGCTGGTGCGCCTGTGACGGCCGCCTCGCGGCTCGACACCCTCACCAGCTGGCACGCCGACTGGTCCGGCGTGCGCGTCGCGGTGCTCGGCCTCTCGGTCACCGGATTCTCCGTCGCCGACACGGTCGCCGAGCTCGGTGCCGAGGTGCTCGTGCTGACGGAGAACGCCGATGAGGAGTACGCGACACTCCTGCCCGTCATCGGCGCCGCCCTCCACCTCGGTCCGCTCGACGCCCTGCCTGCGGCGCTCACCGACTTCGCGCCCGATGTGGTCATCGCATCCCCGGGGTTCTCGCCGCGGCATCCGGTCATCGAGGCCGTGCGCGACGCGGGCATCGCCCTGTGGGGAGACGTCGAGCTCGCCTGGCGGGTGCGCGACAAGGTGCTGCGCGCCGACGGCACGCCGGCCGAGTGGGTGCTCGTCACCGGCACCAACGGCAAGACCACCACGACCCGGCTCGCCGCGACGATGCTCGTCGAGGGCGGGCTGCGTGCGGCGCCCTGCGGCAACATCGGCGTGCCCGTGCTCGACGCCGTGCGCGACCCGCTCGGGTTCGACGTGCTCGTCGTCGAACTCTCCAGTCACCAGCTCTGGTATCTCGGGCTGCAGAGCGGCCCCGAGCCGCTGTCGCCCCACGCCGCGGTCTGCCTGAACCTCGCCGACGACCACCTCGAATGGCACGGCTCCTTCGAGGCCTACCGCGACGCCAAGGCCGTCGTGTACCGCCACACGAAGGCCGCGTGCGTGTACAACAAGGCAGACGCCGCGACCCTCCGCATGGTCGAGGAGGCCGAGGTCGTCGAGGGTGCCCGAGCCATCGGCTTCGACCTGGGCGTGCCCGGCCCGAGCGACCTCGGCGTCGTCGACGGCATCCTCGTCGACCGGGCGTTCCTCGAGGAGCGCCGCACCAGTGCCCTCGAGCTGACGACCGTCGCCGACCTCGCCGCCCGCGACCTCGCCGCCCCGCACGTCGTCGCGAACATCCTGGCCGCCAGCGCCCTCGCCCGCTCGCTCGATGTCGCCCCCGCCGCGATCCGCACCGCCCTCGAGAACTTCACGCTCGACCCGCACCGCATCCAGGTCGTCGGCCGTGCCGGCGGTGTCGTGTGGGTCGACGACTCGAAGGCGACCAACCCTCATGCCGCGGCCTCGTCGCTCGCCGCATACCCGGGCGCGATCTGGGTCGTCGGCGGACTGCTGAAGGGCGTCGACATCGGGGAGCTCGTCGCCACGCGAGGCGGTCGCGCGAAAGCCGTCGTCGTGATCGGCGTCGACCGGACGGCGATCGTCGCGGCGTTCCAGCGACACGCGCCCGAGGTGCCCCTCATCGAGGTCGACCACGCTCAGACTGAGAGCGTCATGGCGCGCGCGGTGCAGGCTGCCGGCGAGGTCGCCCGTGACGGGGACGTCGTGCTGCTCGCCCCCGCCGCGGCATCCTTCGACCAGTTCGCGTCGTACGCCGACCGCGGCAACAAGTTCGCCGCAGCGGTGAAGGACTGGATCGAGAGGAACGCCGGTGGAGGATCGCACCCAGACACCCCCGGCGACACCTCCGGACACTGACCCCGGGCGGCGCGGGATCGCCGCCCGCATCCATCTGGGGCGCGTGTTCACGCCGCTTCCGGGCGAATACCTCTTGATCGTCTCGACCGTGCTGGTGCTCACCGGGTTCGGGCTGGTCATGATCCTCTCCGCCACCTCCGCGACAGCGACGGAGTCGGGGGGGAACCCCTATTCGGCCGTGCTGAAGCAGGCCCTGTTCGCGGCGATCGGCATCCCCTTGATGTTCATCGCCTCGCGGATGCCGGTCGGGTTCTGGAAGCGCATGGCCTGGCCGTTCCTGATCTTCGCCCTCCTCGTGCAGCTCCTCGTCTACGTCCCCGGCCTCGGCGTCCACGCCGGAGGCAACCAGGCCTGGATCCAGGTGGGTCCGTTCCAGGCGCAGCCCAGCGAGTTCGTGAAGATGGGCATGGCGCTGTGGATCGCGGCCGTGCTCGCCCGCAAGGGCCCGCTGCTGTCGAACTGGCGCCACGTGTACGTGCCGGTCGTTCCGGGAGCACTGCTCGCCATGGGCACCGTGCTCGCCGGCGGCGACCTCGGCACCACGATGGTGCTTGTGGCGCTGCTCATCGGCGCCCTCTTCTTCTCGGGCGTGAAGCTGCGCATCTTCGTGCTCCCGCTCGTCGTCTTCGTGGCCGGATGCTTCGTCTTCGCCGTGACCAATTCGAACCGTCTCGCGCGCATCCTGAGCTTCCTGAATCCGGATACCGCGTCGTGCTACTACAACGAGTGCTACCAGCCGCTGCACGGCATCTGGGGTCTCGCAGGAGGTGGCATCTTCGGTCTCGGCCTCGGCAACTCCAAGGAGAAGTACGACTGGCTGCCGGCCGCGCCCAACGACTACATCTTCGCAATCGTCGGGGAGGAGCTCGGCCTCGTCGGATGCCTCCTTCTGCTCTCGCTGTTCGTGGTGCTCGCGGTCGGCATCTTCCGCATTATCCGTCGCACCGACGACCTGTTCGTGCGGGTCGCGTCGGGCGCGATCGTGACGTGGATCACCGCGCAGGCGTTCATGAACATCGCCGTCGTGCTGCGCATCTTCCCGGTACTGGGCGTGCCGCTGCCGTTCGTCTCGCAGGGAGGCACGTCCCTCGTGTCCGTGCTGTTCGCGTCGGGCGTGCTGTTGTCGTTCACGCGATCGCTGCCGCAGCCGGTCGCGCTCACCTCCCCGGTCGTCACGACCGCCGCGGCCCCGGCCCCGCGCGGTCGCCGACCCGTGGAGGATGTCGCGCGGTGACCACCTACCTGCTCGCCGGCGGGGGAACCGCCGGTCATGTGAACCCGCTGCTCGCCGTCGCCGACGCGCTGCGCGCGCGCGAACCCGAGGCATCCGTCCTGGTTCTCGGCACCCGTGAGGGCCTCGAGGCGCGCCTCGTGCCGCTGCGCGGCTACGAGCTGCTCTTCATCGACAAAGTGCCGTTCCCGCGCCGCCCCGACCGCGCGGCCCTCGCCTTCCCGCGTCGCTTCGCGCGGGCGGTGCGGGCGGTGCGTCGCGACATCCGGGAGCGCGGCGTCGATGTCGTCGTCGGGTTCGGTGGGTACGCGGCGGCTCCCGCCTATGTCGCCGCGCGCCGCGAGCACGTGCCGTTCGTCGTGCATGAGGCCAACGCGAAGCCCGGGCTCGCAAACGTGCTGGGCGCGCGCCGCGCGGCCGCCGTCGGGGTCGCGTTCGAGGGCACGCCGCTGCGGCGAGCCGAGGTCGTCGGGATGCCGCTGCGTCGCGAGATCGTCGATCTCGACCGGTCGGCGCGCCGGGCCGAGGGTGCGGCGGCGTTCGGGCTCGATCCGGCGCGCCCGACGCTGCTCGTGTTCGGCGGCTCGCTCGGCGCGCAGCGGCTCAACGAGGCGTTCGGCGGCGCCTGGCGGGACGTGCTCGATGCCGGCTGGCAGCTGGTGCACGTGACGGGGGAGCGCTCCGATCTCGCCGACCCGGGTGCGACGGGCTACGCGCTGCGGCGCTACGTCGACCGAATGGACCTCGCGTTCGCCGCGGCCGACGCGATCGTGTCGCGGTCGGGCGCGGCGACGGTGAGCGAGATCAGCGCGCTCGGCATCCCCGCGGTCTACGTGCCCTACGCGGTCGGCAACGGCGAGCAGGCGCTCAACGCCGCCTCCGCTGTGCGCGCCGGTGCCGCGAGGCTGATCGCCGACGGGGAGTTCACCCCTGACCGGGTGCGGTCCGAGGTCGTACCGCTGCTCGCCGATGCCGCGGCGCTCCAGGCGATGACGGATGCCGCTTCCCTCGTCGGCACCCGGCACGGCGCCGAGAACGTGGTCGCCCTCATCGACCGGGCACTGGGTCGCTGAGAGTCTCGCGGCGGCGCCCGCGCGCCCGCGGCTCGTGCAGGATCGGCGAGCCTAGGATTGACGGGTCATGATCAGACCCGACCTCACCCTGCCGATTCCCGAGCACATCACCGCCGCGCACTTCATCGGCATCGGCGGCTCGGGGATGTCCGGCCTCGCCCGCATGTTCCTGGCCCGCGGCATCCGGGTGTCGGGTTCCGACCGCTCCGACAGCGCCGCCCTGCGCGCGCTGGCTGAGGCGGGCGCGACCGTGTACGTCGGTCACGACGCCGCGCACCTCGGCGACGCCGACACCGTCGTGCACACCGGGGCGATCTGGCCCGAGAACCCCGAGTTCGTGGCGGCGAAGCAGCGCGGTCTCGCGGTCATCCACCGTTCGCAGGCGCTGCACTGGCTGATCGGCTCGCGCCCGCTCGTGTCGGTGGCCGGTGCCCACGGCAAGACGACCTCGACCGGCATGATCGTGACCGCGCTCGGCGCGCTCGGCGCCGACCCGAACTTCGTGAGCGGTGGCGTGATCGCCGACCGCGGCGTCTCCAGCGGGTCCGGTGCCGACGACCTGTTCGTCATCGAAGCCGACGAGTCCGACGGCACCTTCCTGCTGTACGACACCGCGATCGCGCTGATCACGAATGTCGACCCCGATCATCTCGACCACTGGGGCACCCGCGATGCCTTCTTCGATGGCTTCGTGCGCTTCGCCGACGCGGCCACGCGGGCGGTCGTCATCTCGTCGGACGACCCGGGCGCGCTGCGCGTGCGGGCGGCCACGACGCATCCTCACGTGATCTCGTTCGGCCTCGCCGACGACGCTGACGTGCGCGTCGCCGAGGTGCGCACGGACGGTCCGGTGGCCTTCACGCTGCACCACGCGGGGGAGTCGGCCTCGGTGCGTCTGGCCGTTCCCGGCGTGCACAACGCCATCAACGCCGCCGGTGCGGTCGCTGTACTGCTGACGCTCGGCTACCCGCTCGCCGCCGCGGCCGACGCCGTCACCGGGTTCGCCGGCACCGTGCGGCGCCTCGAACTCCACGGCGAACGCCGGGGTGTGCGAGTCTTCGACGACTACGCGCATCACCCGACCGAGGTCGCCGCGGCCCTGGCCGCGACCCGCACCTTCGCCGACGGCGGACGCATCATCGCCGTGCACCAGCCCCACACCTACTCGCGCACGCAGGAGATGCACCGCGAGTTCGCCGAGGTGCTCGAGAGTCTGGCCGACCACACCGTTGTGCTCGACGTGTACGGGGCTCGCGAGGATCCGGTGCCGGGAGTGACGGGCCGACTCGTCAGCGACGACTTCACGGATGCCGCGCATGTCGCGTTCGTCCCGGACTGGCAGGCCGCCGCCGACTACACGGCCGGCGTCGCCCGCGACGGCGACGTCGTGATCACCCTCGGCTGCGGGGACGTGTACCGGATCATCCCGCAGGTGCTGGCCGCTCTCGAGACCGAGCCCGCGGGGGTCTGACGGTGCGACGGCCCACCCCGCTGCCCACGCCGGAGGAGCCGCCGCGCCGCGCCGCGGCCGATCGCGGCGGATCCGCGCGTGGCGCGGCATCCGATGCGGCACCGGCGTCGGCGCCGGAAGCGCAGCGGCGGGAGATCCCGGCCCGTGCGTCCGCGTCTCGACGACGCCCGTCGGAGCCGGCGGTGGAGGAGACCGCGCCGATGCCGGAGTGGATCGACGACGCACCGCTGTTCGCGCCCGAACCGCTGCGGCCCGTCGACCGGGAAGCGGTCCCCGTCGACGCTCCCGCGGAGCCGCCGGCGGCGGCGGAGTCGACGGTTCGTCTCGGCGACGTGTGGCGGTCCGCGCGTGCGCGGCGGCGCGCGATCCGCTCGGAGGTGCGTCGGTTCACCGTTCGCCAGCGTCGCAGGCGCATCGTGTGGCTGTCGGTCGTCGCCGCCGTCGTGCTGCTCATCGCGGCGAGCATCGGCTCGGCGTACAGTCCGCTGTTCGCCGTGCAGCGGGTCGATGTGGTCGGCACCTCCCAGCTCGACGCGCAGACCGTCGCACACGCCCTCTCCGGACAGATCGGCACCCCGTTGGCGGCCGTCGACGAGTCGGCCGTGAAAGCGGCTCTGGTGCAGTTCCCCCTCATCGAGACGTACACGGTGGAGGCGCAGCCTCCGCACGACCTGGTGGTGCGCATCGTCGAGCGCACCCCGGTCGGGTTCATCCAGTACCCGTCGGGGTACGCGCTGGTGGATGCGGCCGGCGTGCAGCTGTCGATGTCGTCGACGCCGCCGTCGGGCTATCCCGCGCTGACGGTGAGCGACACCTCGTCGGCGGCGTTCCGTGCGCTCGGTGCGGTGATCCGGGCGTTGCCCGCGCAGCTGCGCTCGATCGTCACGGCGGGCAGCGCGCAGACCGCCGACGACGTGACGCTCACGATCGGCGGCACCGGGACCCGGATCGTATGGGGGAGCGCCGACGAGAGCGCCGAGAAGGCGAAGGTGCTCGAGACGATGATGGTGTCGAGGCCGCCGCAGGGGGTGCACGTGTATGACGTGTCGTCTCCGAGCGCGATCGTCGTGCAGTGACCCGCTGACTCGACGGCGACACGGCCGGAACGGTCGGGACGGGTGAGCGAGCGTCGCCGCATCGATTTCCGAGAAGGATGTCGCGACACGCGCGCGCGCTGCGACCGCGCCGCGTTCCGGCCGCTTACCTTCGAGTGAGAAATTGCATACCGGGCAATTCTTTAACGTTCATGTTGAACGTGAAGGTTGACGGCCCGGGTGCCGGAACAGGGTTCGGGACGAGACGGAGGCCGGCATGAGCCAGAACCAGAACTACCTCGCAGTCATCAAGGTGGTCGGCGTGGGCGGCGGCGGCGTGAACGCCGTCAACCGCATGATCGAGCTCGGCCTGCGCGGCGTCGAGTTCATCGCCGTGAACACCGACGCACAGGCTCTGCTCATGAGCGACGCCGACGTCAAGCTCGACGTCGGCCGCGAACTGACCCGCGGTCTCGGCGCCGGCGCCGACCCCGAGGTGGGCCGCCGGGCCGCCGAGGATCACGCCGACGAGATCGAGCAGGCCCTCGCCGGCGCCGACATGGTGTTCGTGACGGCCGGCGAAGGCGGCGGCACGGGCACCGGCGGTGCCCCCGTCGTCGCGAAGATCGCGAAATCGATCGGCGCGCTGACCATCGGCGTCGTGACCAAGCCCTTCTCGTTCGAGGGCCGTCGTCGCCAGAGCCAGGCCGAGGCGGGCGTCGGACGCCTCAAGGAAGAGGTCGACACCCTCATCGTGGTGCCCAACGACCGACTCCTCGAGATCAGCGACCGCGGCATCTCGATGATCGAGGCCTTCGCCACCGCCGACCAGGTGCTGCTCGCCGGTGTGCAGGGCATCACCGACCTCATCACCACCCCGGGCCTGATCAACCTCGACTTCGCCGACGTCAAGTCGGTCATGCAGGGCGCGGGATCCGCGCTCATGGGCATCGGCTCCGCACGCGGCGCCGACCGGGCGATCAAGGCGGCGGAGCTCGCCGTCGAGTCGCCCCTGCTCGAGGCATCGATCGAAGGCGCGCACGGAGTGCTGCTCTCGATCCAGGGCGGTTCGAACCTCGGCATCTTCGAGATCCACGATGCGGCGCAGCTCGTCAAGGAGGCCGCGCACCCCGAAGCCAACATCATCTTCGGAACCGTCATCGACGACACCCTCGGAGACGAAGTTCGCGTCACCGTCATCGCCGCCGGATTCGACGGCGGCGAGCCGTCGCCGCGCCTGGAGCCCGTGCTCGGCTCCGCGCGCGCCGCCGCTGCGCCCGCGCCGACGGCGGCCGTCGCAGCGGTCGACGACCCGCGCGACGACGACACCTCGTTCGCCGTGCCCGTGCACGCCGGTGTCTCCGACCCGGCGCCGTACGACTCGGCCTTCGGCGAGGACGACCTCGACATCCCGGACTTCCTCAAGTAGGTCCGTTCGCCGTTCTCCGGTGGGCGTGAGCCCGAGCCGCCCGCCGGAGAATCTCCACCCGGGAGCACACCGTGCCCGACACCCTCGCCCAGCGCCTCACCGTCGTCGACGAGCGCATCGCCGCCGCGGCGGTAGCCTCCGGCCGAGCGCCGCAGGAGATCACCCGCATCGTCGTCACGAAGTTCCACCCCGCCGACCTCGTGCGCGACCTGTTGGCGCTCGGCGTCACCGAGTTCGGCGAGAACCGTCAGCAGGAGCTCACCCTCAAAGCGGACGAGATCGGGGCCGCACGGGGCATCCGCTGGCATTTCATCGGCCAGGCGCAGACCAACAAGGCGCGCGCCGTGCGCGCGGCCGCGCAGGTCGTGCACTCCGTCGACCGGGACAGGCTCGCCGACGCGCTCGACGCGGCGGCGGAGGAGGGCGATCCCGCCCTCGACGTGCTGCTGCAGGTCAACCTCACGGACGACCCGGGGCGCGGCGGCGTCGCCCCCGCCGACCTCGAGCGTCTCGCCGAGCACGTGGGCGGATGCCCCACCCTCCGCCTGCGCGGACTCATGGCGGTCGCGCCTCTGGATGAGGCGCCGGCCGACGCGTTCGCGCGTGTCGCCCGGCTCTCCGAGCGCCTGCGGGCGATCGACCCCGACGCCCGGTGGATCTCCGCCGGAATGACGGGGGATTTCGAGGAGGCGATCGCCGCCGGCGCGACACACCTGCGGATCGGCTCGGCAATCACGGGTCCGCGGCCCGAGCGCGGTTAGCCTCGATCCAGACAGCAAACGGAGGATGCGATGTCGAACCCGCTGAAGAAGACCATGGTGTACCTGGGCCTCGCCGACGAGGAAGAGGTCTACGAGGAGGAGCCCACTCCTCGCGCGTCCCGCAAGGAGGAGCGTCATGTCGAGAAGGCGGCAGCACCCGTGACCCCGATCCACCGTCCGGCCATCGTACGACAGCCCGCTGCGGCATCCTTGAACGAGATCCTGACCGTGCACCCGAAGCAGTACCGCGACGCGCAGAACATCGCCGAGAGCTTCCGTGACGGTGTGCCGGTCATCATCAACCTGTCCCAGATGAGCGACGCCGACGCGCGCCGTCTGATCGACTTCGCCAGCGGGCTCGCGATGGGTCTGTTCGGACGCATCGAGCGCGTGACGAGCAAGGTGTTCCTGCTGTCCCCCGAGAACATCGCCGTCTCCGGCGACGGCGCGATCGCCCAGGCCGACCCCGAGTCGGTCCCGTTCGCGCCCTAATCGCCGTGGAGGTTGTCCGCCTCGTCGCATCCGTGGCGAACATCCTGCTGCTGGTGTTCGTCTTCGTCCTGTTCGCCCGGTTGATCCTCGATTACATCCCGATGTTCAACCGAGGTTGGCGGCCGCGGGGGGCGGGGCTCGTCGTCGCGGAGATCGTCTACACGGTCACCGATCCGCCCATCCGGATGTTCCGGCGCGTCATCCCTCCGTTGCGCATCGGACCCGTCGCGATCGACTTCGCGTTCACGATCACCCTGCTGCTCTGCTTCGTGCTGATGTCGGTGACGAGCTATCTCGCGTCGTCCTGAGTCCTTCCGCTCCCCCCGAAGCCCGGGGCTATGCTTTTCTGAAGCGGCCCGAGAAGCGGGCACATCCCTCCTACCGACCGCCGCCACCTGAAAGAGGAAGATCTCATGGCATTGACTCCGGATGACGTCGTCACCAAGCAGTTCCAGCACGTGCGTTTCAAGGAGGGCTTCGACCCTGACGAGGTGGATGACTTCCTCGACGAGATCGTCGTCGAGTGGCGTAAGGCGCTCACCGAGAACGACGAGCTGAAGGCCAAGATCGCCGAGCTCGAGGCCGGCGCTGCCGCCGCCCCCGCCGCTCCGGCCCCCGCGCCCGCCGTCGAGGAGGCGCCCGTTCCCGCTCCGGCCCCCGCGGCCGTCCCCGTCGAGGGCGCGGCGGCGACCGCCGGCATCCTGGAGCTCGCGCAGCGCCTGCACGACGAGCACGTCGCCGAGGGCAAGGCTCAGCGAGAGCAGCTCGTGGCCGAGGCGAAGGCCCAGGCCGCCGTCATCATCGGCGACGCCGAGGCGCGCGGTCGTGACGAGATCGCCCGCCTCGAGAAGGAGCGCGGCTCGCTCGAGTCCCGCATCAACGAGCTGCGCCAGTTCGAGCGCGACTACCGCTCGCAGCTGCGGAGCTACTTCGAGGGCAAGCTTCGCGACCTCGACTCGACCAGCAGCGGCTCCGACCAGACGCCCGTCTCGGCCATCGGTCAGTAAGGGCGTTCCTTGACGGTTCGACCCCCGCTTCGTGCGGCGGCGGCCGGTACCACCATCGCGATTCTCGCGATTCTGGTGCTGGCCGCCGACCAGTTTGCGAAGCACTTCGCGATTCTCACGCTCCCCCCGGAGCGCAACGTGCCGATCATCGGCGATCTGCTCGGGTTCTATCTGATCCGCAACTCGGGTGCGGCCTTCTCGCTCGGCGAGGGCGTGACCTGGGTGTTCACGATCGCCCTCATGCTGGTCGCCCTCGGCATCATCTGGCTCGCGCTGACCCGCGTGCGTTCGCGCGCATGGGCGGTCGTGCTGGGGCTCCTCCTCGGCGGTGTGCTCGGCAATCTGACCGATCGGGTGCTCCGCGCCCCCGGTTTCCCGGTGGGGCACGTCGTCGACTTCATCTCGACGCCGTGGCTCATGCCGGCGATCTACAACGTGGCGGACATCTTCATCACGACCATGATGATCGGCGTCGCCCTGCTCGTCCTCACGGGTCGTCGGTTCGACGGAACACGTGAGCCCCGTGCGGGTGCGGCATACGAGGACGATGACGCCCCGAACGGGATCGATGACTCGCCGGCCGGGGATGATGCGTCGGGCGCGGAGCCGACGGGCGCAGACGCATCCGACGAGGTCGAGACGGACGGGGAGGACGACGCCTCACGGCCTGCACCGCCCGCCGACGAGCCCGGCCCGACGCCGACGCGCGCCTGACGTGGACAGCCGCAGCCTCCCGGTTCCGGACGGCCTCGACGGCGCGCGGGCGGACGCCGCGCTCGCGAAGCTGCTCGGCTTCTCCCGCACGTTCGCGGCGGAGGTCATCGATGGCGGCACCGTGCTGGTCGACGGTGCGGTGATCGACAAGTCCGACCGGCTGCGCGCCGGCGCATGGCTGGATGTCGCGTGGGAGCCGAAGCGCGACCCCGAAGTGATCCCCGTGGCCGTGCCCGATCTCGGCATCGTTCACGACGACGATGACATCGTCGTGGTCGACAAGCCCGCGGGCGTGGCCGCCCATCCCTCGCTCGGCTGGGAAGGCCCGACCGTGCTGGGCGCCCTGGCCGCCGCGGGCTTCCGCATCGCGACGACCGGCGCACCCGAGCGCCAGGGCATCGTGCACCGTCTCGACGTCGGAACGAGCGGTCTCATGGTCGTCGCCAAGAGCGAACGCGCGTACACCGAGCTGAAGCACGCCTTCAAGGAGCGCGAGGTCGAGAAGATCTACCACGCCGTCGTGCAGGGGCATCCTGATCCGCTTGCGGGTACCATCGACGCGCCCATCGGGCGGCACGCTTCGCACTCCTGGAAGTTCGCCGTCACGCCCGCCGGCAAGGACTCCGTGACGCATTACGAGACGATCGAGGCGTTTCCCGCGGCATCCCTGCTGGAGATCCACCTCGAGACGGGCCGGACCCACCAGATCCGCGTGCACATGGCCGCTCACCGGCATCCGTGCGTGGGTGACCCGTTGTACGGCGGCGACCCGACCCTCTCGGCGAGGCTGGGGCTCACGCGGCAGTGGCTGCACGCGCATCGGCTCGCGTTCACGCACCCGGTCTCGCGGGAATGGGTCTCGTTCGAGAGCCCCTACGCGCCCGACCTCGCGCACGCCCTGGCCGTCCTGCGCGGCGACTGACGAGCGCGCGCTGACGTCGATGTCGGATGCCGCGGCCACACTGGGCGCATGGTGATCGAGGTACGCGCGGCGACGGATGCCGCAGCGGTGCTCACGCTCGTCGGCGCGAAGAGTCCGACGGCCCGGGTGTGCACCTGCCTCAGCTACCGGCTGCCGTCGCGCGAGAGACGCGAGCTCGATGCTGCCGGCGCGGCCGCTGTCATCCGCTCGTGGTGCGCGGCCGAGCCGGCGCCGGGGGTCGTCGCGTGGGACGGCGACGAGCCGGTCGGCTGGGCCGCAGTGCACCCGCGGCGTGAGACCACGTTCGCGCGTTCGCGCGTCATCCCGCACCTCGACGATCTGGATGTGTGGTCGGTCTGGTGCTTCCGGGTGCGACCCGGCCACAAGCGGCGCGGGATCATGCACCACCTGCTCGACGGAGCGGTGCGTTTCGCCGCAGACAGCGGGGCTCCGGCGATCGAGGGGTACCCACTCGACAACGGCGGCGCGCGCATCGAGCAGACCATGGCCTATGTCGGCACGCTGGCCCTCTTCGAGCAGCACGGCTTCACCCGCGCGGCAGAGACCGCGTCGGTGCTCGACGGGCATCCCCGGGTGATCGCACGGCGCGTGCTCGCGTGAGCGCGACGGTCAGCGACCGCCCTCGAAGCGCGCCTCGGCCTCAGGGGCGAGGGCGGCGGTGATCCGTCGCCGCATCTCGGGACCGATCTCGGCGGGCAGCGGATCGGCCGGGTACCACGCGATATCCGTCATCTCGCCGTCGGCGGGGAACGGGTCGCCCGAGATCCAGCGGCACCGGAACGTGAGGTCGAGGTAGTCGCTCTGGTCGCCGTTCTCGTAGGTCACACGCGGGATCTGGTGCACGGACGCGAGTCGCTCGGCGACGATCACGACGCCGGCCTCCTCCGCGGCCTCGCGCACCGCTGCATCGGCGGGTTCCTCGCCCGGGTCGACGATGCCCGTGACGGGAGTCAGTGCGCCGTTGTCGCTGCGCCTGCCGAGCAGGAGCATCCCCTCGTGCTCGACGACGGCGGTCACGCCGACGAGCGGCAGGGGGCGGGTGCCGACGAAGCGGCGCAGCTCGAGCACGAAGTCGGGGGTGGGCACAGGCCCACGATAGGGGAGCGGCACGAGGGTCGCCGACGCCGTGTCCGAGGGTCGACCTAGACTCGACGCGTGGCAGCCGATTCCTTCGTTCACCTGCACGTTCACAGCGAGTACTCGATGCTCGACGGTGCGGCCCGCATCGGGCCGATGGTGCAGGAGGCGGTCCGCCTCGGCATGCCCGCGCTCGCGGTCACCGACCACGGCAACACCTTCGCCGCGTACGAGTTCTACAAGACCGCGAAGGATGCCGGCATCACCCCGATCATCGGTATCGAGGCCTACGTCACCCCGGGCACCCACCGCACCGACAAGTCCCGGGTGCGCTGGGGCACGCCCGAACAGAACGACGACGACGTGTCGGGTTCGGGCGCATACACCCACATGACGCTGCTCTCCGAGACGACCGAGGGCATGCACAACCTCTTCCGGCTCTCGTCCCGGTCGAGCATGGAGGGCTACTACTTCAAGCCGCGCATGGATCGCGAGCTGCTGCAGACCTACGGCAAGGGGCTCATCGCGACCACGGGCTGCCCGTCCGGCGAGGTGCAGACGCGTCTGCGTCTCGGACAGTACGAGGCGGCGCGCGCCGCGGCTGCCGAGTTCCAGGACATCTTCGGCAAGGAGAACTACTTCGCCGAGATCATGGATCACGGACTCTCCATCGAGCGGCGGGTGATGACCGATCTGCTCAAGATCGCGAAAGACCTCGACATCCCTCTCGTCGCGACGAACGACCTGCACTACACGCACCAGCACGACGCGTCGAGCCACGCGGCGCTCCTGTGCGTGCAGTCCGGCTCGACCCTCGACGACCCGAAACGCTTCAAGTTCGACGGCGACGGCTATTACGTGAAGTCGCCCGCCGAGATGCGGCAGATCTTCCGCGACCACGAGGTCGCGTGCGACAACACGCTGCTGATCGCCGAGCGATGCGACGTGGAGTTCAACACCGCGGCGAACTACATGCCGCGCTTCCCGGTGCCCGCGGGTGAGACCGAGGAGAGCTGGTTCGTCAAGGAGGTCGAGAAGGGTCTCGACTTCCGCTACCCCGACGGCATCCCCGCCGAGGTGCGCGCCCAGGCCGAGTACGAGACCGGCGTGATCGTGCAGATGGGCTTCCCCGGCTACTTCCTCGTCGTCGCCGACTTCATCAACTGGGCGAAGGACAACGGCATCCGGGTGGGTCCGGGCCGCGGGTCCGGCGCGGGCTCCATGGCCGCCTATGCGATGCGCATCACCGACCTCGACCCGCTGCAGCACGGTCTGATCTTCGAGCGGTTCCTCAACCCCGACCGTGTCTCCATGCCCGACTTCGACGTCGACTTCGACGACCGTCGTCGCGCCGAGGTCATCCAGTACGTCACCGAGAAGTACGGCAGCGAGCGCGTCGCCCAGATCGTGACCTACGGCACGATCAAGGCGAAGCAGGCGCTCAAAGACGCCGGCCGGGTGCTGGGCTTCCCGTTCAGCATGGGGGAGAAGCTCACGAAGGCGATGCCGCCCGCGGTCATGGGCAAAGACATGCCGCTCGACGGCATGTTCAACAAGGAGCATCCGCGCTTCAAAGAGGCGAGCGAGTTCCGTGCGCTGATCGACACCGACACGGAAGCCAAGACGGTCTTCGACACGGCCGTCGGGCTCGAGAACCTGAAGCGTCAGTGGGGCGTGCACGCGGCGGGCGTCATCATGTCGTCCGAGCCCCTGATCGACATCATCCCGATCATGCGGCGCGAGCAGGACGGCCAGATCGTCACGCAGTTCGACTACCCCGCGTGCGAGTCCCTCGGGCTCATCAAGATGGACTTCCTGGGGCTGCGCAACCTCACGATCATCAACGACGCCCTCGACAACATCGCCGCCAACCGCGGCGTGCCGCTGGTTCTCGAAGAGCTCGGCCTCGACGACCCGGAGTCGTACGAGCTGCTCGCGCGCGGCGACACGCTCGGCGTGTTCCAGCTCGACGGCGGGCCGATGCGGTCGCTGCTGCGCCTCATGAAGCCCGACAACTTCGAAGACATCTCGGCCGTCATCGCGCTGTACCGGCCCGGACCGATGGGCGCGAACTCGCACACGAACTACGCGCTTCGCAAGAACGGTCTGCAGGAGATCACGCCGATCCATCGCGAGTTCGAGGAGTCGCTCGCCGAGATCCTGAGCACGTCTTACGGCCTGATCATCTATCAGGAGCAGGTCATGGCCATCGCGCAGAAGGTGGCCGGCTTCAGCCTCGGACAGGCCGACATCCTGCGCCGCGCGATGGGCAAGAAGAAGAAATCCGAGCTCGACAAGCAGTTCGAGGGCTTCCAGGCGGGCATGCACGCCAACGGCTATTCGGATGACGCGGTGCAGAAGCTCTGGGAGATCCTGCTCCCGTTCTCGGACTACGCGTTCAACAAGGCGCACTCGGCCGCCTACGGGCTCGTGTCCTACTGGACCGCGTACCTCAAGGCGCACTATCCGGCCGAGTACATGGCCGCCCTGCTCACGAGCGTCGGCGACTCGAAGGACAAGATGGCGCTCTACCTCAACGAGTGCCGTCGCATGGGAATCCGCGTGCTCCCGCCCGACGTCGGACAGTCGATCAACTACTTCGCGGCCGTCGGGGAGGACATCCGCTTCGGCCTCGGCGCGGTGCGCAACGTCGGCTCCAACGTCGTCGACGCGATCGTCCACGCCCGCCGCGACGTCGGCTTCACCTCGTTCCACGACTTCCTCGACAAGGTGCCTGTCCACGCGGCGAACAAGCGCACCGTCGAGTCGCTCATCAAGGCCGGCGCCTTCGACTCGATGGGCAATACCCGTCGCGCGCTGCTGGAGATCCACGAGGACGCTGTCGAGGCGGCCGTCGACATCAAGCGCAAGGAGGCCACGGGCGCCGTGGGCTTCGACTTCGACAGCCTCTACGACGAGGCCGAGGAGGCACTGCCCGCCAAGGTGCCCGAGCGCCCGGAGTGGACGAAGAAGGACAAGCTGGCCTTCGAGCGCGAGATGCTCGGACTGTACGTGTCCGACCACCCGCTCGCGGGCCTGGAGATCCCGCTCGCCAAGCACGCATCTATCGGCATCCACGATCTGCTCGCGTCCGAGGACATCGACGACGGCGCGCAGGTCACCGTGGCGGGTCTGGTGACGAGCGTGCAGCACCGCGTCGCGAAAGCCAGCGGCAACCCGTACGGCATGATCACCGTCGAGGACTTCAACGGCGAGGTCACGGTCATGTTCATGGGCAAGACCTACACCGAGTTCCAGAGCATGCTCCAAGCCGACGCGATCCTCGTGGTGCGGGGGCGCGTGTCACGGCGCGACGACGGGCTCAACCTTCACGCGCAGAGCGCGTTCCAGCCTGACCTCGGCGCCGTCGAGGCATCCGGCCCGCTCGTGCTCGTGCTGAACGAGCAGCGCGCGGGGGAGCGAGTGATCGGCGAGCTCGCCCAGACCCTGCGCCGTCACCCCGGAGACACCGAGGTGGTACTGAAACTGCACCGCGCCGGCACTGCGAAGGTGTTCGAGGTGCCGCATCCGGTCACTGTCACCGCCGACCTGTACGGCGAGCTCAAGGGCCTGCTCGGACCGGGTTGCCTCGGGTGACCCTCGCCCGGTCCACGAGAAGACCGCGCGGATAGGATCGATCCGCCCGCACATCGAGGAGGTCCCGTGACCGACGCCGCCCCCACCGCGCCCGCAGACCGGCCCGACCCCAGCTCGCCCACGCGAGAGCCCGCGCCTACCGCGGTCGCAACGACCTTACCCGCACCGGTCGAGACGGGGGCAGCCGCACCGGATCGCTCGGAGTCGCTCGTCCCGGTCGCGTCGCCGATCGGTGTCGGGCCGTTCTCGGTGCGCGAGGTCGTGCTCGGGGGTGTCTGGTTCCTCGCGTTCGTGATCTCCTTCCTGCCCTATCTTCCGCCGCTGCCCTACCCGATCTGGGCGGTGGGCCTGGACTGGGTGCTGACCATCGCCGTTCCCACCGTGGCGGTCGGCCTCCTCGCGCTGCGGCGGCTCTCGCCGGGTGCGATCCGACGCGTCGGCTCGCTCGGCCTCGACCAGTTCGCCTCCGTGGCGTTCTCGATCTCGCTCGTCGCCTGGCTCGCCCAGCTCTGGAACGCCGCCGCTGTGGTGCGCACGTACGGCGGCGCACCATTTGCCCCCGTGATCTGGATCGAGATCGTGCTCGCCCTCGCGGGTGTCGCGCTGACAGTCGCGGCACCGCTGATCCCGTTCGCCAGGGACGATTTCCGGGGACGCGAGCGTGCCGACGCCCATCCGGCGGCCGCCCCCGTCCGGCCCGTCGCACCGCGCCCCGCACGGGTGGCGGTCGTCGCCCGGTCGGTCGCGACAGGCGAGACCGCCGCGCCGGTCGTCGCCTCACCCACCGTCGCGCCGGCCGTGGGTGTGGCCGCCCCCGAGCCGACGCCGAATGCCGTGCGCACGGGCCAGCCCTTCTGGGCGCTGCTCCCCGACGAGCGCACGGTGGTCGATGCCGAGGGTGCGCCCGTGTTCACCGTCGGTCCGGCCGCATGGGCGCTCGTGATCGAGGACCGCGACGGTGTCTTCGTCGTCCGACATGACGACGGCCGAGTCGGCTTCCTCCACGAGTCGGCGGGGGCTGTCCGCGGCTGATCCGCTCGTGCGACGGCGCGCCGGATAAGCTGGAGGGATGCTCCGCACCATCGACCTGCGCGGCCGGCACCTCGGCACCGCCGACCTGCTCGCCGCCGTGCCCCGCGCCACGGCCGCCCGCGCCGAGGCCCTCGCCGCGGCATCCGCTCTCGTCGAGGACGTCGCACACCGCGGTGAAGACGCGCTGCGGGAGCAGGCCGACCGGTTCGACGGGGTCACCGACCACGCGATCAGGGTTCCCGCCCACCACCTCACCGAGGCGCTCGATGGTCTCGAGACGCCCGTGCGATCGGCGCTGGAGATCGCGATCGCCCGTGTCCGCCGGGCATCGGCGGCTCAGATTCCCGCATCCTCGGCGGTCGAGCTGGGTGACGGTGCCGTGGTCGCCCAGCGCTGGCAGCCGGTCCGTCGCGTGGGTGTGTACGTTCCGGGCGGCAAAGCGGTCTACCCGTCGAGCGTCGTGATGAACGTCGTTCCCGCTCAGGTCGCCGGCGTCGGCGTCGTCGCGCTCGCCTCGCCCCCGCAGCGGGAGCACGGCGGGCGGGTGCACCCGGTCGTCCTGGCGGCCGCAGCTCTCCTCGGCGTCGACGAGGTCTATGCCATGGGCGGTGCCGGCGCGATCGGCGCCTTCGCGCACGGTGTCGCGACGCTCGACCTCGACCCGGTCGATGTGGTCACCGGGCCGGGCAACAACTTCGTCGCCGCCGCCAAGCGCGCGGTCGCCGGTCTTGTCGGTACCGATGCCGAGGCCGGCGCGACCGAGATCCTCATCGTCGCCGATGGCGACGCCGACGCCGACCTGGTGGCGGCCGACCTCGTCAGTCAGGCCGAGCACGATGAGCAGGCGTCCGCGGTGCTCGTCACCGACAGCGAGCCGCTCGCCGATGCCGTGCGCGACGCCGTTGAGCGTCGCGTCTCGGTCACGAAGCACGGCGATCGCGCCCGGGCAGCGCTGAACGGCGATCAGTCGGCGATCGTGCTGACCGACGGTCTCGAGCAGTCCACCGCGTTCAGCAACGCCTACGCGCCCGAACACCTCGAGCTGCACCTGGTCGCGCCGGATCCCACCGACTTCGTCAACGCGGGAGCGATATTCGTCGGCCCGTACTCACCGGTGAGCTTGGGTGACTACCTCGCCGGCTCGAACCATGTGCTTCCGACCGGGGGGCAGGCCCGCTACGCCGCCGGCCTGTCGGCGGCGACGTTCCTGCGCCCGCAGCAGGTCATCACCTACGATCGCGACGCGCTCGAGCAGGTGCGCTGGGGGATCGTCACCCTCGCCGATGCGGAGGATCTCCCCGCGCACGGCGAGGCCGTCGAGGCCCGCTTCGAGGCGTAGTCTGTCGCTGCCATGCACTGCCCGTTCTGCCGCCATCCCGACTCCCGGGTGATCGACTCGCGCACCAGCGACGACGGTCTCAGCATCCGTCGTCGCCGCCAGTGCCCGCAGTGCGGCGGTCGGTTCTCCACGATCGAGACGGCGAGCCTCAACGTCATCAAGCGATCCGGTGTCGTCGAGCCGTTCAGTCGCGAGAAAGTCATGTCGGGCGTGCGCAAGGCGTGCCAGGGGCGACCGGTCACCGAGGGCGACCTCGCGTTGCTGGCCCAGGCCGTCGAAGAGGCGGTGCGTCAGACGGGCGCCTCTCAGGTCGACACGAACGAGATCGGCCTCGCGATCCTCGGCCCGCTGCGCGAGCTCGACGAGGTCGCGTACCTGCGGTTCGCGAGCGTCTACCAGGCCTTCGAGTCGCTCGAGGACTTCGAGTCGTCTATCGCCGCGCTGCGCGCGGACCACGCGTCGCGCCCCGCGCCCCGCGCCGACTGACGGGGTCGCCGGCGGAGCGGCGCGCCCACCGCCGCCCGGTAGCCTGGAGGCGATGTACGCCTTCCTCTTCCGGCATCTGCTCACCCGCATGGACCCGGAGTCCGCCCACCACGCGGCGATGCTCGTGATCCGGGCCCTCGCGGTGCCGCCGCTGTCGTGGATCGCCCGCGCAGTCACCGCTCCGGTGCCCGAGCACGCGCGCGAGGTGCTGGGCCTCCGGTTCGATTCCCCGTTCGGCGTCGCGGCGGGCTTCGACAAGAACGGCACCGCCGCGCTCGGCCTGTTCGCCCTCGGGTTCGGGCATGTCGAGGTCGGCACCGCGACGGCCGTGCCGCAGCCCGGCAATCCGCGACCGCGCCTGTTCCGGCTCGTTGCCGACCGCGCGGTGATCAACCGCATGGGCTTCAACAATGACGGCGCTGCCGCCCTGGCGCGACGGCTGGAGAAGACCCGTCGCCGTCGCCGTCGCCCCGTGATCGGCGTCAACATCGGCAAGAGTCGCGTGGTCGCCGTCGAGGACGCCATCGGCGACTACGTCCGGAGCGCGACGCTGCTCGCCCCGCTCGCCGACTATCTCGTCGTCAACGTCTCGTCGCCGAACACGCCCGGGCTTCGCGGGCTGCAGGCGATCGACACGCTGCGCCCGCTGCTCGAGGCGGTTCGGGATGCCGCGGGCGCGGCGCCCGTGCTCGTCAAGATCGCGCCCGATCTCAGCGACGAGGACGCCCTCGGTATCGCCCGGCTCGCCGTCGACCTCGGACTGGCCGGCATCATCGCCACGAACACGACGATCTCCCGCGAGGGCCTGCGCACCGACCCGGCGATCGTCGCCGCGGCAGGAGACGGCGGGTTGTCCGGTGCCCCGATCGCCGAGCGCTCGCTCGCGCTCCTGCGCGTGATCCGCGGCGCCGTGCCGGCGTCGTTCGCCGTGATCTCCGTGGGCGGGGTGGAAACGGCGGACGACGTGCAGGCGCGTCTCGACGCCGGGGCCGACCTCGTCCAGGGGTACACGGCGTTCCTCTACCGCGGCCCGCTCTGGGCGCGGCAGATCAACCGCGCGCTGCCGCGGGCCGCGGCATCCGTCTGACGGGTCGTTCCGTCGCAGGAAGGATGCCGCGGGTGCGCGCGCTCAGGAGGGGTACTGACCGCGCTTGACCTGGGCCTTGGGCAGGCGCATGAAGCGCATCTGGATCGAGCGCATCGCTCCATACCAGCCGAGGCCCTTCTCGATGCGGTCGGCGCCGAACTTCCGGCGGGCCGCTCGCTTGATACGCGCGGAGAGCACGACCATGTCGATGACGGCGAGGGCGACGAACGCCCACAGCGCGATGTAGGAGAAGAACTGCACGGTGGAGTTGTTGACGACCATCGCCAGCAGCACGAGCACCATCGCGGGAAGGATGAGCTCGCCGAGGTGCCATCCGGCGTCGACGTAGTCACGCACGAACCGACGCTGCGGGCCCTTGTCACGCACCGGCAGGTAGCGCTCCTCGCCGGCCGCCATGCCGACCCGCGCCTTCTCGCGCTGCACGGAGAGCTCCGCGCGGGCGCGGGCCTTCGCCTCCTTGGTGTCCGGCACGAGAGGGCGCTTGCGCGCGGCCTCCTGCTCGGCACGGGAGGGGGTCGGACGGCCCTTTCCGCTGACGGTGTCGTCGGAGTCCGCAGGGGCGTCCTTGGGTGCGGGGGCGGCGGGAGTCTTGGCCACGGTGATTCCTCGGGGTCGAACTGGGGTGTGCTTAAGATTACCCGCATGACCTCCGAGACCGCCCGACGTGATGCCCTCCGCGAATCGGTGGAAGGAGGCATCCCGGCAGCCCTCGCCGATCTCGGCGATCTGGTGCGCATCCCCTCGATCGCCTGGCCCGCGTTCGATCAGTCGCAGGTGCAGCGATCAGCGGACGCCGTGGCAGCCCTCGCGACCGGGACGGGGGTCTTCGACGACGTGCGCGTGGTGCGCGCAGCGATCCCCGGATCCGACGAGCTGGGCCAGCCGGCGGTGCTGGCCACGCGTGCCGCTCGCAACGGCCGACCGACGGTCCTGATGTACGCCCACCACGATGTGCAGCCGACCGGCGATGAGGCGCTCTGGGAGACGCCGCCGTTCGAACCCACGCTTCGAGACGGCCGTCTCTACGGACGGGGAGCCGCCGACGACAAGGCCGGTGTTCTCGTGCACATCGCCGCCGTCCGTGCACTGGCCGAGACGTTCGGCGACGACCTCGACCTCGGCCTCGCGCTGTTCGTCGAGGGCGAGGAGGAGTACGGCTCCCGCTCGTTCGCGCAGTTCCTGTCCGACAACAGGGAGGCGCTGGCCGCCGATGTGATCATCGTGGCCGATTCCGGGAACTGGGATCTCGCGACACCGGGGCTCACGGTCTCGTTGCGGGGCAACGCCCGCTTCACCCTCACCGTGCGCACACTCGACCACGCCTCGCACTCGGGGATGTTCGGGGGCGCGGTGCCGGACGCGACGATGGCCGCCGTCAAGCTCCTCGCGACGCTCTGGGACGATACCGGCGCGGTCGCGGTGCACGGCCTGTTCGAGCGCCACTCCGACACGCCCGAATACACCGAGGCGACGCTTCGCGATGAAGCCGGTCTCCCGGCGGGGGTGCAGCCGGTCGGTACGGGCACGATCCTCAGTCGGATCTGGAACAAACCGTCGATCACCATCACGGGTATCGATGCGACATCCGTCGCGGCCGCCTCGAACACGCTCGCGCCGGAGATCTCGGTCGTCATCAGCGCACGGGTGGCTCCCGGCCAGGGCGCCCGCGAGGCCTACGAGGCGATCGAGGCCCATCTGCGCGCGCACGCGCCCTTCGGAGCAGAGCTCACCTTCGCCGACGTCGACTGCGGAAACGCGTTCCTGGTGGACACGTCCGGCTGGGCGGTCGTCGACGCGCGCGAGGCCTTGGCCGAAGGATACGGCGTCGAGCCGGTCGACATCGGCGTCGGCGGATCGATCCCCTTCATCGCGGACCTGGTCGAGACCTTCCCCGGCGCGCAGATCCTCGTGACAGGTGTCGAGGATCCCCACACCCGCGCCCACAGTCCCAACGAATCCCTGCACGTCGACACGTTCCGGCGCGCGGCGATCTCCGAGGCGCTGCTGCTGGCGAAGGTCGCGACGCGTACGAAGTGACGATTCCGCCCCGGATGCGGGCGGCCCGTCGTAGACTCGGACCAACAGCCCCCCGGGACCCTGTCGAGGAGAAGCCATGACCGATCTCGCAACGCCGACCGAAACGTCCGCCCAGGCGCACGGTGTCGTGCTCACCGACGCCGCCGCCGGCAAGGTGAAGAGCCTTCTCGACCAGGAGGGTCGCGACGACCTCCGCCTGCGGGTCGCCGTGCAGCCCGGTGGCTGCTCGGGCCTGATCTACCAGCTCTACTTCGATGAGCGCTATCTCGACGGCGACCAGACGGTCGACTTCGACGGCGTCGAGGTCATCGTCGACGACATGTCGGTGCCCTACCTCGACGGCGCGACCATCGACTTCAAGGACACCATCTCGGAGCAGGGTTTCACGATCGACAACCCCAACGCGTCCGGCTCGTGCGCATGCGGAGACAGCTTCCACTGAGCCCCCTCATAGAAACGGCGCGGCCCCTCGTCACAGACGAGCGAGGCCGCGCCGTTTCGTGTTGAGCGCTGGGCGCGTGGCCTGAATCCGGTGAGAGGTTGCCTTAGACTGAGGAAGCTTCATCCGTCTTCCGAAAGGTGCACCGTGCCTTCACACCGCCGCCTTCGCTGGGTGGCGATTCCCGTCGGGATCGCCGTGGCCGTCTCCCTCGCGGGATGCTCGCCCACCGAGCTTCACGGTTTCCTTCCCGGCTTCACGGAAGACGGCACACCGGCCACCAACCACACCGACATGGTGGCGGCGCTCTGGGTGAACTCCTGGATCGTGCTGCTCGCGGTCGGCATCATCACGTGGGGCCTGATGCTGTGGGCGATCATCGCCTACCGCCGGCGCAAGGGGCAGACCGGCCTCCCGGTGCAGCTGCGGTACAACATGCCGATCGAGATCTTCTACACGATCGTGCCGCTCATCCTCGTGCTGGGCTTCTTCGCCTTCACGGCGCGTGATCAGAACATCCTCGAGACGCAGTACGACAACCCGCAGGTGTCGATCACAGCGATCGGCAAGCAGTGGGCGTGGGACTTCCAGTACGACGGCTCCGACCCGAAGGGTGCCGACGACGTCTGGACGATGGGCATCCAGGCCCAACCCGACGCGCAGGGCAACATCGACCAGTCGCAGCTGCCGACCCTCTACCTCCCGGTCAACGAGACGGTGAAGATCACCCTTCAGTCGCGCGACGTCATCCACTCGTTCTGGATCGTCGACTTCCTCTACAAGAAGGACCTCTTCATCGGCAAGGACAACTCGTGGTCCTTCACTCCGACGCGCGAGGGCACCTACGCCGGGAAGTGCGCGGAGCTCTGCGGCGAGTACCACTCGATGATGCTCTTCAACGTCAAGGTCGTCAGCCAGTCCGAGTACCAGACCTACCTGGCCTCGCTGAAGACCAAGGGTCAGACCGGCCCGATCGATGCGGCGTACGACCGCCTCAACAACCTGCCGGGCACCGGCGCTTCGAGCGAGGGGAACAACTGAGATGGCGACGACGCTTCCGCTCCAGGAGCAGGGTGCACCCCGCGCCCGCACCCTCCCTCCCCGCCAGGCGGCGCTGCTGAGCAGCTCCCGCGTGGAGGAGAAGGGCAACATCATCGTCAAGTGGGTCACCTCCACTGACCACAAGACCATCGGGTACATGTACCTGATCTCGTCGTTCATCTTCTTCCTGCTCGGCGGCGTGATGGCCCTCATCATCCGCGCCGAGCTGTTCGAGCCGGGCATGCAGATCCTTCCGACGAAGGAGCAGTACAACCAGCTCTTCACGATGCACGGCACGATCATGCTGCTGATGTTCGCGACGCCGCTGTTCGCGGGCTTCGCGAACGCGCTGCTGCCGCTGCAGATCGGCGCTCCCGACGTCGCCTTCCCGCGTCTGAACGCGTTCGCCTTCTGGCTGTTCCTGTTCGGCTCCACGATCGCCGTCAGCGGCTTCCTGACGCCGGCGGGTGCGGCATCCTTCGGATGGTTCGCCTATCAACCGCTCGCGAGTGCCTCGTTCACGCCCGGAGCCGGTGGAAATCTCTGGATGCTGGGGCTCGGCCTCAGCGGTTTCGGAACCATCCTCGGCGCGGTGAACTTCATCACCACGGTGATCACGATGCGTGCCCCGGGCATGACGATGTGGCGCATGCCGATCTTCTCTTGGAACGCGCTGATCACGAGCATCCTCGTGCTCATCGCGTTCCCCGTGCTCGCGGCCGCGATGCTCGCCGCCGCCGCCGACCGCGTGCTCGGCGCGCACATCTACGATCCCCACAACGGCGGCGTGCTGCTGTGGCAGCACCTGTTCTGGTTCTTCGGACATCCCGAGGTCTACATCATCGCGCTGCCGTTCTTCGGCATCGTCTCGGAGATCTTCCCCGCGTTCAGCCGCAAGCCGATCTTCGGGTACAAGACGCTGATCTACGCGACTATCTCGATCGCGGCGCTGTCGGTCGCGGTGTGGGCGCACCACATGTACGTCACCGGTTCCGTGCTGCTGCCGTTCTTCGCGCTGATGACGATGCTCATCGCGGTGCCGACGGGTGTGAAGATCTTCAACTGGATCGGCACGATCTGGCGCGGCTCAGTGACGTTCGAGACGCCGATGGTGTTCTCGCTCGGCTTCCTCGTCACGTTTGTGTTCGGCGGCCTGACCGGAGTCATCCTCGCGTCGCCGCCGCTCGACTTCGCGCTGTCCGACTCGTACTTCGTCGTCGCGCACTTCCACTACGTCGTGTTCGGCACGGTCGTGTTCGCGATGTTCGCCGGCTTCTACTTCTGGTGGCCGAAGTGGACGGGCAAGATGCTCAACGAGCGCCTCGGGTACGTGCACTTCTGGCTGCTGTTCATCGGCTTCCACACCACGTTCCTCATCCAGCACTGGCTGGGCGTCGACGGGATGCCGCGTCGCTACGCCGACTACTCGGCTGCCGACGGATGGACGTGGGAGAACCAGCTCTCCACGATCGGCTCGATGATCCTCGCCGTCTCCATGATCCCGTTCCTCCTGAACGTCTGGATCACGGCGCGCAAGGCTCCGCGAGTGACCGTCAACGACCCGTGGGGCTACGGAGCGTCGCTCGAGTGGGCGACCAGCTGCCCTCCGCCGCGCCACAACTTCACGTCGATCCCGCGCATCCGCAGCGAGCGTCCGGCGTTCGATCTCAACCACCCCGAGGCGGCGCTGCCGGTCGGTGTCGGTCCTGCGAAGGATGCACCCGATGCCCCCGTCGTCGACCTCGCCTCCGGAGAGGTGAAGTAACCCATGAAGACCAACGTCGGACTGTGGTGGCTGCTCGTCGGCTTCTTCCTGTTCATCACGATCGTCTACACCGGCTGGAACATCCTGGCCCACCCCCAGCTGCCGTGGTACAACGCGGTCGAGTGGGTCGGTTCGGTCGCGCTGCTGTTCGCGAGCGCCATGGCTGCCATGATCGCCTTCTACACGCAGCGCGTGCTCAAGGCTCAGGGCGGCGACCTGCCCGAGGACCGGCTGACCGCCGACATCGACGACGGCGACCCCGAGATCGGCGAGTTCAGCCCCTGGTCGTGGTGGCCCATCGTCCTCGCGGCGTCCGGTGCGATCGCCGTCATCGGTCTCGCGGTCGGCAGTTGGATGGTGCCGGTCGGGTTCGCAGTGTTCCTGGTCGCCATCGTGGGCTGGGTCTACGAGTACTACCGCGGCTACTTCGCGCGCTGAGGTCCATGGCACTGCGTTTCGACGCGGCCGCGGCCTCTGACATCGGCCCGCATCGGTCGACGAATCAGGATGCGGCGTACGCTTCGGCGTGGGCGGCTCTGGTCGCCGACGGCGTCGGCGGCGGCCCGTCCGGCGACCTGGCCTCGGCGGCCCTCGTGCATCGTGTCGTTGCGGGAGGACCGTCGGCTGCTGCGGAGCCCCAGCGCCTCGCCGACCATCTCAGGGTGGCGAACTGGGACCTGCGCGCCCATGTGGAGCGCGAGCCGGAGCTCGCGGGGATGGCCACGACGTTCACGGGGGTCTTCGCAGCTGCGGACGGCTCGGTGCTGCTCGCACATTCCGGCGACTCCCGGGCCTACCTGCTGCGAGATGGCGAGCTGTCCCAGCAGACCAGGGATGACTCGTACGTGCAGGCGCTGGTCGACCACGGCGTGATCTCGGCATCGGATGCCGCGACGCACCCTCGCCGCAACCTCATCACCGCGTCGTTCGCGGGAGCCGAGGGGGACGCTGCGGCGATCGGCGAGTTCGACCCTCGCGAGGGCGACCGCTGGCTGCTGTGCAGCGACGGTCTGAGTGACTACGTCCCGATGGACGACGTCGTACGCGTCCTGCGGACGAGTGCATCACCCCGCGCAGCGGCGGACGCGCTCGTCGCCCTCGCGCTCGAGGCGGGCACGATGGACAACGTCACCGCGGTGGTGTGCGACATCCGTCTCGACGAGCCGTCGCCCGCGCGGGAGGGCTCTTTCGTGGGAGCGGCCGCCGAGCGCTTCCAGGAAGGATTGGATGCCGCGGGCTGATCGCTCGCTCACTCGACCGGCGCGCGCACGACCATGACCAGCGGGTCGAACGTGCGCGGGAGCGGCCCCTCGTCGTTCTCGACCGGCTGCCCCTCCCGGACCCAGTACTCGTAGCCGCCGATCATCTCCCGCACCTCGTAGCCGAGCGCGGCGAACTCGCGGGCGCCCCGCGCGCCGGCGTTGCAGCCGGGGCTCCAGCAGTAGACGACCACGGGTGTGTCGAGGGGGATCTCCTGCCGTGCCCGATCGGCGATCTGGCGATAGGGGAGGTGCACGGCTCCGGTGACGCGCCCTTGCTGCCAGGCCTCGTCGCCTCGTACGTCGACGAGGACGAACCGCTCGCCGGCGCGCTGCGCCGCGTAGACGTCGGAGGGATCGGTCTCGTGGCGGAGGCGGGCGTCGAAGTAGTCCGTGCTGGTCATGGTCCGACCGTACCGAGCTGGGAGGTGCGCGCCCAGTCGCGGGTCCGCCAGGGGGCGGCGGATTTGCGCCAGAGCAGACATGAGGGAACTCTCATGTGCGGCGGGTGGCCGCGGCATCCCCTCCGCGTTACCGTCAAAGCTGAAAGACCATTCAGGTGTCGATGGTGACACCGTGACGGGACGACGACGTCCCAGTGAAGGAGATGCCATGCGCGCATCCACGCCCCCTCCCACCCGTCGACGCGGGAGTCTCGCCACCCTCACCGCGGCACTCGCGGCCGCCGTACTCGTATCCGTGGGCCTCGTCGCGGCATCCGCCCCGCCCGCCAGTGCCGCGTCAGGGACCTGGTCGACCGAGACCATCGCCGGCATGTCGGTGCGCCTCTATACGCCCGCCACGGCCGCCACCGCCGGTGCCGGACGCGCGCTGATGATCAGCCTGCACGGCTGCGTGCAGAAGGCCGCCGACCTGCAGCAGAACGGCAACTGGACCGCCACCGCCGACCGCTACGGCATGGTCGTGGCGCTGCCCGACGCGCCGAACGGGGGAGTCGTGCTCGGCTGCTGGGACTATTACGACACGAACCACTCCTCGAGCGCGCCGGCCCGCCACGACGACAACCTGCTCTCGCTCGCCCAGACGCTGTCGGCACGTGCCGCGCTCGGCATCGACCCGGCGCAGGTGTACATCTCGGGGCTGTCGTCCGGCGGTGGCGAGACGATGGTGATGGGATGCCTCTTCCCACAGGTCTTCGCAGGTGTCGGCATCAACGCGGGCCCGACAGTGGGCACCACGTCGAGCCAGATCGGTTCCGTCGCCACGACGCAGGCCCAGGCGACCCAGACGTGCCGTGCGTTCGCGGGAACGGGAACGGCAGGCTTCGCGACGCAGCTCGCCTCGATCGTCTACGGCAGCAACGACACCACGGTGGCTCCCGGTTACGACACGCTCAACGGGCAGGTCCTCGCCGGAATCTACGGAGCGAGCCACACCTCGACGTTCTCGCTTGCGGGCCTCGCCGGTACGAACACGCAGGGAAGCGGCACCCTGTACAGCGATGGGACGGGGCCGCGCGTCTCGGTGATCCAGAACACCGGGCTCGGACACAACTGGCCGGCCGGCGCCGGCTCGGGAGGGACGTACATCTCGGCCAACAGCATCGACTACCCCGCCTACGTCACCTCGTTCTTCTTCGCCAACAACCGCCGCATCGATCGGTCGGCCACCCCGACTCCGACACCGTCGCCCACCGGGTCTGCGACGCCCACCCCCACCCCGACGCCGATCGATGGTTCGTGCGTCACCGCGACGAACGCCGCCCACAAGGCGGCCGGACGCGCGACGAGCTACGGGGTGAACCCCTACAACCCGTACTACGCCCTCGGCTCGCTGGCATACATGGGACAGGGTGATGCGACGACCACCTCGCTGCAGCGGCAGTCGGCGACATCCTGGACCGTCGTCGCCACCTGCGGCTGAGGCATCCGCACCGACGGCGAGGGCCCCGGGACCGCGTGGTCCCGGGGCCCTCGCCGTGCCCGAAGGCTACTTCTTGGGGTTCTCGTCGTCTTCCGCGAGGACCGAGGTCGGTCGAGCGGGGATCTCGCCGTGCTGCTCGTCAGCGGGGCGCAGCGGCGCCTCCGGGTGACCGGCACGCTCGTGCGAGGCCTGGATCTCGGCGTCCTCCTCGTGCGCGAGGTGCTCGAGCTCGTGGTGCTGATGCGCCACCGCCTCCTCGAGCTCGGTCTGGGTGACGGGCGCGAGCCGGTCCTCGAAGAACCAGCGCGACAGCGACGCACGGAACTTCTCGTGCCACGGGATCTGGCCCTGAGCGTTGGGACGCACCACCAGCGGCGCGGCCGTCTCGTAGCCCACGAGCTTCCAGCGCTCGTACTCGTCGAGCGGCTGGTGCACCTCGATGAACTCACCACCCGGGAGGCGGACGATTCGTCCGGACTCGTAGCCGTGGAGAGCGATCTCGCGGTCCTTCTTCTGCAGCGCGATGCAGGTGCGCTTCGTGACGAAGTACACGAGGATCGGGCCGAGGATCAGCAGCGCCTGGAGGGTGTGGATGACCCCCTCCATCGTGAGGGAGAAGTGCGTTGCGATGATGTCGGAGGATGCCGCTGCCCACAGCACCGCGTAGAACGTCACACCCGCCGCGCCGATCGCCGTGCGGGTCGCCGCGTTGCGGGGACGCTGAGCGATGTGGTGCTCGCGCTTGTCGCCGGTGATCCACGCCTCGATGAAGGGGTAGATGGCGACGAGCACGATGAAGACCACCAGCACCAGCAGCGGCAGGATGATGTTGAACGACCAGGTGCGGTCGAGCCAGACGAACTCGAGGTGCGGCGGCACGAGACGCAGGGCGCCGTCGGCGAAGCCGATGTACCAGTCGGGCTGCGTGCCGGCCGACACGGGAGAGGGGTCGTACGGTCCGTAGTTCCAGATCGGGTTGATCGTGAACAGGGAGGCGATCAGCACGATCACGCCGAACGTGATGAAGAAGAACCCGCCCATCTTCGACGCGTACACCGGAAGCATCGGGAAGCCCACCACGTTGGAGTTCGTGCGTGCGGGGCCGGCGAACTGGGTGTGCTTGTTGATGATCATGAGCACGAGGTGCAGCGCCAGCAGACCCACCAGGATCGCCGGCAGCAGCAGGATGTGCAGCGTGTAGAGGCGTCCGACGATGGCCTCGCCCGGGAACTCGCCGCCGAACAGCAGGAACGAGATCCACGTGCCGATGAGGGGGATGCCCTTCACCATGCCGTCGATGATGCGCAGACCGTTGCCCGAGAGCAGGTCGTCGGGGAGCGAGTAGCCGGTGAATCCCTCGCCCATCGCCAGGACGAACAGGATGAATCCGATCACCCAGTTCAGCTCGCGGGGCTTGCGGAACGCCCCGGTGAAGAACACGCGCAGCATGTGCACGCCGATACCGGCGATGAACACGAGTGCTGCCCAGTGGTGGATCTGTCGGACCAGCAGACCGCCGCGCACGTCGAACGAGATGTGCAACGTCGAATCCAGCGCCGCGGACATCGAGATGCCCTTCAGCGGGATGTAGCTGCCGTTGTAGTGCACTTCGGCCATCGACGCCTGGAAGAAGAACGTCAGGAAGGTGCCGGACAGCAGCACCACCACGAAGCTCCACAGCGCGATCTCGCCGAGCATGAACGACCAGTGGTCGGGGAAGATCTTGCGACCGAGCTCCTTGACGAGGCCCGACAGGCTCGTGCGCTCGTCGATGTAGTTCGCCGCGGCGCCGACGAAGCGGCCGCCCAGAGGCTTCTCCTTGGACTCCGCCTGGAACTCAGTGGTTGCGGATGCGGTGCTCAATGACGCTCCCAGAAGCTCGGGCCGACGGGTTCGTGGAAGTCGCTCTGCGCGACGATGTAGCCCTCGCTGTCGACGGCGATCGGCAGCTGCGGCAGCGGACGCGCCGCCGGGCCGAAGATCACCGCGGCGCCGTTCGACACGTCGAACTGCGACTGGTGGCAGGGGCAGAGCAGGTGATGCGTGAGCTGCTCGTACAGCGCGACGGGGCAGCCGACATGCGTGCAGACCTTGGAGTACGCGACGATGCCGTCGTACGACCAGGACTTGCGGTCATCGGCCTCGTGCAGCTGGTCGAGCGGAAGGCGCATGAGGAGCACGATCGCCTTGGCCTTCTCGTCGAGGTAGCCGTCGGCGTGCGACAGCTGTGCGAGGGGCTCGGGAATGACGTGGAAGGCGGAGCCGATGGTGACGTCCGACGCCTTGATCGGAACGCCGCTCGGGTCGTGCGCCAGACGCATGCCCTGCTTCCACATGGTGTGGCTGAGGGCTTCCACCGGGTCGACGTCCTGAGGTGCGAGCCCGCGGAAGAGGGTGATGCCCGGCAGGATCGAGGCGATGACGGCGGCGAACAGAGAGTTGCGGATCATCGCGCGCCGGCCGAAGCCGGACTCCTCGTTCGCGGCAGCGAATGCGGCGACCGCGCCCTCGCGCGTCGTGTCGCGACCGCGCGTGGCGTGACGGGGCTCGATGTGCTCCTTGTCCGACATGATCGCCTTGGACCAGTGGATCGCGCCGATGCCGATCGCGAGCAGGGCGAGGGCGATGCCCAGGCCGACGAAGAGGTTGTTGTCGCGCACCGCGATGAGCGAGTGGTCTTCGATCGGGAAGAGCATGTACGCCGCGATGGCCCAGATGGAGCCGGCGAGCGACAGGTAGAACAGGATGTAGACCGTGCGGACGGCCCGCTTCAGCGCGGCCGGGTCCTTGTCGGTCATCCGCTCACGGTGCGGCGGGAGGCCCGGGTTGGTCACCGGGTCCGTCTCGGCCACGGCGAGACCGCTCGACGGCTTCCAGGAAGCCCTCTCGTGCTCGAGCGGATCGACCTCGTGTGCCATGGTGCTCCTCGTACGTTACGTCTGCTGTGCTGTGTTGGTGCGGGTCAGTTGGACTTCGCGGTGATCCACACCGTGATGGCGATCAGGGCGCCGATTCCGAAGATCCAGATGAACAGACCCTCAGAGACCGGGCCGAGCCCGCCCAGGTCGTAGCCGCCCGGCGAGTCGTTCTGCTGCAGGTAGAGCAGGGCGGAGATGATGTCGCGCTTGTCCTCGGGGCTCAGGTTCATGTTGTTGAACACCGGCATGTTCTGCGGTCCCGTGACCATCGCCGCGTACATGTTCAGCGCCGTCGTGGAGTGCAGGCTCGGGGCGTACTTGCCCTCGGTGAGCGCGCCGCCGGCACCGGCCACGTTGTGGCACATGGCGCAGTTGATGCGGAACAGTTCCGCACCGTGCGCGACATCGCCCTGACCGTCGAGGATCTGCGACTCGGGGTAGGTGGGGCCGGGGGAGACCGACTGCACATAGGCCGCGAGGGCTGCGATCTCGTCGTCGGTGAACTGCACCGGCTTCTGCGGAGCCTGCGGCGAATTGGCCTGCATGGGCATGCGGCCGGTCGAGACCTGGAAGTGCACGGCGAGCTCGCCGACGCCGAGCAGCGACGGTCCGTTCGCGGTGCCCTGGAGGTCGAGACCGTGGCAGGTGGCGCAGTTCGCCTGGAAGAGCTTCTTGCCGTCGTCGACGGTGAGGGTCGACGCCTTGGCGCTCGTGCTCGTCTGGTCGGTGGTCGCGGCGACGGCTGCCGAGGCGCCGGCGTAGATGCCGCCGGTCAGCAGGAGTCCGATTCCGATCAGCGCGGCAGCGGCCAGGGGGCTGCGACGGCCTGCTTTGCGGGGCTTGGGGGTTCGTGCCATGAAGGTGCCGCTCCAGTTACTTCAGGAAGTAGATGACGCCGAACAGCACGAGCCACACGACATCGACGAAGTGCCAGTAGTACGAGACGACGATCGCCGTCGTCATCTCCTTCCGGCCGAAGTTCTTGACCGCGTAGGCGCGACCGATCGTCAGCAGGAAGGCGATGAGGCCGCCCGTGACGTGCATGGCGTGGAAGCCGGTGGTCAGGTAGAACGCGGAGGCGTAGGCGTTGGCCGTGATGGGCATGCCCTCGGTGACGAGCTGGGCGTACTCCCACACCTGACCGGAGACGAAGACCGCACCGAGCGCGAACGAGAGGAAGAACCACTCGGTCATGCCCCATCCGAGGATGCCGCGCTTCTTCGTCGAATACGGCTGCAGGCGCTCGGCGGCGAACACACCCATCTGGCAGGTCACCGACGAGAGCACGAGGATGACCGTGTTCACCGTCGCGAAGGGGATGTTCAGGTGAGCGCTGTTCTCGGCCCACAGCTCCGGCGACGTGCTGCGCAGCGTGAAGTAGATCGCGAACAGGCCGGCGAAGAACATGACCTCGCTACCGAGCCAGACGATGGTTCCGACGGCGACAGGGTCGGGGCGCTTCACTGTGCGCAGAGCCTGGGAGTACGTCGCTGGGGTCGTCACGCTCCCCATTATGACCGATGTTGCGGGCCGAGTATTGCACCCGCGAGGTTGGCGGAGCCCGTGGCGCGACTGAGGGAAACCTAAGTAGCAGCGGCGAAGCGCCTTCGGAAAACCGAGGTGCGGCGTGCACGCTGCCCGCCCTGCCGCGGCGGGGCCCGACCGGCCGCCTTCAGTAGGATCGAAGCCGTGTCGACCTCTCCCTCGTGGCCTTCGATCCTGACCGCCCTCCTCGCCGGCGAGAACCTCAGCGTGTCGGAGTCGACGTGGGCCATGCAGGAGATCATGGCGGGACGCGCGACCCCCTCCCAGCTCGCCGGATTCCTCGTCGCCCTGCGCGCGAAGGGTGAGACCGTCGACGAGGTCGTGGGCTTCCGCGACGCGATCCTCGACGCCGCCCTTCCGCTGCCCGTACCCGCCGCCGTGCTCGACATCGTCGGCACCGGCGGAGATCGTTGGGGCACGGTCAACATCTCGTCGATGTCGGCCGTCGTGGCCGCGGCATCCGGAGTGCCGGTGGTCAAGCACGGCAACAAGGCCGCCAGTTCCAAGTCGGGCTCGTCCGACGTGCTCTCGGCCCTCGGCGTCGATCTCACCCTCGCGCCCGACGAGGTCGCCGAGGTGCTCGGCGAGGCTGGCATCACGTTCGCCTTCGCGGCCGCCTTCCACCCCGGGTTCCGTCACGCCGGTCCGACGCGGGCGGAACTCGGCATCCCGACCGTCTTCAACTTCCTCGGACCGCTCTGCAACCCGGCGCGGGCCGAGGCGAACGCCGTCGGCGTCGCGACTCTCGACCGCGTGCCGCTGATCACGGGCGTCTTCCGCACCCGCGGCGCCACCGCGCTCGTGTTCCGCGGCGACGACGGGCTCGACGAACTCACCACGACCGGCCACAGCCGCATCTGGGAGGTCTCGCTCGGCGATGTGCACGAGCACGACCTCGACCCGCGCGACATCGGCATCCCGCGCGCTCGCATCGAGGACCTTCTGGGCGGCGACCCCGTCCACAACGCGGACGTCGTCCGCCGCACTCTCTCCGGTGAGACCGGTCCGGTGCGGGACATCGTGCTGCTGAACACGGCCGCCGGCATCGTCGCCTACCGTCTGTTCCAGCAGCCCACCGAGGCCCACCGGCCGATCCTCGAACGGCTCGCCGAGGCCGTGGAGCTCGCCGGAGCCGCCATCGACGACGGGCGCGCGACCGCGACGCTCGAGCGCTGGGTCGACGCGACGCAGCGTCGCTCGGCCTGACGGCGCGCCGCTCAGCCCTGTTCTGTGCCGGTCGGGTCCGCTCAGCCCGCGGTCGCCCCCAGGGCGTCCGCGGCGCGACGGAACGACGTGCCGATGCGCCAGGTCTCCACGAACGCGGCGCTCTCGTCGGGGTCGGGAACGTGGAGTCGCTGCGGCCGGGGGAGGGGAAGGTCGCGGACGACCCGCACCACGGTAGGGGCGACGGCGAGGTAGTCGGCGCCCGCGAGCACCTTCTTCGCGACGCCGGGGGTCATGCCGCGTGTCCCGGCGGCGGCCGCGGTGATTCCGGCGAGGTCGCCGTGGGCCGCGAGCAGCGTCGCCGCCGATTTCTCCCCGATGCCGGCGACGCCGGGCAGCCCGTCCGAGGAATCGCCGCGCAGCGTCGCGAAATCCGCGTACTGGCCGGCGTGTACGCCGTAGCGCGCCACGATGTCCGCGTCGCGCAGCTGTTCGAGGTTCGACATGCCGCGTGCGGTGTAGACGACCGTCACGTCCGCGTCGTCGTCGATGAGCTGGAAGAGGTCGCGGTCGCCCGTCACGACGTCGACCGGCAGGCCCGCGCCGGTCGCGAGGGTGCCGATCACGTCGTCGGCCTCGTGCTCGGCCGCACCGACGATCGGGATGCCGAGGCGCGTGAGCGCCTCGCGGATGATCGGCACCTGGCGCTCGAGCGGATCGGGCACCTCCTCCACGTCGGTGCCGCCGGCCACCTCCGCCACGACGCGGTGCGTCTTGTAGCTCGGAATCAGCTCGACGCGCCACTGCGGACGCCAGTCGTCGTCCCAGCAGGCGACGAGGTGCGTCGGAGAGTAGAGCGTCGCGAGGCGCGCAATCGAGTCGAGGAGGCCCCGCACGGCGTTCACCGGCGTGCCGTCGGCGGCGGTCACGGACTCCGGCACCCCGTAGAACGCGCGGAAGTAGAGGCTGGCGGTGTCCAGGAGCATGAGTCGATCGGATGCCGCGGCCACGTCGCGTCCCTTCGTCAGGCGCGCTCGGTCAGGGAGAGATGCACGCGCTTCAGATCCTCCAGCATGGCGCCGACCAGAATCCACTACGGGCCCGGCTGCACCAGTTCCAGCGGCGCGGTCAGCGCGGGCTCCTCGGGCGCGGCATCCGCCTGCTCGCCCGTCAGGCGCACGTCGTGCGCGACCCGGCGCAGCTGCACCGCGATCGCCGGCAGAGCGGGGTCGGGTGTGGCGTCGTCGCTCGCGTGGTCGTAGACGGCGCGGGTCATCCCGATCAGCTGCGTCACGATCGGGGTGAACACGTCGAGGTCATCGCGGAGGGCGGCGACCTGGGTGCGCAGGCTGCGTCCGCGCGGATTGAAGGTGAGCGATTCGGATGCCGCGGCGAGCGCGTCACTGGCCCGGCTCTGCACCGGGCGCAGCAGTCGGGCGCCGATCATGAGTTCTTCGCGACCCGCTGCCGTGGGTGGGTGATCGAGGGCGTCGGCGAGCCGCTCGAATGAGAGGGCGAGCTCTTCGCGCAGACGTCGCACCTGCTCCCGTGCCGGCGCGAGCGCCACCGGGGGCACGATGGCGAGGTTCGCGATGATGCCGACGATTGCGCCGATCACCGTCTCGATGATGCGGTCGACCGCGTACTCGGGTGTGGTCGCGCCGAGGGAGAGGACGAGAATCGCGCTGATCGCGATCTGGTTCGCCGTGCCGACGGTCATCCGCAGCGACCAGGCGAGGAGGAGGCCGACGGCGGCGGCGACAAGGACGACCGCGGTCGCACGGCCGAACGCGATGCCGAGCACCGAGGCGAGCACGACGCCCGCGATCACGCCGACCGAGCGCTCGATCGCGCGGGCGACCGACTGATTGAGGCTCGGTTGCACCACGAGAAGCGCCGCGATCGCCGCGAACACGGGAGCGGGGCCGTGGACGAGCCAGCCCGCGAGCAGCCATGCGACGGCGACGGCGACGGCCGACTTGCCGACCTGCAGGAGGGACGGGCGGGTGGCTGAACGCACGTCGAAGGCGGTGGGCACGGGACGCATCACGGTTTGCGTGCGCGCACGGCGGCGGAGGCGGCCGTCGCCGTCATGCCGAGATCGCGCTCGGGGAAGACGATGTCGAATCCGTTCCAGGTGCGCCGAGTGGCCTGCAGCGACTCGACGCTCACCCCCCGAGGTCGTTGGGAGAGGTAGGCATCGGCGCTGCGCAGGCGGATGCCGAGCGCGGGCCCGGCGACACCGACGCGGTCGATGTCCCGCCAGGCGAGGCTCGCGCCGTCGCCCAGACGGATGCCCGCGTCGTCGACGCGAAGCAGGCGACTGCGCCGCCATTGGCCGATGAGCGAGTAGCCGCCGCCGACGCCGAAGACACCGACCGCAGCGACGCCGACGACGAGGGCTGTCAGGTTCTGCTGGTTCAGCAGCACGATCACGATGCCCATCGCCGCCGCGATCACACAGGCGATCGCGAGGATCACGAGCCGTCCGCGGGGGCCGATGATGACGAGAGGAGGGCGGACGTCCGACACGAGTCCAGCATAGGCACGGTTGTGCATAAGTGTGTGACTTATATTTTCGCCATATAAGTCATAGACTTATGGCATGTCCTACGCGGTGACCATCGATATCGTCGGCTCACGATCGCTCCACGACCGTCCGGCAGCCCAGCGCGCCATCGATGACGCCCTCGAGTTCGTCGATCAGGACGTCCCGCCGCTCACCGCGGTGCGGCCCACCGTCGGCGACGAGCTGCAGGGCGTCTACGCCGGCCTCGACGACGCCCTCGCCGCGACCCTCATCCTGCGCCTCGCGCTGCCCGACGAGGTCGACTGCCGATTCGGTCTCGGTGCCGGAGACGCCGGCCGGGTACCCTCGCGCCGCGCGAGCGAGCCGGAGCTCGGCATCTCCGAGGGAAGTGCATGGTGGGCGGCTCGCCGTGCCATCGAACGTGCGCACGCTCTCCCGGCGTCGGGTGTGGCGGGCGGCCGATCGTGGTACGAGGGGCCGGGTGCGGCATCCGTCAACGCCTATCTGCTCACGCGCGACCAGATCGTGTCCACGATGACCGGCCGTGCGCGCCGTCTCGCCCTCGGGGCGTGGCGCGGCGAGCGCCAGGCCGACCTCGCTCGCCGTGAAGGCGTCAGCCAGTCCGCGGTGTCGCAGATGCTCGGCCGATCGGGCGGAGCGAGTCTGGTCGCCGGACTCCATCTCCTGCGCAGCGGGTCTAGCGTGGATCGCGACGCCTGACCCGCCGAGGAGCACCATGACCGTCGCACTCACCCCCGCTCAGCGCCGCCTGCTCGACGCGCCGAACTACGGGGCTCTCGGCACCGTGCGACCCGACGGCGTCGTGCAGGTGAACCCGATGTGGTTCCTGCTCGACGGGGACACGATCGCGTTCACGCACACCACACGCAGACAGAAGTTCCGCAACCTGCAGCAGAACCCCGCGATGGCGCTCATGGTGTTCGACCCCGACCACCCGTACTCCTACGTCGAGCTGCGCGGAGAGCTCGTCGAGGTGCGCCCCGACCCGGGCGGCGACTTCTTCGTGGTGCTCGGCAAGCGGTACGGGAACGCGGACCAGCAGCCGCCCGCCGATCGGGCCGACCGGGTCGTGCTCGTCATGCGCATAGACGCCGTCGGCGGGCAGTGACCCCGACACATCCTCGTCATCTGGGCGCGGCATGATGTCCGGGTGACTCTCCCCGCAACCTCCCTCGATGCCTCGCTGCCCGAGTGGCTGCTGACTCTGCTGCCCGAGCTCCCCGACGTCCTGCCGACCGCCGAGGAGCGGATGGACCTCGTCAACGACCTCGCCGACCGCAACTGGCGCGCCGGCAACGGCGGCCCGTTCGCCGCGATCGTCGTCGACGCCGACTCGAGCCGGCTGGTATCCGTCGGTGTCAACGTCGTGCTGAGTTCGGGCATCAGCGGGATGCATGCCGAGGTCATGGCGCTGGGGCTGGCACAGCGCACCCTCGGCCGCTGGGATCTGGGCGAGGGCGGCGCCCAGCTCGAGCTCGTGGTCAACTGGCGCCCGTGCGTCATGTGCTACGGCGCCACGATGTGGAGCGGCGTGCGCAGCCTCGTGGTCGCCGGCTCCGGTCCCGAACTCGAAGAGCTCACCGGTTTCGACGAGGGTCCTGTCGTCACCGACTGGGACGCGCAGTTCGAGGCGCGCGGCATCCGCGTGCGCGAGGGCGTGCGGCGCGCCGAGGCCCTCGACGTCTACCGCGCCTACGGCGCCGCCGACACCCTCGTCTACAACGCCCGCGGCCTCGCCGAGTAGCCGTCGGGCAGCCGGCGGTCGCCTGCGCCGGGCGTAGGCTCGGAACATGCTCGCCACCGTGATCCACGACGCCCGCGACATCCGCGTCGAGAACGTGCCCGACCCGACGCTCTCCACCGGAGGCGATGCCATCGTGCGGGTCGTCGCAGCCTGCGTCTGCGGCTCCGACCTCTGGCCGTACCGCGGTGTCGTGCCGACCTCCGAGCCGCATCGCATCGGACACGAGTTCATCGGCGTCGTCGAGGCCGTCGGCCCCGACGTCACGAGCGTCGCCGCCGGCGACTTCGTCATCGCGCCCTTCTACGTCTGCGACGGCACCTGCGTGAACTGCCGCAACGGCGTCAGCACCTCGTGCCTGCACGGAGGCTGGTGGGGCAGTGACGACCAGGTGGGCGGCTTCGCCGACGGCGGCCAGGGCGAGTACGTGCGCGTGCCGCTCGCCGACGGAACGCTCGCCGTCGTGCCCGGACCCGTCACGGAGGATGAGATCCCCGGACTCCTCACCCTCAGCGACGTCATGGGGACCGGCCACCACGCCGCCGTGTCGGCGGGCGTGCAGCCCGGGGACAGCGTCGCGGTCGTCGGCGACGGTGCCGTGGGTCTCTGCGCGATCATCGCGGCGAAGCGACTCGGGGCCACCACGATCATCGCGATGTCGCGTCACGCTGATCGGCAGGCGCTCGCCCGCGAGTTCGGTGCCACTCACATCGTCGAGGAGCGCGGCGACGCCGGGATCGAGGCCGTGCGTGCCCTGACCGGTGGGATCGGCGCGGACCGCGTGCTCGAGTGCGTCGGCACCAAGGAGTCGATGGACCAGGCGCTGCGCTCCGCGCGACCCGGGGGCATGGTCGGCTACGTCGGCGTTCCCAACGGCGGTCCGGAGCTCCCGGTGCGCACCATGTTCAACCGCAACGTCGGCGTGAACGGCGGTGTCGCCCCCGTGCGCGGCTACATCGACGAGCTGCTTCCCGACGTGCGCTCCGGAGCGATCCGACCGGGCAAGGTCTTCACCCTGCAGCTCCCGCTCTCGGAGGCCGCCGAGGCCTACGCCGCGATGGACGAGCGTCGCGCGGTCAAGGTGCTGCTGCGGCCGTGAGCCGCGGCATCCGATCGTCTCGAACCGACCCCGCGGGGTCAGGCACGCGCCGCGACCGCGGCGACGTCGACGCCTGACGGCAGTGCGCCGAACAGCGCGCCCGCGGCGGGTTCGTCGCCGAGACGGCCGGCGATGAACGCGTCGGCGACCGCGGCGGGGGAGTGCCGGGCGATGAGCGAGGCCTCAAGGCTGAGCGCGAGCGCGCCGACCAGGGCGCGCGCCGAGATGTCGGCCGAGGCCGGGTCGGCGACGGCCGCCGCCACGCGCGCGCGGGTGCGATCGAGGTGGGCATCGAGCAGAGCGGACGCCCCGCGGGCGCGTCCCACCTCGTGGTCGAACGCCTCCCAGGTCTCGGGCTCGCGCACGAGCGCGCGCAGCACATCGAGGGCGATGACGTTGCCCGACCCCTCCCAGACCGCCATCACCGGCTGCTCCCGGTAGCGCCGTGCGAGCGGGAAGGCCTCCGTGTAGCCGTTGCCGCCGAGGCATTCGAGCGCCTCATAGGCATGGGCGGGGCCGCGCTTGCAGATCCAGTACTTGGCGACAGGGGTGGCGAGGCGGCGGAACGCGATGGCCGCGGCATCCGCGTCGTCGTCGTAGGCGCGCGCAAGGTGCAGTGCCGTGATGGTCGCGGCCTCGGTCTCGAGCTGCAGGTCGGCGATGACCGCGGTCATCGCGGGCTGGTCGATGAGCGTGCGGCCGAACGCCGCGCGGTGCCGCACGTGCCACGCCGCCTCGGCGACCGCCTGTCGCATTCCGGCGGTCGACCCGAGCACGCAGTCGAGGCGGGTGCCTGCGACCATGTCGATGATCGTGCGCACGCCGCGTCCCTCGTCGCCCACGAGCACCCCGACGGTGCCGTCGAACTCGATCTCGCTCGACGCGTTCGCGCGGTTGCCGAGCTTGTCCTTCAGGCGTTGGATCGCGAACGGGTTGCGGGTGCCGTCCCGGAGCACGCGCGGCACGAGATAGCAGCTCAGTCCACCCGGCGCCTGTGCGAGCACCAGGAAGCCGTCCGACATCGGTGCGCTGCAGAACCACTTGTGGCCGGTGAGTCGGGCGGTGCCGGAGGCTGCGGGCGTCGCCCGCGTCGTGCCGGCCCGCACATCCGAGCCGCCCTGCTTCTCGGTCATCGCCATGCCGAACAGCGCGCTCGACTTGCCCGCCCGAAGCTCCGGCTCGTACGCGCGGGAGTGCACCCGCGGCATCCAGTCGGCGCCCACCTCGGGATGCTGGGCGAGCACCGGCGCGACCGCGTGGGTCATCGACACCGGGCAGGCGTGGCCCGGCTCCACCTGCGCGTACAGCATGAACGTCGTGGCCCGGGCGACGTTCGCGCCGGGACCCGGACGAGCGGATGCCGCGGTGTGCGCGCCGTCCGCGACGGCCGCCGCGATCACCCGGTGGTACGCCTCGTCGTAGACGACCTCGTCGACGCGGTTGCCCCACCGGTCGTGGGTGACCAGCTGCGGCTCCCGCACGTTCGCCCGTTCGGCGTCGGCCTGGAAGGCGGCGGCGCCCACGCGGCATCCGGTCGTGTGCAGGTCGTCGACGTGCGCGCCCGCATCGAAGCGGACCACGGCCTCGACGAGAGCGACGTTCGTGCCGAACTCGTCGAGATCCGTGCGCGGCGGCGCCTGATTCGTCACGGTGTGGGTGGCCACGGTGTCTCCTTCGCCTCGTCGCGTCGGTCGTGCGAGTCGAGGCTATCGGGGTCGGTCGCCGCCCGCGCCGCGCGGGTCGGTCAGTGCCCGCGCGACGTCGTCAGGAGGCCGGCGTCCAGGTGGAGACGCGGTCGAGCTCCGCGACCTCGGCCGCGGTCAGCTCCACACGGGCGCCGTCGAGCAGGTCGGGCACCTGCGCGACCTGCGATGCGCTCGCGATCGGCGCGACGACCGTCGGTTGCGCACGCAGCCAGGCCAGTGCCGTCGCCGCGATCGAGACGCCGTGGGCGGCGCCGATGCCCTCGAGCGCGTCGATGATCGCGAGACCCTGCGTCGTCGCATACTTCGCCGCGCCCTGCGCGCGGGGCGAGGCCTGGCCCGCGGCATCCGTCGACCGGTACTTGCCCGTCAGGAATCCGCTCGCGAGCGCGTAGTACGGCACGAGACCGAGGTGGTTGCGCTCGGCGACCGGGATGATGCCCGCCTCGACGTCGTTGCGATGCACGAGGTTGTAGTGCGGCTGCACCGCGACGGGCAGGGCGACGCCGGTCTCCGTGGCGATGTCGATCCACTGCTGGATGCGCTCGGGCGAGTAGTTCGAGACGGCGACGTAGCGCACGAGACCGTCGCTGACGAGCGCGCCGAAGGCCGCGACCGTCTCCTCGAGCGGCACGGTCTCGTCGTCGAAGTGCGCGTAGTAGAGGTCGATCGCCTCGACGCCGAGTCGGCCCAGCGACGCCTCGGCGGCGGCGCGGACGGTACTCGCGGCGAGTCCGCGGAAGTCGGGGTGCTGGCTGACCTTCGTCGCGACGGTCACGCCCTGTGGCTTCCGGTCGGCGAGCCACGCGCCGATGATCGTCTCGCTCTCGCCGCCGCTGTTGCCGGGCACCCAGGCGCTGTACGAGTCGGCGGTGTCGATGAAGTCGCCGCCGCCTGCGCTGAACGCGTCGAGCACGGCGAATGAGGCGTCGCGGTCGGCCGTCCATCCGAACACGTTGCCGCCGAGGGCGAGGGGGAGGATGTCGAGGTCGCTGGTTCCGATGCGCGTCATACTCGCGACAAGGCGGGCGGGCCGGGCGGTATTCCCGGGATGTCTCCACGATGACGCCGGATGTCGCGGCCGCCCCGGCGCCGTACGATGGCTCGGTGCCCCACGCCAAGATCCTCCTCTTCTACCGGTTCGCGCCGCTCGCGGACCCGGAGGCCGTGCGTCTGTGGCAGCGCGACCTGTGCGAGTCGCTCGGGCTGCGCGGGCGCATCCTGCTCTCGACCCAGGGCATCAACGGCACCGTCGGCGGCGATCTCGCCGCGATGAAGCGCTACGCGCGCAAGCTCAAGGAGTACGCGCCCTTCCGCGGCATCGACCTGAAGTGGTCGGAGGGCACCGGCCTCGACGCCGACGGCCGCAGCCTCGACTTCCCGCGCCTGTCGGTGAAGGTGCGCGACGAGATCGTCACGTTCGGCGCGCCGGGAGAGCTGCGGGTCGACGCGGATGGCGTGATCGGCGGCGGCACCCACCTCACGCCGGGCGCCCTGCACGACCTGGTGGCGCGGCGCGGAGACGACGTCGTGTTCTTCGACGGACGCAATGCCTTCGAGGCAGAGATCGGCCGATTCCGTGGGGCGATCGTGCCGGATGTCACCACCACCCGCGACTTCGTCGCCGAGCTCGACTCCGGTCGCTACGACCACCTCAAAGGCAAACCCGTGGTGACGTACTGCACCGGCGGCATCCGCTGCGAGGTGCTGTCGAGCCTGATGGTCGCCCGCGGATTCGGCGAGGTGTACCAGCTCGACGGTGGCATCGTGCGCTACGGGGAGAGCTTCGGCAACACCGGCCTGTGGGACGGATCGCTCTACGTCTTCGACGGACGCGGCTCGGTGTCGTTCGGCGAGCGGCCCGCCGTGATCGGCGCATGCGCCGCCTGCGGTGCGCCGGAGTCCCGCATGGTCAACTGCGCCGACGACGCCTGCAAGGTGCGGGTCGTGCAGTGCGCCGCCTGCAGCGAGACGGATGCCGCGCGGTGCGCGTCGCACGCCGTCGTCGCCGCCCGCTGAGCTTCCTCGTCCACCCCCCCACAAGGAGAACCATGACCACTCAGAACCTCGCCCGCTACGTCGATCACACGCTGCTCAAGCCCGAGGCGACGTCCGCTGATGTGGCGGCGACCATCGCGGAGGCGGCCGAGCTCGGCACCTACAGCGTGTGCCTGTCGCCGTCGGTCATCCCGGTCGAGGTGCCCGAGGGTCTCAAGCTCGCGGTCGTGGTCGGATTCCCGAGCGGCAAGCACCACTCGTCGATCAAAGCGGCCGAGGCTCGGCTCGCCGCGTCGCAGGGCGTCGACGAGATCGACATGGTGATCGACGTGGGTGCCGCGATCGAAGGCCTCTACGACGCCGTCGAGGGCGACATCCGTGCGGTTCGGGATGCCGCGCCCCGGCCGGTGGTGCTGAAGGTCATCATCGAGTCGGCCGCGTTGTCCGATGACGCGATCGTGGCCGTGTGCCAGGCGGCAGAGCGGGCCGGGGCCGACTTCGTGAAGACGTCGACCGGCTTCCACCCGACCGGGGGCGCGACGGTGCATGCCGTGCGCCTCATGAAGCAGACGGTCGGCGATCGCCTCGAAGTCAAGGCGTCGGGCGGCATCCGCACGCGCGAGGACGCCGAGGCGATGATCGCGGCCGGCGCGACGCGTCTCGGGCTCTCGAGCACGCGCGCGATCCTCGCCGACGAGACCGCGGCGGCCGGCTACTGAGCCCAGGCGCTGCGCGGGTCCGGCGGGGGAGTCAGAGCTCGATCTCGTAGTGCACGAATCCGGTGTCGGCGGCGACGCGGTCGTAGAGGGTGCGCGCGGTCGTGTTGCCCTCGGCGGTGAGCCAGTAGACCTTCGCGGCGCCGTGTTCTGCGGCCCAGTCGCGCACGTGCGCGATCAGTGCGCGGCCGGCGCCCGTGCCGCGGGCGTCGGGTGAGACGTAGAGGTCTTCGAGGTAGCAGTAGTCCCCGAGAGCCCAGGTCGAGGCGTGGGTGAGCCAGTGCACGATGCCGATCGGCGTGCCGTCGTCGTCTCGCGCCATCGCGCCGTGCACGGTGGTGCCGGGTGTCGTAAGGGCGGTGAAGGTGGCGTCGCTCACGTCGGCGGCGAGGTCGGTCTCGTAGAACTCCAGGTAGCCGGCCCAGAGCGGCTCCCACGCGGGGCGGTCGTCGGGATGCAGCGGGGAGATCGTGACCATGGCGCCAGCCTAAGGGGGCGCGGCGTGTGGGAACGGAGGGCCTGCAAGACTGGAAGGCGTGCCTGACGAGAACTCCGAGACATCCGCCCGTCGATACGTCGTTGCCACCGACGGCGCGTGCAAAGGGAACCCCGGCCCCACGGGGTGGGCGTGGGTCGGCGAGGACGGCGAGTGGGCCGCGGGATCGCTGCCGGAGGGAACCAACAACATCGGCGAGCTGCTCGCGCTGTTGAACGCGATCGTCGCGCACGCGGATGTCGACGAACTGATCGTGCAGGCGGATTCGAAGTATGCGATCGACACCTATGCGTCGTGGATGGACGGCCACCGCCGTCGCGGCTGGGTCACGAGTGCGAAGAAGCCGGTCGCCAATCGCGACATCCTCGAGCAGCTCATCGCGGCGCGCGACGCCCGCCGGTCGGCCGGCCGTCCGGACGTCGTGCTGGAGCATGTGCGCGGCCACGCCGGCCACCGGCTCAACAGCTGGGCGGACGAGCGTGCGGTGCGTGCGTCGCAGCACGGCGCGGCCGGGGAGCAGCTGGTGTGGACCTCGCATCGGGGTCTCGACCGGTTGGATGTCTCGGTCGACCCGCCGCGCGCCGCCGCGGACCGCGTGCGCCGCTGACGGCGCGCCCCTCGATCACGGTGCGGGAACGGCGCGTTCTGCCGCATGTTCGGCGGTTTTCGGTCATGTCTGAAAACCGCCAGCGTTCTCCCAGCATGGAGTTACAGTCTTACTGAAGGTTCGCCCCTATCGTCGACACGCGGCCCGATGCCGGCGCAGGGTCTGCGGCGGTGACGAACGACGGTCGTTCATCTGACACCGCCGGGGGAGCCGCACGGTCTTCGCCCCGGCCATCTATCGAACGAGACAACTGTGAAGAGAACATCCCTTCGCGCACGCATCGGGCTCGTGGTGACCGCCGTGGTGGTCGCCGCGGTCGCCGTCCCGATCGTCGCGACATCCGCCTTCGCGGACACGACCTGCGCCCCGGCCTGGAGTGCGACCGCGACCTATGTCGGCGGGAACACCGCCAGCAGCAACGGCGTCACCTACCGTGCGAACTGGTGGACCCGGGGCGACGACCCGGTGACGAACAACGGCGCGTCCGGCACCGGCCAGCCCTGGACGTCCCAGGGTGCCTGCGGCGGGAGCACGACGCCCGTCCCGACGTCCTCGCCGACGGCGAGCCCGACTCCCACGCCGAGCCCGACCGGCGCGGCGTGCGTCGCTGCCTGGTCGGCGACCGACACCTACACCGGCGGCCAGACGGCATCCGAAGGCGGCATCGTGTACCGGGCCAACTGGTGGACCCGCGGCGACGAGCCCGCGACCCACAACGGCACCGTCGGCACCGGCCAGCCCTGGACGGCCACAGGCAGCTGCGGTGGCAGCACGCCGATCCCGACGCCGACCTCCAGTCCGACGGCCTCTCCGACGCCGACCCCGACGCCCACACCGTCGACCGGCACGGCGCCCGGCTTCCTGTTCAGCCCGTACAAGGACGCCACCATCTCGATGAACTGGAACACGCTGAAGCTCCAGACGGCTGTCACCGGCACCGCGCGACCGCTGATCGGCGCGGGTGGTGTGCTCGGCAGTTCGGCGACCTCCCTCCGGGCGGTCACCCTGGGCTTTGCGACCGGCACCTGCACTGGCGAGAACTGGGGAGGGGTGGATGCGGCATCCTTCGCGGCCGCGAACATCGCATCCCTCGATGCGGCCGGCGTCGACTACGTCATCTCGACCGGTGGCGCGGCCGGCACCTTCACGTGCGGCAGTGCGGCGGGCCTCACGTCGTTCATCGCGCGCTATGCGTCAAGCCACCTCGTCGGCATCGACTTCGACATCGAGGGCGGTCAGTCGCCGGCGCAGATCTCGAGCCTGGTGGCGTCGGCGGCCGGCGCGCAGAGCGCCTACCCGAACCTGCGCTTCTCGTTCACCCTCGCGACCCTCGCGGCGAGCGACGGCAGCTACGGCGGCCTGAACTCGACCGGAGCCGCGGTGGTGCAGGCCATCCAGGCGTCGTCGCTGACGAACTACACGGTCAACCTCATGACCATGGACTTCGGCTCCGCCTCGGCGACCAACTGCGTCGTCGTCTCCGGCAGCTGCGACATGGGTCGCTCGGCGGTGCAGGCCGCGGTCAACCTGAACCACAGCTACGGGGTGCCGTTCTCGAAGATCGAGCTCACGCCGATGATCGGGGTCAACGACGTGTCCAGCGAGGTGTTCACCCTTGCCGACATCACGACGGTCGCGAACTACGCCAAGAGCGCGGGCCTCGCCGGCGTGCACTTCTGGTCGCTCGACCGGGATGTCCCGTGCGCTACGCCGACCTCGACCGCGTCTGCCACGTGCAACTCGGTGTCGTCAGGCACGTCGTCGCTGGCCTACACCAACGGGTTCCTCAGCGCCCTGAGCTGAGAGACAAGGGGGTGTCCGTGCGCCGGCACGGGCACCCCCTTCCCTCCCGCACTGCGCACGCATACGCGCCCGTCTGGTGGGAGGATCACCGCATGGTCGATCCCCTGGACCCCGGACCCTTCTTCCACGGCACGACGGCAGACCTGCAGCCGGGTGATCTCCTCACGGCCGGGCATCGCTCGAACTACCGTCCCGAGGTGGTCATGAACCACGTCTACTTCACGGCGCTCGTCGACGGCGCCGGGCTCGCGGCGGAGATCGCCGCCGAACTCTCCGGCGACGGCGCCACGCCGAGGGTCTATGCGGTCGAGCCGACGGGAGCGTTCGAGAACGATCCGAACGTCACCGACAAGAAGTTCCCCGGTAACCCCACGCGCTCCTTCCGCAGCGCTTCGTCGCTGCGGGTGCTCGACGAGGTCGCCGACTGGAATCGACTCGCCCCCGACGCGCGTGCCGCGTGGCGGGAGCGGCTCGCGGTGATCCGTGCCGGAGGCGGCGGCGAGATCCTCAACTGAGTCGCGACCTGAGCTCAGACCTCCGCGACCTGAGCTCAGACCGTCGCGACGGTCGGCTCCCACCCGAGCGCGGGCGCGACATACGTCGCGAACGACTCCATGAGGCGCAGATTGAACGCGACGCCGAGCTGGCTCGGGATCGTGATCATGAGAGAGTCCGCGCTTTGCAGGGCCTCGTCCTGCCGCAGCTGCTCGACGAGCGCGTCGGGCTCCGCCGCGTAGGTCTTGCCGAACGTCGAGCGGATGCCGTCGATGACGCCGATCTGGTCATCGCCCGCGCCGCCCCCGAAGTAGCGCGCCTCTTCCGCGGTCGTGATAGGGAAGATGCTGCGGGAGACGGAGACACGCGGCTCGCCGGGGTGACCGGCCGCCGTCCATGCGCCGCGGAACGCGTCGATCTGCTGCGCCTGCAGCACGTCGAACGGCGTGCCGTCGGCCTCGGTGAGAAGTGTCGACGACATGAGGTTCACGCCGACGGTTCCGGCCCACTCCGCACTGTCGCGGTTGCCGGCGCCCCACCAGATGCGTGAGCGCAGGCCGGGGGAGTGCGGCTCGATGCGCTGCAGCCCGGTGCCGCCGCCGAACGGGCTGTACGGGTCGCGCTCGGCGAGCCCTTCGCCCTCGATGGCGCGCAGGAACAGCGAGAAGTGCTCCCGCGCGATGTCGGCCCCGCGCGGATCCTCCGACCCGGTGTAGCCGAACGCCTCGTACCCGCGCACAACGGTCTCGGGTGAGCCGCGGCTCACTCCGAGGGCGAGTCGGCCGTCGCTGATGAGATCGACGGCCGCCGCCTCCTCGGCGAGGTAGAGCGGGTTCTCGTACCGCATGTCGATGACGCCCGTGCCGACCTCGATGCGCGAGGTGCGCGCCGCGATGGCGGCGAGCAGCGGCATGGGAGAGGCCTGCTGGCGCGCAAAGTGATGCACGCGGAACGCGATGCCGTTCACCCCCAAATCGTCCAGTCCCTGGGCGAGGTCGATCGCCTGGAGCAGCGAGTCTTGGGCGCTCAGCTGGTGGCCGCCGCCGAGCGGGCCGTAGTGACCGAACGAGAGTGTGCCGAAGCTCTTCATGTCTGACGCAACCTCCGAGGTGCGGTTTCTATTCCGACGAATGGATGCCGCGGCTTCCCCGGACATCCCGTACGACGAGCGACGCGCGGTGAGCCGTGATCACGACCGCGAGCCACGCGCCACCGAGGAGCCATCCGGCGATCACGTCGGTGAGCCAGTGGTGGCCGAGGAACGCGCGACTGAGACCGACCAGCACCGCGAACGCCGCCGCTCCGATCCCGAGGGCGAGCTTCGCGCCCCGCGTGCGCCGCCGGAGGATGAGGAGGTAGGCGATGACTCCCACGACCACGACCGCGTTGAGCGTGTGACCGCTGGGGAACGACGGCGTGTACTCATACGGCGGCACGGCCTGTTCGAGCGGCGGTCGCTCCCGACCGATCACCTGCTTCCCGGCGACGGTCATCAGCAGCGATCCGACTCCGGCGGCGACGATCAGGATCACCGGCGTCCAGGAACGGCGCCGCAGGCCGAGCACAAGCGCAGCGACCGCTGCGATGATCGGCATCACGATCGGGCCGGCGAGATCGGTGAACAGCGTCACGACGGTGTCGACGACCGGCGAGCGGAGTGTCAGGGCGACGTCGAGCGCCGGCCGGTCGATGCCCGCGATCCCCTCGCCGTTGCCCACGGCGACGGAGTCGTACACCTCTTCCGCCAGCCAGCTCAGCGCGTAGGCGAGCAGCCCCCCGATCACCAGGGTGAGGAGAAGGGCCGTGTAGGGGTGCACCGCCGCCGCCGCCCGCCGCAGCGGAGCAGGAAGGCGCGTGCGGGTGGGGTGCGGCATCCGATGTCCTTCCTCGCCGGTTCGACGCGTCGCTGTCGATTCTCGCAAAGCCGCTCGGTACGCTCGGCCCATGAGCGAGCACACGCTGGGGGACGGGGTCGTGCTGCGTGGGGCGCGGCCGGGCGATGAGGCGGGGATACTCGCGAGCATCCATGCGCTCGCGGTCTACGAGAACGAGCCCGACGCCGTCGAGACCACGCTCGCCGACCTCACCGGCACCCTCTTCGGCGCGCAGCCCCAGGCCTTCGCGCATATCGTCGAGAAGGACGGCGTGATCGTCGGTATCGCCCTCTGGTTCGTCACCTTCTCGACGTGGACAGGTCGTCACGGGATCTGGTTGGAAGACCTGTTCGTCGACGAGGCGCACCGCGGGAGCGGGTACGGTACGGCACTCATCGCCGCGCTCGCCGCCGTGTGCGAGGAGCGGGGCTACACCCGCCTCGAGTGGACGGTGCTCGACTGGAACGAACCGTCGATCCGCTTCTATCGGGAACTGGGGGCCGTGGCGATGGACGAATGGACGACGCAGCGCCTGTCGGGCGCCGCTCTGCACGCGGTGGCGACGCGATGAGGGTCGCAGTCTTCGGGGCCACGGGTGCCGCGGGTCGACGGATCGTGGATGCCGCCACCCGCCGTGGGCACGACGTGCTCGCCCTGTCGCGGGCGACGGGTGTCGACGTGCTCGTCCTCGACCAGGTGCGTGACGCGCTCGCCGGAGCGGATGCGGTCATCGATGCGGTGAACACGCCGACCTTGCACGCGCAGGAGGCGACGGAGTTCTTCCGGGCAGCGGCCGCGAACATCGTGCGCGCGTCGGCCGAGCACGGTGTGACGCGTGTCGTCGCGCTCTCGATCGTCGGCATCGACCGCAACCCCCACGGCTACTACGCCGGCAAGCTCGCACAGGAACGGGTCTACGCAGACGCGTCCGTGTCGCACACGATCGTCCGCGCGACGCAGTTCCACGAGTTCGCCGGGCAGATCTGGTCGTCAGGCGGATGGGGCCCGGTGCACGCGGTGTTCCCGGCGCGCCTGCAGCCTGTCGATCTGGGAGAGCTCGCCGAGATCCTGGTGGACGCCGTCGAGGACGCCGAGGCGGGTGGCATCCGTCACGTCGCCGGCCCCCGCGTCGAGGAGCTTCCGCGTCTCGTGAAGGCGTGGGCACGCGCGACCGGTCACCGGGGGATCCGGTTTCCGATCCCCGCGGCGACCGATCAGCTCAAGGGCATGCGCGACGGTGCGAACCTGCCGGACGCGGCGCTCGACGCGCCGCTGATCGTCGGCACGATCGACTTCGACGCCTGGCTCGCGACGCAGCGCACCCGCTGAGTCGGCCCACCCCTCAGCGACTCGCGACTTCGCGTACGAACGCGTCGACGTGCGCGCGCAGCGCGGTGATGCGCTCGGTGCGGGCGAGCTCGGGGTCGAACCCGGCGAACGAGCGAGAGGGGCGTCGGCGCACGTTCGCGGAGCACTCGAATCGTGCGCACACGAGCGTGCCGATCCCGTCGCCGCGACGCCCGGCCGCACCCGCTCGGCGTGCGGTGAAGAGCACCACGTCGTTCGGAAGTTCGACGTCGGAGCACCATGAGCACTGCGGGCGGCTGCGCGTGCGGGTCTCGGCCTCACGCAGCAGAACCCCGACGGGCTCGCCGTCGATGTCGGCGACGACGCAGCCGACGAGGGGCGCTCGGCGGTCGCGCCAGCCGAGGAAGTCGAGCGAGGACCAGTCTCGGCCGGCGAGATCATCGGGGAGCACGAGGCTCTTCCGCTCGGAGAGGGAGGCATTGACAAGACACGCGCGCAGGCGCGCGTCGTCGAGGGGACGCATGGAGAAGACCTTTCGAGATTGACGATCCGGCGAGCCGGCGGAAGAGGTGCGCACTCGCAGAGGTGCGCGCGACGAATGCGCTCAGCGCGCCGTCGATGCCGATGCACGGGGCATCGGCGACCTCCTCACGCCCGAGGGCGTCGTCTTCCCGTTGTTCACGGCGGCAGTCTATGCCCGCCGGTGTCCGCGCGGATTAGAGCGAGGGGACGGCGGCGAGCACGCCGTGGATGGCCAGCTCCACCCCGATCGCGAGGATGAGGAAGCCCATCACCCGGGTGAGCGCCCCGATCCCCGTCGGTCCGAGCTTGTCCACCAGCGGGGTGCCGTAGCGCAGCACGAGGGCGACGACCACGGCGATCACGACGGATGCCGCGGCGATCGCGACCCGGTCGAGGACGTCGGGGTTGCGCGCGGCGAGCCCGATCACGACGCCGATGGCACCTGGCCCGGCGACCAGCGGCAGGGCCATGGGGGAGAAGCTGATGTCGGCCTTGGTCTGGGCTTCGGCCTGCTCGTCGGGGGTCGCGACGACGCGGGGCACGATCATGCTGAATCCGGCGTGCATGACCACCAGTCCGCCGGCGATCTGCAGGGCCGCGAGGCTGATTCCGAGCACCGAGAGCAGCACGGTGCCGATCGCCGTGAAGACCACGAGGATGCCGCCGACGTAAAGGCCCGTGCGCCACGCCTGCGCGTGCTGCGTGCGTGCGTCGAATCTCGACGTGAGTCCGGCGAACGCGGCGACGGCGCCGAGGGGGTTCGTGATCGGCAGGAGGGCGGCGAGCGTCGCGATGAAGACGGTGATCACCCCCACATTGTGGCGGATGGGAGGTCGAGCTCGCGGCATCGGCGGTCATTGGCGCCATGATGGGTGGATGGCCGACGACCCCCGCCAGGTGCGCACCCGCGCCGCGCTCGACGCGGCGCTGCGCGCCCTGCTGCGAGATCGGCGCCTTGACCAGATCACCGTCTCCGATCTGTGCCGCGAGGCCGGCGTGCACCGCACCACCTTCTACGGGCACGCGACCGATGTGCTCGACTTCGCGATGCGCTCTTTCGCCGGCGAGATCGACCGACTCGGCACCGTCGACGCCGACGCCCAGGGCGGCGACGCCGAGGCGCTGGCGGTCGTCTACACCTCGGCACTCGTCGACACACTCGACGCGGTCGTCGCCGAGCGCGACGTCTACCGGGCGCTCTTCGGGGGCCCGACCGGCGCTGTGTTCGGGGGGATGCTCGCACAGCGGCTCGCCGACCGCGCCGAGATCGCGCTGCACTCCTTCACCGTCCGCGCGGTCGCGGGTGCGCCGACGGATGCCGCGGCCCGTCGTGAGGCGGCCGCGTACATCGGAGCCGGCGTCGCCGCGTTCATCCGCGCCTTCGCGGGTGTCGACGACCGCGAGACGGCGGAGGCCGCCGAGCGGGCCAGAGCGCTCCTGCCGGCGTGGTGGCCCGGCACCTCTGCGGCATCCGATCGCTTCTGATATCCTGAGGCGTCACCCACGTGACGCGCGTTTGCGCGCGCGCCCGTGAGGACGCCAACAATCCGCTTCGCTCCGGCTCGAAGCATCCGCTCGCACTCTCGTGGCGTGCGGCGTCGCGAAAACTCTCCGCTTCTCGTGGGCAGACACGCGTGCCGGGGCCAGAACACCCTCCACTAGGACACCCCACTACATGACTACTGCAACGACCGCCCCGGCCACCAAGCAGGTCGCGATCAACGACATCGGATCTGCCGAGGACTTCCTGGCCGCGGTCGAGAAGACCCTGAAGTTCTTCAACGACGGCGACCTCATCGAAGGCACCGTGGTGAAGATCGACCGCGACGAGGTTCTCCTCGACGTCGGCTACAAGACCGAGGGCGTCATCCCCTCGCGCGAGCTTTCCATCAAGCACGACGTCGACCCCAACGAGGTCGTCGAGGTCGGCGACCACGTCGAGGCGCTTGTCCTCCAGAAGGAGGACAAGGAAGGTCGCCTCATCCTGTCCAAGAAGCGCGCGCAGTACGAGCGCGCCTGGGGCGACGTGGAGAAGATCAAGGAGAACGACGGTGTCGTGACCGGTCAGGTCATCGAGGTCGTCAAGGGCGGCCTCATCGTCGACATCGGCCTCCGCGGCTTCCTCCCCGCCTCGCTCATCGAGCTGCGCCGCGTGCGCGACCTGACGCCGTACCTCGGCCAGGAGCTCGAGGCGAAGATCCTCGAACTCGACAAGAACCGCAACAACGTCGTGCTGTCGCGCCGCGCCCTGCTCGAGCAGACGCAGTCGGAGTCGCGCACCACGTTCCTCAACAACCTGCACAAGGGTCAGGTCCGCAAGGGCGTCGTCTCGTCGATCGTCAACTTCGGTGCGTTCGTCGACCTCGGCGGTGTGGACGGTCTCGTTCACGTGTCCGAGCTGTCGTGGAAGCACATCGAGCACGCGAGCGAGGTCGTGGAGGTGGGCCAGGAGGTCACCGTCGAGATCCTCGAGGTCGACCTCGACCGCGAGCGCGTGTCGCTCTCGCTCAAGGCGACCCAGGAGGACCCGTGGCAGGTCTTCGCCCGCACGCACGCGATCGGCCAGGTCACGCCCGGTAAGGTCACCAAGCTCGTGCCGTTCGGTGCGTTCGTGCGCGTCGCTGACGGCATCGAGGGCCTCGTGCACATCTCGGAGCTCTCCGGCAAGCACGTCGAGCTCGCCGAGCAGGTCGTGTCGGTCGGCGAAGAGGTCTTCGTCAAGGTCATCGACATCGACCTCGAGCGTCGTCGCATCTCGCTCTCGCTGAAGCAGGCGAACGAGTCGGTCGACCCGTACGGCACCGAGTTCGACCCGGCCCTGTACGGCATGGCCACCGAGTACGACGAGAACGGGGAGTACAAGTTCCCCGAGGGCTTCGACCCGGAGACCAACGCCTGGAAGGAAGGCTTCGAGGAGCAGCGCGAGAAGTGGGAGCAGGAATACGCTGCCGCCCAGTCGCGCTGGGAGGCTCACAAGTCCCAGGTCGCGAAGACGCTCGAGGCCGAGGCCGCCGGCTTCGGCTCGGTCGACGCCGCACCGTCCTCCTTCTCGAGCGATGAGGGCCCCTCGGGCACTCTCGCCGACGACGAGGCTCTCGCCGCGCTTCGTGAGAAGCTCGCCGGCAACTGACCTGCACCATTCCGCAGCACGACGCGGGCCGGAGCCTACGGGCTCCGGCCCGCGTCGTCGTCCGGGACACCGAGACGGGTAGCGTGAAGGGGTGACGGACTTCTCGGGGCACCTTCCCGGGAGCAGGTCCTACCGGCGCCTGCTCGCCGGGCTCTTCTTCGCCGGCGTCGCCACCTTCGCCCAGCTCTACTCGCCGCAGGCCGTGCTCCCGTTCATCGCCGCCGACTTCTCCGTGTCGGCCGCGGGCGCCGCACTGTCGGTGTCCGCGGCCACTCTCGGCCTCGCGGTCGCGGTTCTTCCGTGGTCGATCGTCGCCGACCGCATCGGCCGCGTGCCGGCTATGGCCGCAGGCGTGTCCGCGGCGACCCTGTTCGGACTGCTCGCGCCGCTGCTGCCCACGCTGCCGCTGCTGCTCGCCGCGCGCCTCGTCGAGGGCATCGCTCTCGGAGCGGTGCCCGCCCTCGCGCTCGCGTACCTCGCCGAGGAGGTCGACGCCCGGCATACGGCCGCGGCGGCGGGATCGTACGTGGCCGGCACGACGATCGGCGGACTCGCCGGACGCATCATCGCCGGTCCCTTCGGGGAGCTCGGTCACTGGCGCATCGGGGTGTTCGTGGTCGCGCTCGTGTGCGCCGGCTCGGCGGTGCTCTTCCTTGTGCTCGCGCCCCGTGCGCGCGGGTTCGCCGCGGCATCCGCTCTGACCCTCACCCGTGTGCGTGCGGCACTCGTCTGCAACCTGCGCTCCCGCATGCAATGGGCGCTCTACGCGCAGGGATTCCTGTTGATGGGCGGGTTCGTCGCGCTGTTCAACTATCTCGGCTTCGAGCTCGCGGGTCCGGCGTACGGCGTGCCCGCCTGGCTCGTGAGTCTGATCTTCGTGGCCTACCTCGCCGGCACGGTCTCCTCGCCGTGGGCGGGCCGGCTGGCGTCACGGCACGGCCGGCGTCGGGTGCTCGTCGCCTCGATCGGCATGTTCGTGGTCGGCATCGCGCTCACCGTCGTTCCGTCGCTGCCGGTGGTGATCGTCGGGCTCCTCGTGTTCACGGCGGGCTTCTTCGCGGCGCACGCGATCGCGTCGGGTTGGGCGCCCGTGTCAGCGGCGCCCGGTGGTCGCGCGCAGGCATCCGCGCTGTACAACCTCGGCTACTACATCGGGTCGAGTCTGTTCGGCTGGGCACTCGGACTGGTGTTCGCGGGTCTCGGCTGGCCGGCCCTCGCGGCCGCCGTGATCGCGCTGGAGCTGACCGCCGCCCTCATCGCTCTGACGCTCCTCCCGGGCCGCGGCGCCCGCCCGGTGCAGGCGGCGTCATGACGCGCCCGTCGGATCGGTCGGCACGGAGGGTCTCGGGGCGGTAACGTCGCACTATGCCGTCAACTGGCGCAGGAGAGGGGTCGACTCCGCCGGGGAGCCAGGCGAACGACGTCCTGCAGGTCATCCTGCATCGGGCGGTCACGATGTTCAGTCTGCCTCCGCTGCTGGAGAGCGCTCGCGCGCGCACAGTGATCGTCTTGCAGACGACGCTGTTCGCGGCGATCGGCCTGCTCGCGCTCTGGACGTTCCTGTTCCCGCTGCCGGGAGACGTGGGCCTGTTCGCCGTCGGCCTCGTGCTGCTGTTCGGGGCCACGTGCGCCGCGTTCATCGTTCCGTGGGGGAGTCTGAACGCGTGGGCGAGCCTTGCGCTTCCGCTGCTGGACGTCGTCGCCGTCTATGTGATGCGGCAGGCGGCGCCCACCGCCGGTATCGGCGGCATGCTCGTGCTGCCGGTGATCTGGCTGTCGGTGTTCTTCGGGGCTGCCGGGTATCTCGTCTCCCTCGTCTCGGTGGTGGGGCTGTTCGTGATCCTCCCCACGATCGACGCGAGACAGACCCTCGGGTTCGCGACCATCACGACACCGCTCGTCTTCCTGATCGTGGCGACGCTCAGCCTCGTCGGTGCCCGACAGCTCGCGGCTCAGCGTCGGCTGTTCTCCCGTCAGCGCGATGCGATGTCCATCACCCTGCAGCGCTCCCTCCGACAGGAGGTGCTGCTGGCGGAGGTGCTCGACACCATCGACTTCGGCGTGCTCCGACTCGGCGCCGACGGCTCGATCACCGTCGCGAACGAGGCGCACGACCGGTTGCAGCGCGCGGCGCGGGTCGCCGACAGCGCGACCCCGAGCGGGACCGCATCGGTCTACGCCGCCGACGGTGCCACCCCGCTCGATGCGCACGACATCCCGTTCGCGCGCGCCGCGCGGGGCGAGGTGTTCGACAACCAGGTGGTGTGGTTCGGCGCACCGGGGTCGCGCCGGCGTGCGCTGAGCGTGTCGGTGCGCCGCACCTTCGCCGCCGACGGAGCCGACTCGGGGGCGGTCATCGTCTCCCGCGACGTCACGAGCGAGCTCACGGCTCTGCGCGCCCGCGACTCGCTCGTCGCGTCCGTCTCGCACGAGCTGCGCACGCCGCTCACCTCGATCATCGGATACCTCGAGCTCGCCATCGACGACCCCGACGTCCCCGCGCACGCGCGCGGCAGTCTGGAGGTCGCGGAGCGCAACGCCGAGCGACTCCTCGGCATCGTGTCGGACATCCTCACGGCCTCGAGTCGATCGGAGATGTCGGCGGACCTGACCGTGGCGCAGCAGGACATCGACGTCGCCGAGATGCTGCGGGCCAGCGGCGTCGCCTATCGCCCGAGCGCCGCCGAGCGAGGCATCGAGATCGAGATCGACGAGATCGCCCACGTGCGCGCCTACGCCGACCCCCTCCGCATGCGTCAGGTGCTCGACAACCTCGTGAGCAACGCCGTGAAGTACAACCGCGACGACGGCACCGTCTCGCTCGCGGCGACATCCGACGGCCTCTCGACCTGGCTGACCGTCACCGACACCGGCATCGGGATGTCGCGGGACGCCCTCGGTCGCCTGTTCGAACGGTTCTTCCGCGCCGACGCCAGCCGCACGGGCGGTACAGGGCTGGGCCTGTCGATCGCGCGTGACCTGGTGCGCGCCCACGGTGGCGACATCACCGTCGAATCGACGCCCGGAATCGGAAGCGTCTTCACGGTGCGCCTGCCCGCATCGGCCGAGGCGCTCGACTCTCCGGCACCCGCAGACCTGACCGAACTCGCCCAGCGCTCCCCGCGCGCGGCGGAGGTCGGATCGGTCTGGAAGGAGCGTGGAGCATGATCCTGGATGCCTTCACCGCGTCGTTCGTCTCAGGTCTGATCTTCCTGACGGCTGCCGCCATCTTCGTGGTCACGTCGCTGGTGCGTCGGGACCGCGGCCCCGTGCAGCTATGGTCCCTCGGCTACCTGCTCAGCGCGATCGGCGTGATCGCGTACGTCGTCTGGAACGCCCTCATCGGTTCCGGCTGGGCGAGCACGGCGGCCCTCGCCGTCGGCAACGCGACGATGGTCGCCGCGGCCGCCGCGCTCGCAATCGGATGCCGCGTCGCCGACGGCCGGCCCGCGGGCGGGCCGCTCCTGCTCGGTCTCGGGCTCGGCGTGGCGACGGCGATCTCCACGCTCGTCGACGGGCCGGACGCGGGAGCCTGGGCCGGGGGCACGTGGCTGTTCCTCAGCATCGGGATCTTCGCTGCGGTGGGGTCGTGGTATTGCCTACGCGGCCGGCTCTCACGCTTCGGATTCGGCAAGGTGCTGGGCATCGCGTTCCTCGCCGAGGCGGTGGTGTACATCCTGCGAGGCGTCGTGGTCATCACCGTCGGCTCCGGGCAGCCGCTGTTCCAAGTCTGGCTCGGCAGTGGCCCCGTGAGCGCGTTCTTCATCGTGTTCACCGTCGTCGTGCTGGTCGCGACATCCATCCTCCGCTACGTGCTCGGTCCCCGTGAGACGCTGCTCTCGGCGGGAGCCGTGATGCCCGGGATGCGCGAGGGGTACCTCGACGCCGAAGGATTCCGCCGCATGGTGGACCTGCTGCTGCGCAAGGGATCCGAGCGCACCGAGTTCGTCGTCGTGTGCGCGGTGCACATCGACGCGGCCGAGGACATCTCCGCCTCCTTCGGCGGTGACGTCCTCGCGGAGCTGCGGGCGAGCGTCGCGGCCGCTGCTCGTCGATACAGCGTCGCGAACGCGCTGCTCGCCATCGAGCATGGTGTCGTGCTCACGTGCGCGATGGCCGCGAGCCCGCCTGACGCGCGTCGCCAGGCGGCGCTGCTGTACCGCGGCGTGATCGAGACGCTCGTGCAGGAGGACGGCGTCGTGCTTCCTGCGATCGGCGTCGGGGCGGCGCTGAGCACCACCGTCGGCTTCGAGACGTCCGCGATGGTCGACGGTGCACGCGCGGCGGCGGCTCGCGCGGCCGCGACCGACGAGGCATCCGTCGTCTTCGCGCCGAGCGTGTCGCACGCGTCATCGCGGTAACGTCGTCGAATGGCCGCCACCGAGGACCGTGACGCCGACCTTCGCGGTCGGGTGGCGATGCTCAACCAGCTGCTGCTGTGCGTGATCCTGGTCGTGATCGTACTGGCGGTCGCGGTCACCGACCGTGCGGCCGACCACTCACTCCTGCTCGTCGCGACGGTGATCGTGCTGGCCGGGGGAGCGGCGACCCTGGTGGTGCCGTGGGCGCGGATCGCTCGTGCGTGGGTCTACGTGATCCCACTCGCAGACATCGTCGCGATCGGCCTCGCGCGCTCCGAGCAGCACCTGCTCGGGATCGAGCTGCTGTGGGCGTTCCCGGTGATGTGGATGGCAACCCTCGGTCTCACCGCGTTCCTCACGGCCGCAGCACTCGTGCTCGTCGAGTTCGGGGCGATCATCGCGCTGGCGGGAGCGTCCGGCAGCGCGGTGAGCTACCTGCTCCCGGCCGCCGTCATCGTCGCCATCGGGGTGACGAGCTACGTGAGCAGCCGCCGCTACCGCGCCCAGCGCGTGCTGCTGGACAAGCAGATCGCGCTGCTGTCGGGTGCGCTGTCGCGCGCACAGGGCCACGAGGAGCTGATGACCGACGTGCTCGATGCCGTCGACTTCGGCGTGATCCGCATCACCGCGGACGGCGAGGTCTCGGTCTTCAGCGAGGCGCTCGGGCGCATCCAACGCTCGATCCCCGGCTTCGGTCGCCTCGATCGTCCGATCGGGGACGCCTACGCGGCCGACGGCGTCACCCTCATCGAGGAGCCGGACCGCCCGCTGCGGCGCGCGCTGCGCGGCGAGCTGTTCGAGAACGAGGTCATCTGGTTCGGTCCCCCCGACCAGCCGCGAACGGCGCTGTCGATGACGGCGCGCCAGCTGCGCTCGGGTGACGGCGCGCCCGCCGGGTGCGTCATCGTCGCACGCGACGTCACCGCCGAGCTCACTGCACTCCGGGCGCGCGATCGACTCGTGTCGTCGATCTCGCACGAGCTGCGCACGCCCCTCACCTCTGTGCTCGGATACATCGACCTCGCCATCGACCACCTCGACCGGCCCGACGACGCCGCCCGCGATCTCGACGTCGCCGCCAAGAACGGCGAGCGTCTGCTGGAGATCATCGCGGACATCCTCGCCGCCTCGAGCACCTCGCGCGGATCCATCGACCTCACCATCTCGCCGAAGCAGATCGACGTGGCCGAGCTCGTGCAGCAGGCGGCCGAGGCGTGGCGCGCCCGGGCGGCCTACACGTCGATCTCCATCGACGCGACCGACGTGCTGCCGGCGAGCGCCTGGGCGGATGCCGCGCGCATCCGGCAGGTGGTCGACAACCTCGTCAGCAACGCGGTGAAGTACAACGTCGATGGCGGCAGCATCGCCGTGCGCACGTCGTCGGATGGCACCTCGACCTTCATCGACGTGCAGGACACGGGCGTCGGCATCTCCGCCGAGGACCAGCGCCGTCTGTTCGAGCAGTACTTCCGGGCGAGGCGCGATGTCGAGGGCTCCGGGCTCGGACTGTCGATCAGCCGGGACATCGTGCGCGCCCACGGGGGCGACATCACCGTGCGGAGCGCCCCGGGGACGGGATCGACCTTCACCGTCCGGCTTCCCGCCCAGCCTCGAGGTCAGGGCGATCGCGAGTTGCACGCATGACCCTCGATCTGGCCAGTGTCTCGGTCATGACCGCGCTCGTTGTCGCGGTCGCCGGCATCCTGTTCGTCTCCGAGACGCTGCTGCGCCGCGACGAGGCGGTCGGCGCGTTCTGGGCGATCGCCTTCCTCTCCGGCATCGGCACGAGCACGGCCTACCTGGTCTGGGCGGTCGGCGTCGGCGGGTTCGTGCCGATCGCCATCGGCAACGCCCTGTTCGTGTCCTCCGCGGGCTGCATGTGGCTCGGCGCCCGGGCGTTCAACCAGAGGGCCGTACGCGGACCCGTGCTGCTGGTCGCACTGTGCGTCGCGGTGAGCGCGGCGGCGGTGATCGTGCGCGGTCCGGCTGGAGGGGACTGGGCGGGCGCCTTCGTGATGTTCGTGAACATCGCGGGGTTCGCCGCACTCGGAGCCGTCGAGATGCGACGGCGACCGGTCGGGCGGCTGCGGTCATCCGTCTCGCTGGCGGTCGTGCTCGGCATCCAGTCCGCGTACTACGTCGCGCGCACCGTCGTGTTCGTCGCGTCGGGACCCGACTCGGATCTGTTCCGGGTGGGGTTCGGGACGATCTCGACGAGCGTCCTGACGGTCACCCTGACGATCGTCGCCGTCGTCGTGACCTCCGTGCTCCGCGCGAGCCGCAGTCAGCTGCGCGGATACGGGTGGGTGTCCGACAGCGGCATCGCCGGCGACGGTGTGTTCCTGTACCCGACGTTCTTGCGCGCTCTCGACGATCTGCTCGAGCGCGCGAGGTGGGAGGGGCGACTTGTCGCCGTGATCTCGGTGCGCATCGACGATCTGCGTCGTATCGGCGACGCGTTCGGCGAGGAGGTCCGCACGAGCGCGCTGCACCTGCTGCGGGACGGTGTGCGTCGGCACGCGCCGCTCGCCTCTCTGATCGGCGAGGACGACGATCCCGGCCTGCTGTTCACGGTGCTCGCTCCCGATCCGATGGCCGTGCGCCGGGTCGCGGTGGGTGCGCACCGAGCGCTGTTCGATGCCCTCGGTCGCAGCGGTCAGGGCGTGCTCCCCGTGGTCGGTGTCGGCGTCGCGTTGAGCGAGACGATCGGCTACGACACCGAGCGTCTGGTCGCGGGGGCCCGCGCGGCGTCGCGCAAGGCGCCGACCATGCCGGATTCGTCGGTGATGTTCGCGGGCGTCGACGACGCCGGTGGGGCGGAGTAGGACGACGGATGCCGCGGCCCGTGCCATGCTCGTGACATGCCACTCATCGCGCTGACCGGCGGTATCGCCTCGGGGAAGTCCACGATCGCCGCGCGGCTGCGGGAGCACGGCGCGGTCGTCGTCGATGCCGACGCACTGGTGCGCGAAGTGCAGGCGCCGGGGAGCGCGGTGCTCGCACGCATCGCCGATGTGTTCGGCGCCGATGTGCTGGATGCGTCCGGAGCGCTCGACCGCCCCGCGCTCGGCGCACGGGTGTTCGGCGACCGTTCCGCGCTCGCCCGGTTGAATGCGATCGTGCATCCGGCAGTGCGCGCGGAGTCTGCGGCGCGGTTCGCCGCGGCCTTCGCCGAGGACCCCGCCGCGGTCGTGGTCTACGACGTGCCGCTGCTCGTCGAGGCCCGCGTCGACGATCCGTGGGAGCGCATCGTCGTGGCGCACGCTCCGGCGGCTCTGCGTGAGCAGCGCCTGGTCGAGCTTCGGGGGCTCTCTCCCGACGATGCCCGTGCGCGCATCGCGTCGCAGGTCTCCGATGAGGCCCGGCTCGCGATCGCCGACGACGTCATCGACACGAGCGGCACGGTGGGGGAGACGATCGCCCAGGTGGACGCCCTCTGGAGCCGGCTGCGCGGCTGACCCCGTCGGCCGGTGGCCGGACCACACCCCGATGTCGGCGGCCGCGCCTACCCTGGAGACGTGCAGACCACACGTTCCGTTCGACCCTTCGAGGTCGTCTCCGAGTACGAGCCGTCGGGCGACCAGCCTCAGGCGATCGCCGATCTCGCGGCCCGCATCAACGCGGGGGAGACCGACATCGTGCTGCTGGGCGCCACCGGAACCGGCAAGTCCGCGACCACGGCGTGGTTGATCGAGCAGGTGCAGCGACCGACGCTCGTCCTCGCCCACAACAAGACCTTGGCGGCGCAGCTCGCGAACGAGTTCCGCGAACTCATGCCGCACAACGCGGTCGAGTACTTCGTCTCGTATTACGACTACTACCAGCCCGAGGCCTACGTCCCGCAGACCGACACCTTCATCGAGAAGGACAGCTCGATCAACGCGGAGGTGGAGCGGCTGCGGCACTCCACCACCAACTCGCTGCTGTCGCGCCGTGATGTCATCGTGGTCTCCACGGTGTCGTGCATCTACGGTCTCGGTGCCCCCGAGGAATATCTGCGCGCGATGGTCGCGCTGCAGGTGGGGGAGCGATACGACCGTGACGCCCTGATCCGACAGTTCATCGCGATGCAGTACAACCGCAATGACGTCGACTTCTCGCGGGGCAACTTCCGGGTGCGCGGCGACACCATCGAGATCATCCCGGTCTACGAGGAGTACGCGATCCGCATCGAGCTGTTCGGCGACGAGATCGAGGCGCTCTACATGCTGCATCCGCTCACCGGCGACGTGGTGCAGAAGCTCGACTCGGTGCCCATCTTCCCGGCATCGCACTACGTGGCGGGCACCGACGTCGTGCAGCGTGCGATCGGCACGATCGAAGACGAGCTGACCGATCGGCTCGCCGAGCTCGAGAAGCAGAACAAGCTTCTCGAGGCGCAGCGCCTGCGCATGCGCACGACGTTCGATCTCGAGATGCTGCAGCAGCTGGGCTTCTGCTCGGGCATCGAGAACTACTCGCGTCATCTCGACCAGCGTGAGGCGGGCGAGCCGCCGCACACGCTGCTCGACTTCTTCCCCGACGACTTCCTCCTCGTCATCGATGAATCGCACGTGACGGTTCCCCAGATCGGTGCGATGTACGAGGGGGATGCCTCGCGCAAGCGCACACTCGTCGAGCACGGGTTCCGCCTGCCGAGTGCCCTCGACAACCGGCCGCTGAGGTGGGATGAGTTCAAGGGGCGGATCGGCCAGACCGTGTATCTCTCGGCCACGCCCGGTCGCTATGAGATGGGCATCGCCGATGGCGTCGTCGAGCAGATCATCCGACCGACCGGTCTCGTGGATCCCGAGATCGTCGTGAAGCCGTCGAAGGGGCAGATCGACGATCTGCTGGAGCAGATCCGTCTGCGGGTCGAGCGCGACGAGCGCGTGCTGGTGACCACGCTCACGAAGAAGATGGCGGAGGAGTTGACCGACTTCCTCGGCGAGCACGGTGTGCGCGTGCGCTATCTGCACTCCGACGTCGACACGTTGCGGCGCGTCGAGCTGCTCACCGAGCTCCGCGCCGGTGTCTACGACGTGCTTGTCGGCATCAACCTGCTGCGCGAGGGTCTCGACCTCCCCGAGGTCTCTCTCGTGGCGATCCTCGACGCCGACAAAGAAGGCTTCCTTCGCAGCGGCACCTCGCTCATCCAGACGATCGGGCGCGCGGCCCGCAACGTCTCGGGGGAGGTGCACATGTACGCCGATACAGTCACCGACTCGATGCGCTCGGCGATCGATGAGACCGCCCGTCGTCGCGAACTGCAGGTCGCGTACAACACGGAGAGGGGCATCGATCCGCAGCCATTGCGCAAGAAGATCGCCGACATCACCGACGCACTCGCTCGGGAAGGGGCGGACACCAAGGCGATGCTCGCCCGCGGCGGCCGCGATCAGGGTCGCGGCAAGGCGCCGACGCCCAATCTTCGGCGCGAGGGAATCGCGGCAGAGGGGGCGGCCCAGCTCGAGTCGACGATCTCGGATCTGAGCGATCAGATGCTCGCGGCAGCATCCGAGCTGAAGTTCGAGCTGGCTGCGCGGCTGCGCGACGAGGTGCAGGAGCTCAAGCGCGAGTTGCGGGCGATGGAGAAGGCCGGTCACGCCTGATCTGCGGGTGATCGCCCATGCTCTCGATGCACATCCCGGTCGCGTCCGCCCTGCTCGGCCGCGATCAGGGGCAGCGAAGCAGCGGTTTGGGTCCGTTGCGGTCGATACGGTGATCGCGCATCGGCTGGCGGCACAGCGGGCAGGGCTGGATGTCGCGGGCGGGCGGCTCGTCGTCGGTGTAGGGTCCGACGGCGGCCGGTCCGGCGGCGCGGACGAGCGCGGCGTTCACGAAGGCGTACCATCCGCCCGCGGCGTTCACACGGTCGCGCAGCGGGGGGCGCTTTTTGCTTCGTGGCATAATAGTTAGTGTACTAAGGAAAATGGAGAGAGTGACCACCACCGATATCCTCGCGCTGGAGAACCAGTTGTGCTTCGCCGCCGTCACAGCCGCCCGCAACATCGTGCAGGCGTACCGTCCGGTGCTCGAGCCGCTCGGGCTGACCCACCCCCAGTACCTCGTCATGCTCGCGCTGTGGGAGCGCGATCCGCGCTCCCTCGGCGAGCTCGCCGCCGCGCTCGCCCTCGAACCGGCGACGGTGTCCCCCCTGGTCAAGCGACTCGAGGCGCAGGGGCTTCTCGTCCGCACGCGGCGTCCGGGTGACGAGCGCACGCTCGACATCGCGGTGACGGACACCGGGCGCGCCCTTCGCGCACAGGCCCTCGAGGTGCCCGCGCAGGTGCTCGCACGCACCGGGCTCACGGTCGATGAGGCGGTCGCCCTCCGCGACGCGCTCGCCCGGTTCGCCGGGGCCAAGCCCAGCGCGTGATCCGCGCGGAGCCGGTGTCGGAGGTCGCTCCTACACTTGACGGGTGCCCATCGTCCCCGTGTCCAACCTCGGCCCCCACACCTCCACGCTCACGGTGCGCGGCGCTCGCGTGCACAACCTCAAGAACGTCGACCTCGACATCCCGCGCGATGCGCTCGTGGTCTTCACCGGGCTCTCGGGCTCCGGCAAGTCGAGCCTCGCGTTCGACACGATCTTCGCCGAGGGCCAGCGTCGCTACGTCGAGTCGCTGAGCGCCTACGCCCGGCAGTTCCTCGGTCAGGTCGACCGACCCGACGTCGATTTCATCGAGGGCCTGAGTCCCGCTGTCTCGATCGATCAGAAGTCGACGAACCGCAACCCGCGCTCGACCGTCGGCACGATCACGGAGATCCACGACTACATGCGTCTGCTCTGGGCGCGTATCGGGGTCCCTCACTGCCCCGAGTGCGGCGAGCAGATCCAACGCCAGACCGTGCAGCAGATCGCCGACCAGCTGATGGAACTGCCCGAGCGCACCCGCTATCAGATCGTCGCTCCGGTCGTGACCCAGAAGAAGGGGGAGTTCGTCGACCTCTTCAAAGAGCTCTCCGCCAAGGGCTACGCGCGCGCGGTCGTCGACGGCGATCTGGTGCAGCTCTCCGAGCCGCCGACGCTGAAGAAGAGCTACAAGCACGACATCGCCGTGGTCGTCGACCGCCTCGTCGCCTCGCCCGACATCCTCAGCCGGGTCACCGACTCGGTCGAGACGGCCCTCGGGCTCGCCGGCGGCGTCGTGCAGATCAACTTCGTCGACGAAGAGGGGGATGCCGCGTGGCAGTCCTTCTCTGAGAAGCTCGCCTGTCCGAACGGCCACCCCCTGCAGCTCACCGAGATCGAGCCGCGAACCTTCTCGTTCAACGCCCCGTTCGGTGCCTGCCCGGCGTGCTCCGGCCTCGGCACCCGCATGTCCGTCGACCCCGAGCTCATGCTCGGCGACGAGGAGCTCTCGATCCGCGAGGGTGTCATCATCCCGTGGACGACGCAGGGCAAGGGGCTGTTCCAGTACTACGAGCGACTGCTCGAGGGGCTCGCCGACGACCTCGGCTTCTCACTCGACACCCCGTGGAAGAAGCTGACGCCCGACGTGCGAGAGGCGGTGCTGCGCGGTGAGAACTACAAGGTGACCGTCAAGTTCCGCAACCGCTACGGCCGTGAGATGCGCTACTCGTCCGGCTTCGAGGGCGTCGCGCCCTACATCGAGCGCCAGTACGTGCAGGCGGAGTCCGACACGCAGCGACAGCGGTGGTCGGAGTTCCTGCGGGAGGTGCCGTGCCCGGTCTGCAACGGCGACCGTCTCAAGCCCGAGGTGCTCGCGGTGCTCGTCCACGGCAGCTCGATCGCCGACGCATCCCGGCTCAGCCTCTCCGACGCGCAGGCGTTCTTCGCCGACCTCGAGCTCACCGACCGCGAGGCGAAGATCGCGGCCGCGGTGCTGCGCGAGATCCGTGCTCGACTCGACTTCCTCATCCAGGTCGGGCTCACCTACCTCAACCTCAGCCGTTCGGCCGGCTCCCTCTCCGGCGGCGAGGCGCAGCGCATCCGGCTCGCGACCCAGATCGGGTCGGGGCTGACCGGTGTGCTCTACGTCCTCGACGAGCCGTCGATCGGTCTTCACCAGCGCGACAACCGGCGTCTGATCGAGACGCTCCTCACCCTCAAGAGCCTCGGCAACACGCTCATCGTCGTCGAGCATGACGAGGAGACCATCCACGCCGCCGACTGGATCGTCGACATCGGTCCCCGCGCCGGCGTCGACGGCGGGCATGTCGTGCACTCGGGTCCGCTTGCGCAACTCCTGGGCGACGAGGCATCCCTCACCGGCGACTACCTCTCCGGCCGCCGGGCGATCCCGACGCCCGAGAAGCGCCGCAAGATCGACAAGAAGCGCATGCTCAGCGTGGTCGGGGCGCGGGAGAACAACCTGCGCAATGTGACGGCCGACTTCCCGCTCGGGGTGCTCACGGCCGTCACCGGCGTGAGCGGGTCGGGCAAGTCGTCGCTCGTGAACGACATCCTGTACGAGGTGCTCGCCCAGAAGCTCAACGGCGCGCGCACGGTCCCGGGCAAGCACACACGGGTGACCGGGCTCGACAACCTCGACAAGGTCGTGCACGTCGATCAGGCGCCCATCGGCCGCACTCCGCGCTCGAACCCTGCGACCTACACCGGGGTGTTCGACCGCATCCGCACGCTCTTCAGCGAGACCCCCGAGGCGAAGGCCCGCGGCTACCAGCCGGGACGCTTCTCGTTCAACGTCAAGGGCGGGCGCTGCGAGGCGTGCTCCGGTGACGGGACGATCAAGATCGAGATGAACTTCCTGCCCGACGTCTACGTCGACTGCGAGGTCTGCCACGGCAAGCGCTACAACCGCGACACGCTGAGCGTGCACTACAAGGGGCGCAACATCGCCGAGGTGCTGGAGATGCCGATCGCCGAGGCGGCCGACTTCTTCGAGCCGATCCAGGCGATCCATCGCTACCTGCGCACCCTCGTCGACGTGGGCCTGGGCTACGTGCGGCTCGGCCAGTCCGCGACGACGCTCTCGGGCGGCGAGGCGCAGCGCGTGAAACTGGCGACCGAGTTGCAGCGGCGCAGCAACGGTCGCAGCATCTATGTGCTCGACGAGCCGACGACCGGCCTGCACTTCGAGGACGTCCGCCGACTGCTCGAGGTGCTCGGCGGCCTCGTGGACAAGGGCAACACCGTCATCGTCATCGAGCACAACCTCGACGTCATCAAGTCCTCGGACTGGATCATCGACCTCGGACCCGAGGGTGGCTCCGGCGGCGGGCAGATCATCGCCACGGGCACGCCGGAGCAGGTCGCGCGCGCCGAGGGCAGCCACACCGGCGCCTTCCTCGCCGAGATCCTCGAACAGGACGCGGAGCGCAAGGCGAGCTGACGTGGCATCCGATCTGCCCTATCGCCCGAAGCAGGGCGAGATCCCGACGACCCCGGGCGTCTACCGGTTCCGCGACGCCCAGGGGCGCATCCTGTACGTCGGCAAGGCGAAGAACCTGCGCGCGCGCCTGTCGAACTACTTCGCGCCGCTGCACACCCTGCACGAGCGCACGCGGCGCATGGTCACCACGGCGGCGAGCGTCGAATGGACCGTCGTCTCCAGCGACGTCGAGGCCCTGCAGCTCGAGTACATGTGGATTCAGGAGTTCACGCCGCCCTTCAACGTGCGCTACAAGGACGACAAGTCCTACCCCTACATGGCCATCACCCTCGCCGACGAGGCGCCGCGGGTGATCGTCACCCGCAACCGCAAGATCCGCGGTGCGAAGTACTTCGGTCCCTACCCCAAGGTGTGGGCGGTGCACGAGGTCATCGACCTCATGATCAAGGTCTTCCCGATCCGCACGTGCTCGGATGCCTCCTACAAGAAGGCCATGGCGACGGGTCGCCCGTGCTTCCCCGGGCAGATCGGGCGCTGCGGCGGCCCGTGCTCGATGCGGGTGAGCATCGAGGAGCACCGTGCGATCGTCGACGACTTCGTCGCCTTCATGGCCGGTGGTGATCAGCGGGTCACCCGCCAGCTCACCGCGCGCATGCGCGAGGCCGCGGCAGCCATGGACTACGAGTCGGCCGCCGTCTACCGTGACCGCCTCAGCGCGGTCGAGGCGGTGCTCGGCAAGAGCGCGCTCGTGCTCAGCGACGACACCGACGCCGATCTGTTCGGCATCGCCGAGGACGAGCTCGCGGCGGCGGTGCAGCACTTCGTGATCCGCGGCGGTCGTGTACGCGGGGTGCGCGCGACGACCATCGAGAAAGAACTCGACATCGCGGGCGCCGAGCTCGTCGACCAGGTGCTGCAGCGCACCTACGGCGGCGCGGATGCCGCGGACATCCCGCGCCAGGTGCTCGTGCCGCAGTTGCCCGACGACGCCGCCGACCTCGAGGCGTGGCTGCGCGAGCGGCGCGGGAAGAACGTGACCGTCGGCATCGCGCAGCGCGGCCCGAAGGCCGACCTCATGCGCACGGCGACGATCAACGCCCAACAGGCGCTGCTGCTCCACAAGACCCGGCGCTCGAGCGACTACGTCGCACGCACACAGGCGCTCACCGATCTGCAGGAGGCGCTCGGACTCGCTGAGGCGCCGTTGCGGATCGAGTGCTACGACGTCTCCCACCTGTCCGGCACCAACGTCGTCGCATCCATGGTCGTGTTCGAGGACGGCTTGCCGCGCAAAGACCAGTACCGCTCGTTCGGCATCGCCGAGACATCCGACGACACCGACTCCATCTACCAGGTGCTCACTCGCCGGCTCGCGCACGTCGACGACGCTCCCGACGACTCCGTGCCCGAGGCGACCGACCAGGGCGAGGATGTCGTCGTGACGCGGCAGAAGCCCCGATTCGCCTACCGTCCCCAGCTGCTCATCGTCGACGGCGGCAGACCTCAGGTCGCGGCGGCGGAACGGGCCCTTCGGGACAGCGGCCACAGCGAGATCGCCCTCTGCGGCATCGCCAAGCGCCTCGAAGAGGTGTGGCTGCCCGGAGAGGAGTACCCGGTCATCCTGCCCCGTACATCGGAGGCTCTCTACCTCGTGCAGCGCCTGCGCGACGAGGCCCACCGGTTCGCGATCACCCACCAGCGAAAGCGCCGCAAGCGCGACATCACCACGGTGCTCGCCGAAGTGCCCGGCCTCGGCGACGCGCGCATCAAGGCGCTGCTGCGACACTTCGGCTCGGTCACCGCTCTCCGCGCCGCGAGCCCCGAGGAGATCGCACACCTGCCCGGCATCGGGCCGAAGCTCGCCGCGGCCGTCCATTCCCGCCTCATCGCTCGATAGGGTGGAGACGACGGGGAGGCGCGGATGGACCAGACGGCACCGGGTGTGACCGGCGAAGTGCTGGTCGTCACCGGGATGTCCGGTGCCGGGCGCTCGACCGTCGCCAACGCGCTCGAGGATCTCGGGTGGTATGTCGTCGACAACCTCCCGCCCCAGATGATCAAGCCGATGCTCGAGCTGTCCGAGCTCGCTCAGGAGGCGGTTCCGCGGGTCGCCGTCGTGCTCGATGTGCGCGGGCGCGACCTCTTCGAGCGCCTGCCCGAGGTCACGCGATCGCTGCGTGATGCCCGCCACCTGCGCGTCATGTTCCTGGATGCGTCGGACGATGTGCTCGTACGCCGGTTCGAGGCTGTGCGTCGCCCGCATCCGCTGCAGGGGGACGGCACGCTGGTCGACGGAATCCGTCGCGAGCGCGCGCGCCTGTCCCGGGTGAGGGAGAGCGCCGACCTCGTGGTCGACACCTCGCACTCGAACGTGCATCAGCTCACGACGAAGATCGCCGACCTCTTCGCCGAGTCCGGTGCGGCGCGGCACTCCGTGACGGTGATGAGCTTCGGCTTCAAGTACGGGCTCCCGGCCGATGCCGACCTCGTCGCCGACATGCGCTTTCTGCCCAACCCGTTCTGGGTCGAGGACCTCCGCTCCCTCACCGGGGAGGACGAGTCGGTGCGGGACTACGTGCTCTCCCAGCCCGGTGCGCGCGAGTTCCTCGACGCCTACACGGCAGCATTGCGCCCCGTGCTCGAGGGGTACCAGCGTGAGAACAAAAGGCATTCGACGGTGGCGATCGGATGCACCGGGGGAAAGCACCGCTCAGTCGTCATGGCTCGCGAGATCGCCCAGCGCCTCGACGACGTCCCGGGCGTGACGACACGCGTGGCGCACCGCGACCTCGGTCGCGAGTAGGCTGGAACGTCGTTCTCGAGCCCAGAAGGAGTGCCGTGCCGCTGACGGTCGATGTGAAGTCCGAACTCGTCTCGCTGCGTGACCCCCGCCCGACGGCGAGGGTCGCGGAGCTCACCGCACTGCTGCGGTTCGCGGGGGGACTGCACTCCATCGCCGGCCGGGTCGCGGTGGAGGCCGAGGTTGATTCCGAGCGCCTCGCGCGCCGCGTCGCCCGCGAACTCGCCGAGATCTACGGCGTGCGGCCCGAGCTGGCGCACGTGCAGGCGTCGGGTGGGCGCACCGGGATCGCCGTGGCCGTGCGGGTCATCGATCAGGGGGAGACACTCGCACGCCAGACCGGGCTCCTGGACCAACGTCGACGTCCCGTGCGCGGGCTTCCCAACAAGCTGACGACCGGCAGCCGCGGTGACCTCGCCGCGGTGTGGCGGGGCGCGTTCCTCGCGACCGGCACTCTTACCGACCCGGGTCGGTCCGCATCTCTCGAGATCGCCTGCCCGTCGTCCGAGGCGGCCATGGCGCTCGTCGGAGCCGGCGCCCGCATCGGCATCGCGTCCAAGGCTCGGGAGGTGCGCGGCGTGCACCGCGTGGTCGTCCGCGAGGGCGACGCGATCCGACTCGCGCTCTTCGAGATGGGCGCGCGCAAGGCGGCGTCGGAGTGGGAGCAGCTGCGGCAGCGCCGTGAGGTGCGCGCCGACGTGAACCGCCTCGTGAACTTCGACGACGCGAATCTGCGCCGTTCGGCGCAGGCCGCGGTCGCCGCGTGCGCGCGTGTGGAGCGCGCGCTGGAACTCCTCGGCGACGACGTGCCCGAGCATCTGCGCTCCGCCGGCGATCTTCGCCTCGCGCATCGGGACGCGAGCCTCGACGAGCTCGGCCACCACGCCGACCCGCCGCTCACGAAGGACGCCGTCGCCGGTCGCATCCGCCGCCTGCTCGCGATGGCCGACAAGAAGGCCGAGCAGCTCGGCGTCCCGGGCACCGAGGCGGCGGTGCCCGCCGACGCCATCGAGTGACCGACCGGGGCGCGAGGCGCCCCGCGAGCCGCACGCGAACGGTTACACCGCGTCATCCCGGGAATCAACCCGACGTGCGGCGTCGTTGCCCCTCAATAGGATGAACTCGTCACCCTCGCCGCGCCGAGGACACGGCCGGCGCCGATTCGGAAGAAGAGAACATGGCAACGTACTCCCTGCCCGACCTCCCCTACGACTACGCAGCACTCGAGCCGCACATCAGCGCGACGATCATGCAGCTGCACCACGACAAGCACCACCAGGCGTACGTCACGGGAGCCAACACCGCCCTCGAGCAGCTCGCCGAAGCGCGTGACAAGGGCGACTTCGCCTACGTCAACAAGCTCGAGAAGGACCTCGCGTTCAACCTCGGCGGACACACCAACCACTCGATCTTCTGGACCAACCTGTCGCCGGACGGGGGCGACAAGCCCACCGGCGAGCTCGAGTCGGCCATCACCGACCACTTCGGGTCGTTCGACAAGTTCCAGGCGCACTTCTCGGCGGCCGCCCTCGGCGTGCAGGGCTCGGGCTGGGCGGGTCTGTTCTGGGACTCGATCGGTCAGAACCTGATCATCCAGCAGTTCTTCGACCAGCAGGCGCAGTTCGCCGCCGGCACCGTGCCGCTGCTCCTCCTCGACGTCTGGGAGCACGCGTACTACCTCGACTACAAGAACGTGCGCGCCGACTACGTGAAGGCGTTCTGGAACATCGCCAACTGGGCCGACGTGCAGCAGCGCTTCACCACCGCCCGTGAGAAGACTGCGGGTCTGCTGGTAGTGTCGTGACCAGGTGAGGATGCCTCGGAGCCCTCGCTCTGGCGGGGGCTCCGGCATCCTCTTCCCATGGGATCGGCGCCCAGGGCCGACCCCGTTCCGCGACCCGATCGCGGATGGAAACATGCGCGTCAGCGCGACGAGAAAACGGGAGACACCGTGTCTGTCAAGATCGGCATCAACGGCTTCGGCCGTATCGGACGCAACTACCTTCGCGCGGCTCTCGCGCAGGGTGCGGACCTCGACATCGTGGCGGTGAACGACCTCACCGACACCAAGACCCTCGCCCACCTGCTCAAGTACGACTCGGTGGGCGGACGCCTCGACGCCGAGGTCTCGTACACCGAGGACTCCGTCATCGTGAACGGCACCGCCATCAAGGTGTTCGCCGAGCGCGACCCCGCCAACCTCCCGTGGGGCGAGGTCGGCGCGGAGATCGTCATCGAGTCGACCGGCCGCTTCACCAAGGCCGACGACGCCCGCAAGCACATCCAGGGCGGCGCCAAGAAGGTGCTCATCTCGGCTCCGGCCACCGGCGAGGACGGCACGTTCGTCATCGGCGTGAACGAGGACCTCTACGACCCCGAGACGATGCACATCATCTCGAACGCGTCGTGCACCACGAACTGCCTCGCCCCCCTCGCGAAGGTCTTCAACGACAACTTCGGCATCGAGCGCGGCTTCATGATGACCGCTCACGCCTACACCGCCGACCAGAACCTGCAGGACGGCCCGCACGGCGACCTGCACCGCGCCCGCGCCGCGGCGATCAACATCGTTCCGGCCTCGACCGGCGCCGCCAAGGCCATCGGCCTCGTGCTGCCCGAGCTCAACGGCAAGCTGAGCGGCTCGTCCTACCGCGTGCCGGTTCCCACCGGCTCGATCGTCGACCTGACGATCATCACCCCGACCGAGGGCCTCACCAAGGAGGCCATCAACGCCGCCTACGAGGCGGCGGCGGCCGAGGGTCGCCTCGCCGGCATCCTGAAGTACAACGTCGACCCGATCGTCTCCAGCGACATCCAGCAGGACCCGCACTCGTCGGTGTTCGACGCCGGTCTCACGAACGTCTCGGGCAACCTGGTCAAGGTGTCGTCCTGGTACGACAACGAGTGGGGCTACTCGAACCGCCTCGTCGACCTGACCGAGTACGTCGCCGAGCGTCTGTAATCGTCATGGCCTTGCGCACCCTCGCATCGCTGGGTTCGCTGGCCGGCAAGCGCGTCATCGTCCGTGCTGACCTCAATGTCCCCCTGCGGGACGGGGTCATCACGGACGATGGCCGTGTGCGGGCCACGCTGCCGACCCTCAACGCCCTTATCGATCAGGGCGCTCGCGTCGTCGTCGTCTCCCACTTGGGACGTCCCGACGGCGCCCCCGACCCCGCCTACAGCCTGCAGCCCGTCGCTCAGCGTCTCTCCGAACTGCTGGGAGCGCCGGTCGCGTTCGCGCAGGACACGGTGGGGGAGTCGGCGGCCGAAGCGGTCGCCGCTCTCGCAGACGGTGACGTCGCGGTGCTCGAGAACCTGCGGTTCAACGCCGGTGAGACGGCGAAGGATGACGCGACCCGTCGTGCGTTCGCCGAGCAGCTCGCGGCGCTCGGCGACGTGCTCGTCTCCGACGGCTTCGGTGTCGTGCACCGCAAGCAGGCGAGCGTCTATGACCTCGCCGAGCTGCTGCCGTCCGCGGCGGGCTTCCTGATCGAGAAGGAGGTCGAGGTTCTCGATCGCCTGACCGAGAACCCGGAGCGGCCCTACACCGTCGTGCTCGGCGGCTCGAAGGTCAGCGACAAGCTGGGCGTCATCGACCACCTGCTGCCGCGCGTCGACCGCGTGCTCGTGGGCGGCGGCATGCTGTTCACCTTCCTCGTCGCGCTCGGACACCCGGTGGGCTCGAGCCTGCTGGAGAAGGACCAGATCGAGACGGTCAAGGGCTACATCGCCCGCGCCCAGGAGCTGGGCGTCGAGCTCGTCCTCCCGGTGGACGCGGTGGTCGCGGCATCCTTCTCGGGCGACGCCGACCATGTGGTCGCCGCGGCCGACGCTCTCGAGGACACCCCGTTCGGGGCCTCGGGTCTCGGTCTCGACATCGGTCCGAAGACGGCGGAGCAGTTCGCGGAGCTCATCCGGTCGAGCCGCACCGTGTTCTGGAACGGCCCGATGGGCGTCTTCGAGCTCGCCCCGTTCGCGGCCGGCACGAAGGCCGTCGCGCAGGCGCTCACCGAGGTCGACGGCCTCAGTGTCGTCGGCGGTGGCGACTCCGCCGCGGCCGTGCGCCAGCTCGGCTTCTCCGACGACGCGTTCGGTCACATCTCGACCGGCGGCGGCGCCAGCCTCGAGTTCCTCGAGGGCAAGAAACTCCCCGGACTGGAGGTGCTCGGATGGGCGCAGTGACCCGTACCCCGTTCATCGCGGGCAACTGGAAGATGAACCTCGACCACCTGCAGGCGGTCGCACTCGTGCAGAAGCTCCACTGGACGCTGCGCGACGCGAAGCACGAGTCGGGTTCGGTCGAGGTCGCGCTCTTCCCGCCCTTCACGGATCTGCGCCCCGTGCAGACCCTCATCGACGCCGACAAGATCCCGTTCGCGCTCGGCGCGCAGGACATCTCCACCCACGACTCCGGTGCGTACACCGGTGAGGTGTCGGGCCAGTTCCTCGCGAAGCTGGATGTCTCGTACGTGATCATCGGTCACTCCGAGCGCCGTGAGTACCACCACGAGGGCGACGACATCGTGGCCGCCAAGACCCAGGCGGCCCTGCGCCACGGTCTCGTGCCGGTGATCTGCGTGGGCGAGACGGCCGCCGACCTCGAGGAGTACGGCGCCTCTGCCGTGCCCGTGAAGCAGCTCGGCATCGCACTCGAGGGGCTGTCCGCAGACGCGGACATCGTCGTCGCGTACGAGCCGGTCTGGGCGATCGGCTCGGGCCAGGCGGCGACGCCGGAGCAGGCGCAGGAGGTCGCTGCCGCCCTGCGTGCGGTGATCGCCGACGCGCTCGGCGTCGATGCGGCCGCGCGCACGCGCATCCTCTACGGCGGATCGGTGAAGTCCTCGAACATCGCCAGCTTCCTGCGTGAGCCCGACGTCGACGGCGCTCTCGTCGGCGGTGCGAGCCTGGTGGCCGACGAGTTCGCGGCGATCATCCGCTTCCAGAAGCACGTCGGGGTCTGACCCCGACGACGCACGGTGACGCCCGCCACCTGGCGGGCGTCACCGCGCCGTTATACTGAACGTCTGTGCGTCCCGACGGGTCGCTTCGGAAAGGTTGTCTCGAAAGTGCAGATCCTCGAGTTCGTGCTCCAGGTGCTCCTCGGCATCACGAGCCTGCTGCTGACCCTCCTCATCCTGCTCCACAAGGGCCGCGGTGGCGGACTGTCCGACATGTTCGGCGGCGGCATGAGCTCGGCGCTCGGTTCGTCGGGTCTGGCGGAGCGCAACCTAAACCGCTTCACCGTCGTGCTGGCGCTCGTCTGGTTCGTGTCGATCGTGGCACTGGGCCTTCTCACCAAGTTCAACTCGGGACTGTAGGACAACATGGCCGCTGGGGGTAACGCCATCCGGGGTACGCGCGTCGGCGCGGGCCCGATGGGCGAGCAGGATCACGGATACCACGCGGAGCGCGTCGCGGTGTCGTACTGGGACGCGCTGGGCAACGAGACCGTGCGTTACTTCGCGGCGGGTATCGCCCCCGAGGAGATCCCCGACACGATCGACTCGCCGCATTCGGGGCTTCCTGCCGGCCGCGACAAGGCGAACCCGCCGGAGCTGGCCCGTACCGAGCCCTACAAGACCCACCTGGCCTACGTGAAGGAGCGTCGCTCCGACGAAGAGGCCGAGCAGATCCTCGATGACGCGCTGCGTCAGTTGCGCGAGCGCCGCGGCGAGTCCTGACTCGGCCGCATCCGTTCACGAACGACGACGCCCCGCCCCGGATCCGGGAGCGGGGCGTTGTCGTTGAGCGTCAGTATTCGCGGTCGATGAGCTGCGCAGGCACCTTGGCGGCGGCGGCCTCATCGACGAAGAACACGGTGCGCTTGCGGCCCTTGGCGCCTGCGGCGGGGACACTCGCGTAGCTCGCGCCCGCGAGGGCGAGGCCGAGTGCGGACGCCTTCTCGCTTCCGGTCATGACGAGCCAGACCCGCTTCGACGAGTTGATCACGGGACGGGTCACCGTGACGCGCAGCGGCGGTGGCTTGGGCGAGTCGCGCACCGGGAGGGTGGCGGCATCCGTCACGAGGATCTCGGGACGATCGGGGAACAGCGATGCCACGTGGCCGTCGGGTCCGACGCCCAGGAAGCAGATGTCGAAGCTCGGCCAGGCGCCGACCCCGGGGTCCGCGAAGCGAGCGAGTTCCGCCGCGTAGGCACGGGATGCCTCATCCAGGTCGAGCCCGCTGTCGCTCGGCGCGATCGCGTGGATGCTCTCGCGGGGGATCTCGAGGGCGTCGAAGAACACCGGGTAGACCGGAGTGTCGTTGCGCTCCGGATCGCCGGCGGGCACGAATCGCTCGTCCGACCACCAGAAATGCACGCGGCTCCAGTCGACCGTTGCCGCTGCCGGAAGCTGCGCGGCGGCCGCGAGGACCGCCGGACCCATCGATCCCCCTGTCAGGGAGATGTGGGCGAGCTTGCCGGGGTTCTCCGTGCGCGCAGCCACCCGCGCGACGAAACGCTCGGCGACGGCCGCGGCCACCTCGGCCGGGGTGGCGCGGACGACCACGCGCTTGTCGACGGCGGTATCGACCACGATTTCTCCTAAGACGCGGGAGAGCTCAGCAGTTCGAGCCCCTCAGTGACCACTCGACCATACAGGACGTCCGCGTCGAGGCGACGGAGCTCCTCGGCCAGGCACTCGCGCAGCGAGCGGCGGGGGAACGCGAGCTCGTGGCTGGGCTGATCGGGCTGCGTGAGGGTGGCCACCGCGGACTCGGGGCGCTCGAGCAGGATGTCGCCGCCGGGCCGCCGCAGTCGCACCGACTTGATACCCGACGCCCACTCGCTCTCGGGCAGGTACGCCCAGGCGACGTCCACGTCGAGCGCGAGTCGCAGCCAGGCTGCGAGCAGCGGCGTCGAGGGCGAATCGGCGGCGCCGAGCACCTCGACGCCCGTGACGTTCTCGAACGGGGGCTGGTCGAGCACGGCGGCCAGCTGTTCCCGCCAGCGCGTCAGTCGCGTCCAGGACAGGTCGGTGTCGCCGGGGGAGTAGCTGCCGCCGAGACGGGCGACGGCCGCCGCCGGGTCCGCCTGGGAGGCGGCATCCGTAATGCGACGCTGTGCGATCTTGCCGATCTCCGACGAGGCCGGGTCGCCGGGCGTGCGTCCCGGCCACCATGCGACGACGGGGGCGTCGGGCAGGAGCAGACCGGTCACGAGGCTTTCCGCATTGGATGCCGCGGCCCCGTAGGCGCGCAGCAGCACGACCTCGCTCGCACCGGCGTCGCCGCCCACGCGGATCTGCGCGTCGAGACGGGGCTCGGCGGCGTCCGGCTCCGCGACCAGCACGATGACGCGCATCGGGTGCTCGCGGGACGCGTCGTTCGCGGCTTCGATCGCCTCTTCGGCGACGCCGCCGGAGGAGACGATGATGAGGGTCAGCACGCGGCCGAGCGCGACAGCGCCGCCCTCCTCGCGCACGTCGACGAGCGACCGCGAGATCTTGCTGACGGTGGTCTCGGGGAGATCGATGATCACGGCCGCCTCCAGGTGCGTCCATCGCGGGTGAGGAGTTCGTCGGCGGACGGCGGTCCCCAGGAACCGGGGCTGTATTGCTCGAGCGGTCCGCCCTGGGCCGCCCAGAACTGCTCGATCGGATCGAGGATCTTCCAGCTGAGCTCGACCTCCTCGTGACGGGGGAACAGCGGCGGGTCGCCGAGGAGCACGTCGAGGATGAGGCGCTCATAGGCCTCGGGGCTCGCCTCGGTGAAGGCGTGGCCGTAGCCGAAGTCCATCGTGACGTCGCGCACCTGGGTGCCGGCACCCGGAACCTTCGATCCGAAACGGATGGTGACGCCCTCGTCGGGCTGCACGCGGATCACGAGCGCGTTCTGACCGAGACCGGAAGTCTGGCTGCGACTGAACAGGTGCTCGGGCGCGGTCTTGAAGACGACGGCGATCTCGGTGACGCGGCGACCGAGCCGCTTGCCGGTGCGCAGGTAGAACGGCACGCCGGCCCAACGCCGCGTGTTGATCTCGAGCTTGATCGCGGCGTATGTCTCCGTCGTGGACTCGGGGTTCATCCCGTCTTCCTCGAGGAAACCGAGCACCCGCTCGCCGCCCTGCCACCCGCCGCCGTACTGGCCGCGGGCCGTCGCCGACGCGAGGTCGGCGGGCAGGGTGACCGCCGCCAGCACCTTCTCCTTCTCGGCGCGCAGCTGCGCGGCGTCGAAGGTGATCGGCTCCTCCATCGCGGTGAGGGCGAGGAGTTGCAGGAGGTGGTTCTGGATGACGTCGCGCGCCGCGCCGATGCCGTCGTAGTAGCCCGCGCGTCCGCCGACGCCGATGTCCTCGGCCATGGTGATCTGCACGTGGTCGACGTAGTTGCGGTTCCACAGCGGCTCGTACAGCTCGTTGGCGAAACGGAGCGCGAGGATGTTCTGCACCGTCTCCTTGCCGAGGTAGTGGTCGATGCGGAAGATCGAGTCAGCGGGGAACGCGCTGCGCAGTGATTCGTTGAGCTCGCGCGCCGACTCGAGGTCGTGGCCGAACGGCTTCTCGATGACCACGCGACGCCAGCGGTCGGGCGCATCGGCCGTGTCGTCCACGAGGCCGGAGGCCTTCAGCTTCTGCGCGACCACGGCGAAGTTCTTCGGCGGGATCGACAGGTAGTAGGCGTGATTGCCCATCGTGCCGCGCTCGACGTCGAGCTGCTCGACGGTCTCGCGCAGGCCGTGGAACGCCTCGAGGTCGTCGAACTCGCCCTGCACGAACCGGATGCCCTGCAGCAGCTGCTGCCATGTCTCATCGCGGAACTCGGTGCGGGCGTACTGACGCACGGCGTCATGGACGACCTGAGCGAAGTCCTCGTCCGCCCAGTCGCGGCGAGCGAACCCGACGAGGCCGAACCCCGGGGGAAGCAGACCGCGGTTCGCGAGGTCGTAGACGGCGGGCATGAGCTTCTTGCGGGACAGATCGCCGGTCACGCCGAAGATCACGAGGGCGCTAGGCCCCGCGATGCGGTTGAGGCGACGATCGTCGGGGTCGCGCAGCGGATTGTGGTCGCGCGAGATGGTCACGGTCACGTGAGGGGTCCTCCGGGTACAGAAAGGGATGTCGCTACTGCGCGGCTTCGAACAGCGCGAGCACGTCGGCCTGCGCGTCCGTGAGCGTGAGCGTCACGACCGGACGCCCGTGCTCGGCGAGCACGGCGGCGTCTCCGGCCGCCTGCGCCGCGATGAGCTGGGCGAAGGTGAAGGGGCGGCCGGGGATCTCCACGTCGACGTCGGTCGACTCGGTGATCTGCAGGAAAACGCCCACAGCGGGACCGCCCTTGTGGAACTGGCCGGTCGAGTGAAGGAAGCGCGGACCCCAGCCGAAGGTGGTGGGGCGCGCGGAATCCGCGGCGACCAGTTCGCGCAGGCCCGCGAGCTGGGGCGACGCGAGTCGGTCGACGTACGCCTGGATGGCGACGTAGCCGTCGGGTGAGAGGCGCTGCCACAGAGCGTCGAGCGTGCCCGCCACCGTGCCGGAGGCCGCGAGCGACGGGTCGGTGGCGCGCACCTCGATGCCGTTCTCGGTAAACAGTGCTGGCGTGGCATCCGGCGCACCGTCCAGCAGCGCGCGCGCGGCCGACTTGGCGGCCTCGACGTCGGGCTGGTCGAACGGGTTGATGCCGAGAATGCGACCGGCGATCGCCGTCGCATACTCCCAGACGATGAACTGGGCACCGAGCGAGCCGCTCACGAGGATCTCCCCGTGATGGTGCTCGAACAGGCGGTCGCCGTCGGCCTCGTCGACGAAGCGCACGATGCGCAGGTCGGCGGGACGGCTCTCGAGCTCGGGGGAGACGGGCAGCAGCACGACGGGGAGAATGCCCGTGCCCTGCTTGCCGGTCGATTCTGCGACGAGCTGCTCGATCCAGTCGGGCAGACCCTGCAGATGGGTGCCGTCGGCGATCAGACCGAGCTTGTCCTGGCGCACCTCGCCGGCGGCGATCGCCGCGGCCAGCACGAGCGCCGGGTTGCGTGGATCGTCGATCGCGACCTCGAGCAGCGTGGCCTCCGCCTCATCGAGCAGCTCGGTCAGATCGATGCCGGCGAGGCCGGCGGGGACCAGTCCGAACGCCGTGAGCGCCGAGTACCGGCCGCCGACCGTGGGGTCTGCCGCGAAGACGCGGTAGCCCGCGGCATCCGCACTCTGGTGCAGGGGGGAGCCCGGGTCGGTGACGACGACGATCCTCTCGGCCGGGTCGATGCCGAGGTCGCCGAAGGCCGCCTCGAACGCGCGCAGCGCCGAGTCGGTCTCGACGGTCGATCCGGACTTCGACGAGACGACGAGGGCCGTCTGGGCGAGACCGCCCGCCTCGGCGTCCCCGTCGATCGCCGCCAGCACCTGACCCGGTGCGGTCGAGTCGAGGATCACGAGCGGCGCCCCGAGGGTCGCGGCGATCACCTCGGGGGCGAGCGAGGAACCGCCCATGCCGGCCAGCACGATGCGGGTCACTCCGCGCTCGGCGAGCTCGGCGCGCAGCGCCTCGATTTCGGCGACGAGCGGCCGCGAGACCGAGACCGCCTGTACCCAGCCCAGGCGACGGGATGCCTCATCCTCCGCCGCCGGGCCCCACAGTGTGGGGTCCCCGGCGGTGATGCCCGAGGCGACCAGGCTCTCGACGAGACCGGGGAGCGTCTGGGCGACGATCCTCTCGACCTCGCCGGACAGGCGGATGTCGAAGCTCACCGTGCGACCTGAGCGGACTCCGCGAGGGCGGTGCGCACGGTCTCCTGGAGCTCGTGCCAGGAGATGATGAACTTCTCGACGCCCTCGTCCTCGAGCACCTGCGTGGCGTCCGCGAAGTCGACGCCCACGGCCGCGAGGTCGGCGAAGACGGCGTGCGCGTCCGCGTAGTTCGAGGTGATGGTGTCACCCGTCACGACTCCGTGGTCGAAGGTCGCCTCGAGGGTCTTCTCAGGCATCGTGTTCACGGTGCCGGCGGCCACGAGCTCGGTGACGTACAGGGTGTCGGGGAGTGACGGGTCCTTGACACCGGTCGACGCCCAGAGGGGGCGCTGCACGTTGGCGCCGGCGGCGACGAGCTCGGTGGCGCGCGCCGTGGCGAACTCGCCCTCGTAGAGCTCGTACGCGAGTCGGGCGTTCGCCACACCGGACTTCGAGACCAGCGCGAGGGCCTCGTCGGTGCCGATCGCCTTGAGACGCTTGTCGACCTCGGTGTCGACGCGCGACACGAAGAACGAGGCGACCGAGTGGATCGTCGAGATGTCGATGCCGGCGGCCTTCGCCTCGGCGAGACCTGTCAGGTACGCGTCGATGACCTCGGCGTAGCGCTCGAGGCTGAAGATGAGCGTGACGTTGACCGAGATGCCCGCGCCGATGACGGCCGCGATGGCGGGGAGGCCCGCCTTGGTCGCCGGGATCTTGATGAGCGCGTTGGCGCGGTCGACGGTCGCCCAGAGCTGCTTCGCCTGCGCGATGGTGCCCTCGGTGTCGTGGGCGAGCTCGGGGGAGACCTCGATCGAGACGCGTCCGTCGACGCCGCCGGTCGCGTCGAACACCGGACGGAAGATGTCCGTCGCGTCGCGCACGTCGTCGGTCGTGATGCGGAAGATGGCCTCATCAACGGATGCCCCGGCCGCGGCGAGGTCGGCGACCTGAGCGGCGTACGCCTCACCCTTCGAGAGGGCGCCCGCGAAGATCGTCGGGTTGGTCGTGACGCCCGAGACCGTGCGCGTCTGGATGAGCTCGGCGAGGTTGCCGGTCACGATGCGCTCGCGCGACAGGTCGTCGAGCCAGATGCTCACGCCCGCTGCGGCGAGCTGTTCGGTGGGGGTGCTCATGCGTTGTTCTCCTGGATGGTCTGACGGGCGGCCTCGACGACCGCCTCTGCGGTGAACCCGAACTTCGCGTACAGGGTCTTGTAGTCGGCCGAGGCGCCGAAGTGGTCGATCGCCACGGTGCGGCCGGTGGTGCCGACGATCGCGTGCCAGCTGAGGGCGGAGCCTGCCTCGACGGATACGCGGGCTGTGACGGCGGCGGGTAGTACGTGTTCGCGGTAGGTGTCGTCTTGTTCGGCGAACCATTCGAGGCTGGGGGCGGAGACGACGCGGGCGGCGATTCCGTCGGTGGCGAGTTGGTCGCGGGCGGCGAGGGCGAGCTGCACTTCGGAGCCGGTCGCGATGAGGATGACGTCGGGGGTGTCGTCGGTGTCGGCGAGGATGTAGGCGCCCTTGACGACGCCGGCGGCGGAGGCGAGCTCGGTTGCTGTCGCGTCGCCTTCTCCGCGTGTGAACACGGGGAGGTTCTGGCGGGAGAGGGCGATGCCGGCGGGCCCGGTGTGGCGGGTGAGGAGTTCGAGCCAGGCGGTGGCGGTTTCGTTGGCGTCGGCGGGGCGGACGAGGGTGAA
>NZ_SCOB01000010.1:0-112469 GCF_005503465.1 Microbacterium sp. 4NA327F11 | reverse complement strand
GTGCCGGGGCGGCGGGCGGCGCCGTCGGCTCGGGGGCCGTCGGGGGCGTCGCGGGTGCAGGGGTCGGGTTCTCGTCGTTCGGAGTGCTCACGGCGGTGCCTTTCTCGTCTGTGGCACCAGAGTCCCAGTGCCGACAACGGCTGTCAAACTCCCGCTCGATAGGCTGGCCGGAGCTGTCCCACGAGTCTGGAGTTCCCGCATGTCCCTCGACAAGGTCGTCCTCGTCACCGGCGGAAACCGCGGCATCGGCCGCGCCATCGCCGAGCGCTTCGTGTCCACCGGCTACACGAAGGTCGCGGTCACGGCCCGGTCCGGGGAGGGACCCGCCGGAACCCTGACGGTGCGCGCCGACGTCACCGACGCGGCATCCCTCGACGCTGCCTTCACAGAGATCGAGGCGACCCTCGGCGCCGTCGAGATCGTCGTCGCGAACGCGGGCATCACCCGCGACACACTTCTGCTGCGCATGAGCGAGCAGGACTTCGACGATGTCGTCGCGACGAACCTCGGCGGCACCTTCCGCGTCGTCAAGCGCGCGGCGAAGGGTCTGCTGAAGGCTCGCTGGGGACGGGTCATCCTCATCTCGAGCGTCGTGGGCCTCTTCGGCTCGGCGGGGCAGATCAACTACTCGAGCTCGAAGGCCGCCCTCGTCGGATTCGCGCGGTCGCTCACCCGCGAGCTCGGCGGACGCGGCATCACCGCGAACGTCGTGGCGCCCGGCTTCATCGAGACCGACATGACCGCCGAGCTCCCCGAGGCGACGCAGGCGGAGTACAAGAAGAACATCCCCGCGGGCAGGTTCGCCTCAGCCGACGAGGTCGCGGGCGTGATCACGTGGCTCGCCTCTGATGACGCGGCGTACATCTCCGGCGCGGTCATTCCCGTCGACGGCGGCCTCGGAATGGGGCACTGACCCTCAGGGCAGCAGCGGGATGAGCTGAGCGAGGTCGACCCGGGCGGCGACCAGATTCGCACGGGCGCGCACGGCGGGCTTCGCGTTGAACGCGACGCCGAGGCCGGCGGTGGCCATCATCGTCAGGTCGTTCGCGCCGTCGCCGACCGCGAGAGTGCGATGCGAGGGGATCCCGCGCTCCGCCGCCCACGCGAGGAGCGTGTCGGCCTTCGCCTGGGCGTCGACGACGTCGCCGTCGACGACGCCGGTGAGAGCGCTGCCGTCATGCGCGAGGCGGTTGGCGCGCCACACATCGACCCCGAGCTGGGGCGCGATGTGGTCGAGCACCTCGTGGAACCCACCGGAGACGACACCGAAGACACCGTCCCGCGCGTGCACTGCTGCGGCGAGCTCGTGCACGCCCGGGGTGGGCTCGATGCGCGCCCGCACGCGCGCGAACGCGTCGAGCGAGACGCCCGTCAGCGCCGAGACCCGTGAGCGCAGACTCGTCGCGAAGTCGACCTCGCCCCGCATGGCCGCCTCGGTCGCCGCCGCGACCTCCGCACCGCGCCCCGCCTCGTCCGCGATGAGCTCGATCACCTCGTTGCGGATCAGCGTGGAGTCGGCGTCGAGCACGATGAGGAAGCGAGCGGGCACGCGCTCCACCGTAGCGGGAGGCGATGCGACTCATGGCGTAACACGATGTCTCACCTCGTCACACGCCCGCATACGGTCGTGGTTGCTGAGTGTGTTCCATGGCTCGCCTATACCCCCGCTGAAAGCCCATCGAGGAGCCTCTCGCATGAGATCGTCCCGTCGCGCCGTCGTCACGGCCGCCCTGTCCGTCATCCTCGCCGCCACCCTGAGCGCGTGCGGCCTCGCCCAGGGCGCGCCGAGCGCCGACGCGAGCGCGAAGACATCGATCAAGATCGGATTCAACCCCGGCCCCTACCAGGACATGTTCGAAGGCGGCATCGCCCCGATCCTGGCGAAGGAGGGCTTCCAGGCCGAGTCCGTCGCCTTCACCGACGGCATCGTCGTGAACGTGGCGGTCGCCAACGGCGAGATCGACGCGAACATCATGCAGCACCCGGTCTACATGGACGCGATCAATCAGCAGGAGAACATCCACAACGCCGCGCTCGTGCAGGTGCCGACGCCCCCGATGGCACTGTTCGGCGGCAAGAAGAGCTCCCTCGACGCCGTCGCGGACGGCGACACCGTGGCTGTCCCGAACGCGCCGTCCAACATGTACCGCGCCTTCAAGGTGCTCGAGCAGGTCGGCTGGATCACCCTCAAGCCTGACACCCAGCCCGCGACCACCTCTCCGGCTGACATCGCCACGAACCCCCACGGGATCCAGATCGTGGCACTCGAGAACGCGCAGCAGGTGCCGTCGCTGCAGGATGTCGCGTACTCGGTCATCCAGGGCAACTTCGTCGTCTCGGGCGGGCTCAAGCTGACCGCCGCGCTCACGCTCGAGAACCTGGCCGACAAGTTCTCCGTTGTCGTCGCTGTCGATGAGAAGAACCTCGACACCCCCTGGGCGAAGGCGATCGCCGCCGCGTACGCGTCGCCGGAGTTCGCCAGCTACATCTCTTCCCACTCCGAGTACGACGGCTACCACCTGCCCGCCGCGCTGCAGCAGAAGTGACCGGCTCCGGCGACGGCGGGGCGGCGGTCCGGTTCACCGGCGTCCGTCGCGTGCACCGGGGTGGCACGGTCGCGCTCGACGGGGTGGATCTCGCCGTCCCGCACGGATCGATCTTCGGCGTCATCGGTCACAGCGGTGCCGGCAAGAGCACGCTCATCCGCATGGTGAACGCGCTGGATCGGCCGACGACCGGAACGGTGGAAGTCGACGGCGTCGACCTCCATTCGCTCTCCGGCGATGAGCTGCGCGCCGCTCAGAAGCGCACCGGGATGGTGTTCCAGCAGTTCAATCTGCTCGAAACCGTCTCCGTGCGCGACAACGTAGCGATGCCGCTGCGCCTCGACGGTGTGCGTGCCGCCGACGCGCGCCGCCGCGCGGCCGACGCGCTCGAATTCGTGGGACTCGGGTCCATGGCCGACCGTCGCCCGCGCGAGCTGTCCGGCGGGCAGCGCCAGCGTGTCGGCATCGCCCGGGCGATCGTCCGCAACCCCCGGGTTCTGCTGTGCGATGAGGCGACGAGTGCGCTCGATCCCACGACGACCGCGCAGGTGCTGCAGCTCATCGCGCGCATCAACGAGGAGTACGGCACGACCGTGCTCGTCGTCACGCACGAGATGGACGTGATCAAGGACCTGTGCCATGAGGTCGCCGTGATGGAGTCCGGCCGCATCATCGAGCAGGGCTCGGTGCTCGACGTGTTCGTGCGCCCGCACACGGAGACCGCCCGCACGTTCGTCGGCACGGTGATCCCGCACGAGATCCCGTCGCGCGTGCGCGAGCGCCTCGGCGGCGCCGCCCTGCTGCACCTGCTGCTCATCGACGAGCAGGTCACCGCGCCGCTCGTATCGGGGCTGATCCACCGATTCGGTGTGCAGGTGAACATCCTGCACGCCGACATGACCGACATCCAGGGTCACACTGTCGGGCAGATGGTGGTGCAGATCGACGGGGACGCTGCGGCCGTCGCCGCCGCCCGCGCCGCGCTCGGCGACCAGGTCACCGCGATCGAGGAGGTCGCCGCATGAGACCGGACGCTCTGACCCTGATCACGCCGGAGCAGTTCCTCCAGGAGCTCGGCGCCACCTTCTACATGGTGGGTGTCTCGCTCTTCTTCGGTGCGATCCTCGGACTCGCGATCGGCGTGCTTCTGGTCGCGACCCGGCCCCGCGGCATCCTGCCTCAGCGCGTGGTGTTCGTCGTGCTCTCCACAATCGTGAACATCGTGCGATCGCTGCCGTTCATCATCCTGCTCGTCGCGATCATCCCGTTCACCCGGCTGCTCGTCGGCACGACGATCGGCGCGAACGCCGCGATCGTGCCGTTGACGATCATGGTGGCGCCCTACATCGCCCGGCTCGTCGAGAACTCACTGCTCGACGTTCCGCCCGGAATCGTCGAAGCGGCGCGGGCGATGGGGGCGACCCCGTGGCAGATCTTCGTGCGGTTCCTGCTGCCCGAGGCGCGCGGATCCCTGATCCTCGCGCTGACGACCGCCTCGATCGGACTCCTGGATGCCTCCGCCATGGCCGGCACGGTGGGTGCGGGCGGTATCGGCGACCTCGCGATCTCGTACGGCTATCAGCGCTTCGACGGCATCGCCATGCTCGTGACGGTGGTGACGCTGATCGTGATCGTCCAGGTCATCCAGCTCATCGGCACACAGCTCGCCCGACGCGCCCGACGGGAGTGACGATGGCCGACTTCCGACGAGCCGGCCGGGTCGGCCGTCTGCCCCAGAGCTTCTTCGCAGGGCTCGACGCGCAGATCGCGCACGCCCGCGCGAGCGGTGTCGACGTCATCGACCTGTCGAAGGGCAATCCCGATCTGCCGACGCCTCCCGCGATCGTCGAGGCGATGCAGCGTGAGGTCGCGCGGCCCGAGAACCACGCGTATCCGTCGTTCCGCCCGCGTCCCTCGGTGCTCGCGGCCATCGCCGAGCGCTACCGCATCGACCACGGCGTCGAGCTCGACACCACGACGCAGATCGCGGTGTTCCACGGCTCCCACGAGGCGCTCATGGCCGGCATCCTCGCATTCGCCGACCCGGGGGAGACAGTCGTCCTGCCCGATCCGGCATATCCGATGTACCACTCGGCGGCGCTCTTCGCCGGCGCGCGGGAGGTGTCGCTGCCCCTCTCGGAGACCGACGGTCAGCCCGAGTGGGAGGCGATCGACGGTCTCGAATGCGCCCGCGTCCTGGTGCTGAACTACCCGAACAACCCGACGGGCGCGGTCGCGACCGGCGCGACATTCGAGCGGGCCGTGTCGCTGGCGCGGCGACTGGACGCCCTGTTCGTCCACGACTTCGCCTATGCGTCCCTCGGCTTCGATGACGGCGCGCCGCTTTCGGCGCTCGCCTCCGATCCCGGGGCCGAGCGCACCGTCGAGCTCGCCACGCTCTCGAAGACCTACAACATGGCCGGCTGGCGCTTCGGTTTCGCCGTCGGCAACGCGTCGGCGATCGCGGCGATGCGGGCCTACCAGTCCCACGCCTTCAGCACGATCTTCGGCGCCACGCAGGAGGCGGCGGCGGTCGCGCTCGCGGGCGATCAGTCCGCCGCCGAGGAGATCGTCGGCACCTACCGGGCACGCCGCGATGCGGCCGTCGCGGGACTCCGGGACGCCGGCTACGCCGTGCATCGCCCGGGCGGATCCTTCTTCGTCTGGATCGATCTGCCCGACGGCACCGACGACGCCGCGTTCGCCGCGCGGCTTCTCGCGGAGCACGGCGTGGCGGTCGCCCCGGGGGCGGGGTTCGGGCCCCGTGGGGCGGGCCGCATCCGGCTCAGCCTCGTGCATCCGATTGACATACTCGAAAAGGCGGTCGCCCGAATGGGCGCCGCCCTGACCTGACCCACCGGGAGGACCCCATGGCCGACGTCGAGAGCTTCACGCTCGACCACACCGCCGTCATCGCACCGTACGTGCGCCTCATCTCCGTCGAGCGCGGACCGCGTGGCGACGCGATCTCCAACTTCGACGTGCGCTTCGTGCAGCCCAACGAGGGCGAGATCCCGACGGCCGCGCTGCACACGATCGAGCACACGATCGCGAGCCTGCTGCGCGACCACCTCGACGGCGTCATCGACATCTCACCGTTCGGCTGCCGCACCGGATTCCACCTGATCGTGTGGGGCGAGCCCGCTGTCGCCGACGTCGTCCCCGCGATCCGCGAGAGCCTGCGGGCGATCGCCGAGGACGTGCAGTGGGAGGACGTCCCCGGCGTCGACGCGTTCAGCTGCGGCAACTATCGCGACCACAGCCTCCACGGCGCTCGCGCGTGGGCCCGTGACATCCTCGCTCAGGGCATCAGCCTCGACGCGTTCACCCGCGTCGGCGTCTGAGCCCGTCGCGGCATCCGCAGTCCTGACCGAGCGGATGCCGCGGCTCAGCTGTCGATGCGCACGCCCTTGCCGACCACGGTGATCCCGGAGTCCGTGACGGTGAAGCCGCGCGACAGGTCGAGTTCGCGGTCGACGCCGACTGTCGCGCCGTCGGCGAGCACGACGTTCTTGTCGAGGATCGCCCGGTGGATGCGGGCGCCCGCGCCGATGCGCACGCGGTCGAACAGCACGGCGTCGGTGATCGTCGCGCCGCCTCCCGAGAGTGTCCACGGGCCCACGACGCTGCGCTCGAGATGGGTGCCCGAGAGCACCGAGCCGAGAGAGACGATCGAGTCGATCGTGTTGCCGATGCGCCCAACGGCGTCGCGCACGAACTTCGCGGGCGGCGAGTTGAGCATCTGCGAGTGGATCGGCCAGTCGGTGTTGTAGAGGTTGAACACCGGCAGGGTCGAGATCAGGTCGCGGTGCGCGTCGAAGAACGAATCGATCGTGCCGACGTCGCGCCAGTAGGCACGGTCGCGGGCAGTGGAGCCCGGCACCTCGTTGTCCTTGAAGTCGTACACGCCCGCCTCGCCGCGTGAGACGAAGTAGGGGATGATGTCGCCGCCCATGTCGTGGTTCGACGTCGGCAGCTCGCCGTCGGACGTGACCGCCTCGATGAGCGCATCGGTGTCGAAGATGTAGTTGCCCATCGATGCGAGCACCTCGTGGGGTGCGTCGGCGAGCCCCGTGGGATTCTGCGGCTTCTCGAGGAACTCGCGGATGCGCGTCGGGTCGGTCGGTTCGACGTCGATGACCCCGAACTGGTCGGCGAGCCCGATCGGCTGCCGGATGCCCGCGACCGTCGCCCGCGCACCGGAGGCGATGTGGGCCTCGAGCATCTGGCGGAAGTCCATGCGGTAGACGTGGTCTGCGCCGACGACGACGACGATGTCAGGGGCTTCGTCGTGGATGAGGTTCAGGCTCTGCAGGATCGCGTCGGCCGACCCCGAGAACCACCGCTTGCCGAGCCGCTGCTGTGCGGGCACCGACGTGACGTAGGAGTCCAGCAGCGCCGACATCCGCCACGTCTGCGAGATGTGACGGTCGAGGCTGTGGGACTTGTACTGGGTCAGCACGACGAGCTGGCGCAGGCCCGAGTTGATGAGGTTCGAGATGGCGAAGTCGATCAGGCGGTACTGTCCGCCGAACGGGACGGCCGGCTTCGCTCTGTCGACCGTGAGCGGCATGAGCCGCTTGCCCTCCCCGCCCGCGAGGATGATGCCGAAGACCTTCTTGTGCGTCCCTGCCATGGCTCCACACTAGGCGGGCTTCCACCCGTGTACTAGCGTCCTTGACATGCGCGTCGACATCGTCACGAAGGAGTATCCGCCGGAGATCTACGGGGGAGCCGGAGTGCACGTCGCCGAGATCGTGCGGGCGCTGCGCGCCCTCGCCGGTGAGCGAGACGTCGACGTGCAGGTGCACGCGTTCGGCGCGGCGCGCGACGAGGTCGGGACGACCTCCTACGCGACGCCGCCGGGCCTGGCCGGAGCGAACGGGGCGCTGCAGACCCTCGGGGTCGACCTCGAGATCGTCTCGGATGTCGCGGGCGCCGACGTCGTGCACTCGCACACCTGGTACGCGAACTACGCGGGCTTCCTCGCGTCGCTGCTCCACGGCATCCCGCACGTCGTCACCGCCCACAGCCTGGAGCCGCTGCGACCGTGGAAGGCCGAGCAGCTCGGGGGTGGGTACGCCCTCTCCAGCTACATCGAGAAGACCGCCTACGAGCAGGCGGCCGCCATCGTCGCCGTGAGCGACGGGATGCGGCGCGACATCCTCCGCTCATACCCCGCCCTCGACCCCGGCAAGGTGCGCGTCATCTACAACGGCATCGACGCCGAGGCATGGCATCCGACCGACAACCCGGAGGTGCTCGCCCGGTTCGGCATCGACCCCGCGCGGCCCTCGGTGGTCTTCGTCGGACGCATCACCCGCCAGAAGGGTCTGCCGTATCTGCTGCGGGCCGCGCGGCAGCTGCCGCCCGAGGTGCAGCTGGTGCTCTGTGCGGGAGCGCCTGACACCCCGCAGATCCTTGCCGAGGTCGAAGGGCTCGTGCAGGAGCTGCAGGCCACCCGTGACGGCGTCGTGTGGATCGACCAGCTGCTTCCCCGGCCCGAACTGTCGGCCATCCTGAGCGCGGCGACGACGTTCGTGTGCCCGTCGATCTACGAGCCGCTCGGCATCGTCAACCTCGAGGCGATGGCGTGCGGTGCCGCCGTCGTCGGTACGGCGACCGGCGGCATCCCCGAGGTCGTCGTCGACGGCGTGACCGGGCGGCTCGTGCCGATCGAGCAGGTGCAGGACGGCACCGGCACTCCCGTCGACCCCGACCGGTACGTGCACGACCTGGCCCGCACCCTCATCGAGGTCGTGAGCGACCCGGCCGCAGCGGCCGCCTACGGCCGCGCCGGCCGCGAACGCGCCGTCGAGGCCTTCAGCTGGGCGCGCATTGCGGAGCAAACCGCCGCGCTCTACACGGAGGTCATCGGCCGCGCCGGATAGGCTGGAGTCATGCCGCAGGTGCTCGAATTCGCCGATGTCGTCGTTCGTCGCAACGCGAAGGACATCGTCGAACACCTGACCTGGTCTGTGGCCGGCGACGAGCGCTGGGTCGTGCTGGGTCCGAACGGCGCCGGCAAGACCACGGTGCTGCAGCTGGCGGCGGCGCTGCTCTACCCGACCTCGGGAACGGTCTCGATCCTGGGGGAGCGGCTGGGACGCACGGATGTCTTCGACCTCCGTCCGCGCATCGGCTTCGCGTCGACGGCGCTGAGCCGCCGCATCCCGCCGGAGGAGAGCGTGCTCGACGTCGTGCTCACCGCCGCCTACTCGGTGCTCGGACGCTGGCGGGAGCAGTACGAGGCGATCGACGAGCGCCGTGCGCTGCGTGTGCTCGCCGAGTGGAAGCTCGACCACCTTGCCGACCGCTCGTTCGGCACACTGTCCGACGGCGAACAGAAGCGGGTGCAGATCGCGCGAGCGGTGATGACCGACCCGGAGCTGCTCATGCTCGACGAGCCGACCGCGAGCCTCGATCTCGGCTCCCGCGAGGAGCTCGTCTCGCTCCTCGGCGGCTACGCCCAGGCGCCGAGCACGCCCGCGATGATCATGGTGACCCACCACGTCGAGGAGATCCCGATCGGGTTCACCCACGTGCTGCTCATGCGCGAGGCGCAGGCGGTGGCGGCGGGTCCGCTCGCCGACACGCTCACCGCGGCGAACCTGAGCGCGACCTTCGGCGTCGACGTCGAACTCGACGAGCACGAGGGGCGCTTCGCCGCCCGCGCCGTGCGTTCCCGCTGAGCCGCCCGACCTGATAGACTCTCCCCTTGGTGCGTTCGGCACCGCAGACTTTCCTCCGTCTCTCGCAAGGAATCCGATGAAGACTGACATCCACCCCGCCTACGACCTCGTTGTCTTCCGCGACCTCGGCTCGGGCGAGACCTTCCTCACCCGCTCGACCGCGTCGAGCGACAAGACCATCGAGCTCGACGGCGTCGAGTACCCGGTCATCGACGTCGAGATCTCGTCGGCGTCGCACCCGTTCTACACGGGCAAGCAGCGCATCCTCGACTCGGCCGGTCGCGTCGAGAAGTTCAACCAGCGCTTCAAGAACTTCGGCGCTCGCTGAGTCGCCGCATCGCGAAGGCCCCGCCTGCTTCGGCAGGTCGGGGCCTTCGTCGTTGTCGGCGGTCGATGATCGTGGCGGCCGCACGTCGAGGGCGACGGTTGCCGAGGCGTGCCGCTCAGCGCACCGGCCACGCGCCGTCGAGGGCGTCATCGGGGTCGAGGCGGCCGATGCGCACGAAATACTCGGTGAGGCTCTCCGCCTGCGACCGTGCCCACGCCACCTGCGCGGTGTGCAGGGCCGCCGGGGTCGACGGCAGTTCATCCGCGTAGCGGTCGAGCAGGGCGAGGGCCACGCGGCCGGCGGCGACGGCGTCGGCGGATGCCTCGTGGGCGCCCGTGAGCGTGACGCCGTAGTGGGCGGCCACCACGTCGAGGGTGCGCTTTCCCTTGCGGTACCGATCGACGTTCTTGTCGAGCACGAGCGGGTCGATCACCGGCGTGGGGTCAGCGATCGGCGGGACACCGTGCCGCGCCGCCTCGTGCGCGAGGAGCGAGAAGTCGTAGGCGGCGTTGTAGGCGACCACCGGCACTCCCGCGTCGAACAGCGCGCGCAGTTCGGCGACGATCTCGGTCACGACTGCCGCGGCGGGTCGCCCGTCGCGGCGGGCGCGCTCGGTCGTGACACCGTGCACAGCTGTCGCCCCCGCGGGGATCTCGATGCCCGGATCGGCGAGCCAGGAGGCTGAGGAGAGGATCGTTCCGTCGGCGTCGAGCACGCCCACATAGGCGGTCACGATGCGGTCGGTCGTGACGTCGACCCCGGTCGTCTCGAGGTCGAACACGCCGACGCGCGCCGCCCAGTCGATGGTGTCGAAGCCCGGGAGCATGTCGTGCGCGGCCATGACTCGACGCTAGAGGGGAGGTGCGACATCCCGATGCAGGCGCGCCCGGGTGGCACGGAGCGGCGCCGTAGACTCGGGGGATGATCGTCGACGCCGGGCCCTATGCCGCACGGCTCGCCGACCGGCGCGTCGAGGGTCACGAGGTCGAGGTCCTCGGTGGCATGACCCGCTACTGGACCTACGATCCTCCGGCGGGCGTCGAGCCGTGGGCGACTGTCGTCGCCGTGCACGGCTTCCGCGGCGAGCACCACGGGCTCGACCCCGTCGTCGCGCATCTCGACGGTGTGCGTGTCGTCTCTCCGGATCTTCCGGGCTTCGGCGAGACGCCGCCGCTCCCGGGTCGCACCCACGATCTCGACGCCTACGCGCAGTGGCTGACCGAGTTCGTCGCCGCCGTCGCGCCCGACGCCGTCGTGCTCGGCCACTCGTTCGGCTCGATCGTCTCGGCGGCCGCCGTGGCGCGCGGGCTCGAGACCCCGCGCCTCGTGCTCGTGAACCCGATCGGTGCACCGGCGCTCGAGGGACCCCGCGGCATCCTCACCCGGCTCGCGGTCTTCTACTACCGCGCCGGGGCGGCCCTGCCCGCCCCGCTCGGCGAGGGCCTGCTGCGCAACCGAGCGATCGTGCGCGCCATGAGCATCGCGATGGTGAAGACCCGCGATCCCGAGCTGCGGCGCTTCGTGCACGCCCAGCACGACGCGTACTTCTCCCGGTTCGCCGATCGCGACGTGCTCAGTGACGCGTTCCTGACCTCCGTCTCGCACGACGTGCGGGCGTTCGCGCCGCGTATCGCCGTGCCGACGCTGCTGGTGGCCGCGCAGCTCGACGACATCACCCCGATCGAGGCCGAGCGCACGCTCGCGACGCTGTTCGACGACGTCGAGTTGGTCGAGATCCCCGGGGTGGGGCACCTCATCCACTACGAGACGCCGGAGCCCGCGGCATCCGCCATCAGTCGTTTTCTGCGAGCCGGCGCCGATACGCGTTGACGTTCATACGGTTCCCGCAGTTGCCCGAGTCGCAGTAGCGCTTCGACCCGTTGCGGCTGAAGTCGACGTAGACGCCCTGGCAGTCGTCGGCCGAGCATACGCGCACGCGGTCGTAGGCGTCCTGGCGGATCACGTCGACGAACGCCATCGCCGACTCGACCATCATTCGCACGGCGAGCGGCGCGTCGTCGTCCGTCGCGTGGATGTGCCAGTCGTACGGCTCGTGGATGACGAGCCGGGGGAGGGCGCTGCCGTCGGCGAGCATCGCGTTGACGAGGGGAACCGCGTCAGCGCGGTCGCTGTGCCAGAGGGCGTGCAGGCGGTCCCGGATGCCGCGCACCGCCGCCCGCTCGCGGTCGTCCCGGGCGATCGCTCCGCTGTACGGATGCGCGGCGAGGAACTCCTCCATGTCGTCGGCTGTGAGGAGGCGATCGACGTCGGAGGCGGCGGTGATCGGCAGGGTGTTGACCAGGTCGGCGGCCATGCGCAGGGACTCCGCCGTGTCATGAATGAAAAGCATGTTGACTCCTGACGCCTCGATCCCTTACGGTCATGAGTGTAATCACTGAACGGTCCTGACAGATCGGCGCCGCATGTCCGCTCCCACCGCACCCGTCCCGCTGATCGTCCCGACCCTCGCGACGGTGCCGCTGCGCGACACGCCGCGCTTCGCGCCGTCCGGGCTCGTGTTCGCGGTCGGCTCGGCGTTCGCGTTCTCGTCGAGCGGCCCGCTCATGAAGCCGCTGCTCGAGGCCGGCTGGTCGGTGAGCGCCGTGCTGCTGGTGCGCATGACGCTCGCGGGGCTCGTGCTCTCGCCGGCGCTCGTGCGCGCGATCCGGCTCGAACCCGGGTTCCTGCGCCGCCACGCGATGACGATCCTCGCGTTCGGGGCCACCGGGGTCGCCGGCTGCCAGATCCTCTATTTCTCGGCGATGCAGCGAATGCCGGTCGCGATGGCCCTGCTGATCCAGTACCTCGCGCCCGTGCTGCTCGTCGCCGTGGCCTGGGTGCGCACCCGACGCAGTCCCTCGAGGCTCGTCCTCACCGGGTCCGTGCTCGCGATCGCGGGGCTGGTGCTCGTCGTCGACGTGACCGGCGCGCGATTCGACGTGCTCGGCACCGTCTTCGCGCTCGGTGCCGCGGTGTGCGTCGCCGCCTACTTCGTCATCGCGGAGCGCGCGGGTGACCGTCTGCCCGCCCTCGCGCTCGCATCCGGCGGGCTGCTCGTCGGCGCCGCGGTCATGGCGCTCGTGGGGGTGACCGGCCTCCTGCCCCTGCACGCCGCGTTCGTCGACGTCACCTTCGCCGGCGTCGCGGTGCCGTGGTTCGTACCACTCGCCTGGGTGGGGCTCGTCGCGACATCCCTCGGCTATGGCCTCGGCATCGCCGCGGTGCCGCGCATCGGCTCGCGGGTCGCGTCGTTCGTGGGGCTGTCGGAGGTGCTGTTCGCGCTGCTGTTCGCGGCGCTGCTGCTCGGCGAGCTGCCGGGCCCGGTGCAGTATGTGGGGGCGGCGGTACTGCTCACCGGCGTCGTGCTGGTTCGGCTCGACGCGCGGCCCGCTCAGTTCAGCGCTCCGAGCGCGCGAGGTCGATGAGGGGCGCGACCCGGTAGGGGATGAGCTCGTCCATCACGAGCGACGTCTCGGTGCGCTCGACGCCGTCGATGGCGAGGATGCGACGGTCGGTCGTGAACAGATGCGGGGTGTCGCGACAGGCCACGCGCACCAGGAGGTCCATCGAGCCGGCGAGGCCGTTGGCCTGCACCACCTCGGGGATGAGGGCGATCTCGTCGCGGATGCGGGGGATCTCGGGCTGTCGCAGGCGCACCGAGATGAACGCATCGATCGGATAGCCGAGTGCCGTGGTGGAGATCGCGCGCTCGTAGCTCAAGAGCGCACCGGCGCGCTCGAGCCGCGACATCCGCGCCTGCACGGTGTTGCGGGACATGCCGAGGTCGTCGGCGAGCGAGGTCACCGCTCGACGAGGGTCGGCAGACAATGCCTGGAGAAGAGCGAGATCACTCGCATCGAGAATCGCCATAATGGGGGACATTAGCACCGCTCAGAGGCAATATGCGCACTCAAATTGTTTCAGGCGTGAAAAATGCTCCTCAGTCAGTGCTGAGTGGAGGCAGCGACGAGCCGTCCGTCCGCCGTGAGGGCGAGTTCGCGCCACTCACCGTTTCCGACGCGCGCGTCATCGGTCGGCGCCGCATCGGATGCGGCCGCGCGAAGCACCGCGCGGATGAGCGCGCCGTGCGCCACCGCGATGAGCACGTCGGGGGAGCCGCTCGCGGCGATGAGCCGTCGCAACGCGTCGTTTGCGCGGTCGGCGACCTCGTCGACGGTCTCCGCGCCCGGAACCTCACCGCTGTGGGTGTCACCGAAGCGCGCGCGGAACTCGGTGACGTCGAATCCCTCCGCGATGCCGTATCCGCGCTCACGGAGTCCGATGTCGGAGGGGCCGAGCGGGAGGGCGAGTCGATCGGCGATGAGCGTCGCGGTCTCCCGCGCGCGCGACAGATCGCTCGAGACGACGGCGACGGTCGCGGCATCCGTCACCTCGGCGACGAGCCGCTCGGCGGCGTCCCGCGCCTGCGAGCGTCCGGTGTCGTTCAGGGGGATGTCGGTCGACCCCTGGATGCGTCCCGCGCGGTTCCAGTCCGTCTCGCCGTGGCGCACCAGGATGATGCGTGTCGGGTGGTCGGCGGTGGAGCTCATTCGGGCCCTCCCAGGGCGTCGGCGAACGCGCGGAGTACCTCGGTGGTGCCGGCGTCGATCTTCACGGTGGCGCGGGCGTCACCGCGGGTGTCCCCGCGGTTGACGATCACGATGGGCAGACGGCGGCGTCGAGCCCGGTCGAGGAAGCGGATGCCGGAGTTGACGACGAGCGACGAACCGGCGATGACGAGTGCGTCGCTGCCGCGCACGATCTGCTCGGCTTCGCGGAAGCGCTCCGCCGGGATGTACTCGCCGAAGAACACGACGTCGGGCTTGAGAGCTCCCTCGCACACGCTGCAGGTGGGGATCCGGAACCCGTCGGCGGTCGCCGGAGCCACGTCGCCGTCGGGGCCGAGCGGAAGGTCGGAGTCGGCCACGATCCAGGGGTTGTCGGTCTCGATGCGCTCGGCGAGGTCGCGCCGGTCGAACACCTGACCGCAGTGCAGGCAGATCACCCGGCGCATCGTCCCGTGCAGCTCGACGACGCGGCTGCTGCCGGCGCGCAGATGGAGCCCGTCGACGTTCTGGGTGACGACGCCGGTCACGGCGCCCGAGTGCTCGAGTCGCGCGAGGGCTTCATGGCCGGCGTTGGGCTCGGCGGCGGCGAAGCGCTTCCAGCCGAGGTGGGACCCCACCCAGTAGCGGCGACGCGAGCTGTCGTCGGCGAGGAACTGGTCGAAGGTCATCGGACGGCGCACGGGCGCACCCTGCCCGCGGTAGTCGGGGATGCCGGAGTCGGTCGACACACCGGCGCCGGTGAGCACCGCGACGCGGCGCCCCGCGAGCAGATCGATCGCTTCGGCCACCCGCGCCTCCAGCTGCGGATCCGACTCGGTCGCTGTCGCCACGGCACCCTCCCACGGTCGAGCCTACGCCCCGCCGATTTCCTCCGTGTGACACGTGCGGCATTCTGGAGCGGTGCCCGTGATCGAGCTGACAGACCCCTCCGACGACCGACTCGCCGACTATCGCGATCTCACCGACGTGGCGCTGCGGCGGCTGCTCGAGCCCGCCGGTGGCCTCTACATGGCCGAGTCGGCCAAAGTGATCGGGCGCGCTCTGGCGGCGGGGCATCAGCCGCGTTCGGTGCTCGTGCAGCAGCAGTGGGTCGCCGAGATCACGGCACTGCTGGATGCCGCGGGGGCCGCGGCATCCGTGCCCGTGTACGTCGTCGCACCCGACGTCGCCGAGACGCTGACCGGGTACGCCGTGCACCGCGGTGCACTGGCGGCGATGCACCGCCCGCCCGACCGCCCCCTCGCCGAGGTGCTCGCCGATGCCCGCACCGTGCTCGTGCTCGAGGATCTCGTCGACCACACGAACGTGGGTGCCGCGTTCCGTGCCGCCGCGGGGCTCGGCGCCGACGCGGTGCTCGTGAGCGAGCGCTGCGCCGACCCGCTCTACCGGCGCAGCGTGCGGGTGAGCATGGGCACGGTGTTCCAGGTGCCGTGGACCCGCCTGCCGGCCTGGCCGGAGGCGCGGGACGCCCTCCACGCTGCAGGCGTCACGATCGCCGCGCTCGCTCTCGCCGACGACGTCGTCGGCCTCGACGTGTTCGCCGCAACGCGCGCGGAGCGGGTCGCTCTCGTCATGGGTGCGGAGGGCGACGGCCTCTCGCGTCGGGCCCTGGCCGCCGCAGACACGGTGGTCACCATCCCGATGGCGGGTGGAGTCGACTCGCTGAATGTCGCGTCGGCCGCGGCCGTCGCCCTGTGGGCCCTGCGGCATCCGCCGCGCTAGGGATCAGTGCTCGGATGCCGCGGCATCCGACTCGATGCGGTGCACGCGGCTCGGCTCCGGGCGCTTGGCGGTGACGTCATCGCCCGACGACTGGTGGCGCAGTCGCCGCAGCACCCACGGCACGAGGAACTCCCGAGCCCACACCAGATCGCCGGAGCGCGCCTCCCGCCACGTGCGGAAGGGGATCGGCGAGGGCTGCATCGGCTCGAGGTCGTTCGGCACGTTGAGCGCGCGCAGCACCATGCGGGCCACCTCGTGGTGGCCGAGCGCGTTCATGTGCAGCCGGTCGCCGTCGAAGAAGCGCGCATCCTGGATCTCCTTCAGCGCCCACTGGTCGGCGACGATGCAGTCGTATTTCTCGGCGATCGCGCGCAGGTTCTCGTTGTAGATGGCGACCTTGCCGCGGATCGGCCGGAACACCGGGGTGAAGTTGGTGTCGATGCCGGTGAAGACGACGATCGTGGCGCCCTGGGACGACAGCCGGATGATCGCGTCCTCGAAGATCGTGGCGACCTCATCGGGATCGCTGCCCGGGCGGATGACGTCGTTGCCCCCGGCGCAGAAGGTGATGAGGTCGGGGGAGAGGGCGAGTGCGGGCTCGATCTGCTCGTCGACGATCTGCTGGATGAGCCGGCCACGCACGGCCAGGTTGGCGTAGGCGAAGTCGTCGACGGATGCCGCGAGCACCTCGGCCATGCGATCGGCCCAGCCGCGGTTGCCGCCGGGGCTCGCCGGGTCAGGGTCGCCTATCCCCTCGGTGAACGAGTCGCCGATGGCGACGAACCGACGCCACGGGTGCGTCTGCTCGTTGGACACGAAGGGGGAGCGGGTGGGGGATGACATCGCGGTGGCCTCCTCCGCCGAAGCCTACCCGCGGCGTGACCGGTCCTGGCGTCCGTGGCGTCGTCTATCGTGGAACCTCGCCGCCCGCCCGCGGCGGAGGGAGCTGGGATGACGGAGGACGAGGGACTCGCTCCCGAGGCTCCGGCGCACCAGTTCGGCAGCTTCGCCGCCGAGCACCTGTCGCCCTCGTTCCCCCAGCGCGCCCCCTGGGGCACCGCGCAGCGGCTGCGGGCCTGGCAGGCAGAGGCCCTCGACGCCTACTTCGCCCTCGACGGGCCGGACGGCGTCGGTAAGGGACCGCGCGACTATCTCGCCGCCGCGACGCCCGGCGCCGGCAAGACGACGTTCGCGCTGCGCCTCGCGAGCGAGCTCCTGCGTCGCGGAGTCGTGCGCCGCATCGTCGTCGTGGCACCGACGGAGCATCTGAAGACCCAGTGGGCGGATGCCGCCGCGCGCGTCGGCATCCGCCTCGACCCCGCCTTCAGCAACCGACACGCCCGGCCCGCCCGGCACTACCAGGGCGTCGCAGTGACGTACGCCCAGGTGGCCGTGAAGGCGAGCGTCCACGAGACCCTCATCCTTGACGAGCCCACCCTCGTCATCCTCGACGAGGTGCACCACGGCGGCGACGCGCTCAGCTGGGGCGACGCGCTGCGCACCGCCTACGGCCGCGCGACGCGGCGTCTCCTGCTGTCGGGGACGCCGTTCCGCAGCGACACGGCGCCCATCCCGTTCGTGGAGTACCACCCCGATGCGAAGGGCACCCGCGTCTCCCGCACCGACTTCGCCTACGGCTACCGCCGCGCGCTCGAGGACGGCGTCGTGCGGCCCGTGCTCTTCCTCGTCTACGCCGGTCACATGCGCTGGCGCACCAAGGCGGGCGAGGAGATGGAGGCCTACCTCGGGCAGGACAACACGAAGGATGTCACCGCGCAGGCCTGGCGCACGGCCCTTAACCCCGAGGGCGAGTGGATCCCGGCCGTGCTGCGTTCCGCCGATCGCCGTTTGAGCGAGGTGCGCGAGCAGGTGCCCGATGCGGGCGGGCTCGTCATCGCGACCGACCAGACCGCGGCCCGCGCGTATGCGGCGATCCTCGAGGCCGTCAGCGGCGAGGCGCCGACCGTCGTGCTGTCGGACGAGGCCGAGGCATCCGCGCGCATCGAGCAGTTCGCCCAGTCCACGTCCCGCTGGCTCGTCGCGGTGCGCATGGTCTCCGAGGGCGTCGACGTGCCGCGCCTCAGCGTCGGTGTCTACGCGACGAGCGCGTCGACGCCGCTCTTCTTCGCGCAGGCGATCGGACGCTTCGTGCGGGCGCGACGCCGCGGCGAGACGGCGAGCGTGTTCCTGCCGAACGTGCCGCAGCTGCTCGCGCTCGCACAGGAGCTCGAGGCGCAGCGCGACCACGCGCTCGACCGCAAGGCGACCGGTGACGAATGGGACGCCGAAGAAGCGCTGATGGATGCCGCGGAGCGGCCGGATGCGGCATCCGACGCCCTCACCGAGGAGTTCGCGTTCCTGCCTCTCGATGCACAGGCTCATTTCGACCGGGTGCTCTTCGACGGCAAGGAGTTCGGTCAGCTCGCCGTGCCGGGCACCCCGGAGGAGGAGGAGTTCCTGGGGCTGCCGGGCATCCTCGAGCCCGAGCACGTGCACGAGCTGCTGCAGCAGCGTCAGGCGCGGCAGACCCGCCACCGCAAGGCGCGCGAGGCCCGCGAGGCGAGCGCGGACGAGGACGCCCCGATCGACTCGCTCCTCCCTGGGGCGCTGCACCGCACCCTCAAGGAGCAGCGGCAGCTGCTCAACAGTCTCGTCGGTCTCTACGCGCGGCAATCCGGGGAGCCTCACGCGATGGTGCACGCCGAACTGCGGCGCCTGTGCGGGGGGCCGGCGGTCTCCCACGCGACCGTCGCGCAGCTGCAGGCGCGCATCGACCTGCTGCGCCGCCGGGTGCACGCGTGAGCGGTCGCTACGACTTCGTGTCGGTCTGGCGCATCCCCGCCGACCCCGCCCGCTGCTGGCGCGCGATCGAGGGGATGCTGCGCCCCGCCGCCGGTGCCCCGTCGCCCTGGCCGGCGGTCGAGGTGACCGGCCCTCCCGCCGCGCTCGAACCGGGCGCGCACGTCGGCCTGACGGTGCGCAGCCCGTTCGGTTACCGCCTCGTGCTCGACGCCGTGCTCACCCGCGTCGAATCGGGAGTCGTGCTCGCCGCGCGCAGCGACGGCGATCTGTCGGGCGAAGGCGAGGTGGCGCTGTTCGCCGCGGCATCCGGCACCCTGGTGCGCGTGCGCTGGGTGGTGCGGACCGAACGGGCGTGGATGAACCGCACGGCCTGGCTCCTGCGCCCCGTGTTCGTGCTCGCGCACACCGCGGTCATGGCTTCGGGGCGCCGAATGATGCGGCGCGCCGTGCGCGGCTAGCCTGGTGGCCCCGCCCCCCCTGATCGAGGAGCTGCCCGTGGCATCCGATTCCGCTCCGGCGACTGCCCGCGACCGCGCCCGCTGGGCGCACTACCTTGCCAACGAGCGGGCCGAGGCGGCCGTCTACCGTCACCTCGCCGCGCGCCGCGAGGGGGAGGAGCGGGACATCCTGCTCGCACTCGCCGACGCCGAAGGACGCCATGAGGCGCACTGGCTGGCCCTGCTCGGCGGCGAGCCGGAGCGACTGCCGCGCGCATCGGCATCGACGCGGCTGCTCGGCTGGATGGCGCGACGGTTCGGGTCGATCTTCGTGCTCGCCCTTGCTCAGCAGGCCGAGACGCGCTCGCCCTACGACGACGACCCCCACGCGACCCCGGCGATGCGCGCCGACGAGAAGATCCACAGCGAGGTCGTGCGGGGGCTCGCCGCGGCGGGACGTCGCAGGCTGTCGGGAACCTTCCGTGCCGCGGTGTTCGGGGCGAACGACGGTCTCGTGTCGAACCTCGCGCTCGTCATGGGCATCGGGGCGACCGGCGTCGACGCGCGCATCGTGCTGTTCAGCGGCATCGCGGGCCTGCTCGCCGGAGCCCTGTCGATGGGCGCGGGGGAGTTCGTCTCGGTGCGCTCGCAGCGCGAGCTGCTCGAGGCCACCGAGCCCAACAACTTCGGCGACGACGTGCTGCCCGATCTCGACCTCGACCAGAACGAGCTCGCCCTGATCTACCGCGCGCGGGGACTCGGTGACGCCGAGGCGACCGCGCGGGCACGTCTGGTGATCGAGACGGCGCGCACGGCGGACCGTGCGGTGCCCTACCGCCGGCCTCCGGAGGGCGCGGACACGCACGAGGTCGTGGGCAGCGCGTTCAGCGCGGCGCTCTCGAGTTTCCTGTTCTTCGCGTCGGGGGCGATCATCCCGGTGCTGCCGTGGCTGTTCGGGCTGCAGGGTCTCGCGGCCGTGCTCGTCGCGCTCGCGCTCGTCGGGGTGGCGCTGCTCGGCACCGGCGCCGCGGTGGGTCTCCTCTCGGGGGCGCCGCCGCTGCGCCGCGGTCTCCGACAGCTGGGCATCGGCTTCGGGGCCGCCGCGGTCACGTACGTCCTCGGGCTCCTGTTCGGGGTGGCGGGAATCTGAACCTTCGTTACTTTCAGATATGCTGAAGGTAACGAAAGGGGAGAGATGTCTCGGATGTCTCAGCGCGCCGTCTTCATCGCGGCGAGCGTCTATCTGGTGCTCGGACTCGCAGGCGGTGTGTACTTCCGTGAGATGACCAAGGGAACGCCGTTCGAATCGGGGGAGGGCACCCAGCTCGCCGTGCTCCACACGCATCTGCTGACCCTCGGCTTCCTCGCCATGCTCATCGTGCTCGTGCTCGACAAGGTGTACCGCCTCGGCCACAGCCGCTTCTTCGCGTGGTTCTTCTGGGTCTACAACGCGGGGCTCGTGCTGACTGTCGCGATCATGACCGTGCACGGCACGATGCAGGTGCTCGGCGTCCCGGCGAGCGCGGCGATCTCCGGAATCGCGGGCCTCGGGCACATCACGCTCGGAGCAGGTCTCGTGCTGCTGCTCTTCGCGATCAACGACGGCCTGCGCGGCCGGACCGCGCCCGCCACCACAATCGACTGACCCGTGCGCCGCGCTACCGGTCGATGCGAGGAGTGCGCCCGACAGCGCACCACGCCACCGCGTCGATGACGCCGCTCGGACCCGGCAGGAGTGCTCCGCAGCGGACGCGCAACTCTGCTCGGGCGGCCGCGTCGAGGGTCGCGACGAAAGCGCCCGCAGGCCCGACGCCGAGTTCGTAGGGTCCCCACCAGTCGTCGACGCCGGTGTACGGAACGTGCACCTCGAGCTCGTGCTCGACCACCTCGACGAGTCCGTTCGACCGAAAGAGGTCGGCGATCTGGCCCCGACCTGTGCCGACGCCGCCCGTCTCGTCGTCGACGGTCGGGTCCATCTCGCGCGCCGCGTGCCAGAACAGCGACAGGGGCGCGCGCCCGCCGTCGAAGTCCCAGACCGATGCCGCGATCACGCCGCCCGGACGGGTGACCCGTGCCATCTCCCGAATGGCGGCGTGCGGGTCGCGCAGGAAGTTGACCACCAGCTGCGCGATGACGAGATCGAAGGCGTCATCGGCGAACGGGAGCGATTCGGCGTCTGCGACACGTGCATCGCAGCCGGGAAGCCGATCGCGCAGCGCCTCGACGAAGGACGGGGAGGGGTCGACCGCGGCCACCGGCGTGACCCCCGGAGTCGCGGTGAGTGCCGCAGCGATCGCCCCGGGACCCGCACCGACATCGAGCGCTCGCACACCATCGAGCTCGCCCACGACGTCCAGCGTGCGCTGGGCGAGCGGCTCCGAGTAGCGTCCCATGAACCGCTGATAAGCCTCGGCAGGCACATCGAACGTCATCGCCCCTCCCTCCGTCGCGGCCCCGTCGCAGCAGGCCCGATGGGGCTCATCCTGCCTCTCCGCGGTCGTGGGCGCGACCCCTGGCGAGATCCGCAGCAACGGATGCGCCAACGACGAAGGCCCCCGTCTCCGGGGGCCTTCGTCGTGATGATGCCGAGGCATCCTGCGTGCGCGAGGGGGGACTTGAACCCCCACGCCCTATACGGGCACTAGCACCTCAAGCTAGCGCGTCTACCTATTCCGCCACCCGCGCATTGGGTGATGTGTGGTCTTGCAACCGAGGGTCGAGCCTAGCATGCTCCACGCGGCGTCACGAACCGGGCGGGCCCTCGCCGAGCGGGTAGCCTGGGCGCATGACTGCAGCCGAGCCGGGGGAGCTGCCGGAGGTCATCCGGCTCGCCCGCGATCTTATCCGCCTCGACACCACCAACTGGGGTGGCGGACGCAGCGAAGGCGAGCGCGAGGCGGCCGAGTTCGTCGGCGCGTACCTCGAGGAACTCGGACTCGAGACCCGCTACTTCGAACCGATCGCGCGCCGCACGAACGTGTCGGCGCGAGTACCGGGTCGTGATCGGTCGAAGCCTGCCCTCGTGGTGCACGGGCACCTCGATGTCGTCCCGGCGATGGCCGACGACTGGAGCGTCGACCCGTTCGCCGGTGAGATTCGCGACGGATACCTCTGGGGTCGCGGTGCCGTCGACATGAAGAACATGGACGCCATGATCCTCACGTCCGTCGCCGACATCCTGCGCGCCGGAGAACAGCCCGAGCGCGACCTGATCGTGACGTTCTTCGCCGACGAGGAGAACGGTGGCGTCGAGGGCTCGGCGCTCGTCGTGCGAGACCGCCCCGAGTGGTTCAGCGGTGCGACCGAGGCGATCAGCGAGGTCGGCGGGTTCTCCATCGATGTCGCCGGACGCCGGGCGTACCTGCTGCAGGTGGGGGAGAAGGCGCTGCTGTGGGTGCGGCTGGTGGCGCGCGGCGCCGCCGGACACGGCAGCCGGTGGCATCCGGACAACGCCGTCACCCGGCTCGCCGAGGCCGTCGCGGCGCTGGGGCGCGCCCCGTGGGAGGTGCGCCTCACCGAGACGACCGCGGCGCTTCTCGCGGCGGTCGCCGACCTCACCGGAGCAGACGTCGATGACCCGGATGCCGCGGCCGACCTGTTCGGTCCGGCCGCAGCGTTCATCCGGCCGAGCCTGCGCACAACGGCGAACCCGACGGGACTCGCCGGCGGTTACAAGCACAATGTGATCCCTGATCGTGCGGAGGCGACCGTCGACATCCGGGTGCTGCCCGGAACCGAGGACGAGGTGCTCGCCGAGGTGCAGCGGATCGTCGGGGATGACATCGCCATCGAGATCGTCGTGCGCGACATCGGTCTGGAGACCCCCTTCTCCGGCTCGCTCGTCGACGCGATGGTCGCGAGTCTTCAGGATGCCGATCCGGGTGTTCCCGTCGTCCCCTACCTGCTCGGCGCGGGCACCGACAACAAGGCGCTCTCCCGCCTCGGGATCGCCGGCTACGGCTTCGCGCCGCTGAGGTTGCCGAGCGGGTTCGATTTCACCGGTATGTTCCATGGTGTCGACGAACGCGTGCCGCTTGATGCGCTGACGTTCGGTCAGGATGTGCTGACCCGCCTGCTGCGCACCTACTGATCCATCGCGCCGCCTCCCGCCCCGCCCCCAACGGAAGACGACCATGAGCCACTTGTTCGAAGCGATCATCCTCGGCCTCGTCCAGGGGCTCACCGAGTTCCTGCCGGTTTCCTCCAGTGCGCACCTGCGCATCCTGGGAGCGTTCCTCCCCGGCACCGAGGACCCGGGCGCCGCCTTCACCGCCATCACGCAGATCGGCACCGAGGCGGCCGTCGTGCTGTTCTTCTGGCGCGACATCGTGAGGATCGTCAGCCGGTGGGCGCTCTCCATCGTCGGGCGCGCGCCGCGCAACGATCCGGATGCGCGCATGGGCTGGCTCATCATCCTGGGGTCGATTCCGATCGTCGTGCTGGGCATCCTGTTCCAGAACCAGATCGAGACCGTGTTCCGCTCCCTCTGGCTGGTCGCCGGCATGCTCATCCTGTTCGGCGTGCTCCTCGGCATCGCGGACGCGATCGGCGCACGCCGGCGACGTCTGGATCAGCTCACCGTCGGCCACGGCGTGATCTACGGCCTGGCCCAGGCTCTCGCCCTCATCCCCGGTGTCTCCCGCTCGGGCGGGACGATCACGGCCGGTCTGCTGATGGGCTACGAGCGCGCCGCGGCGGCTCGCTACGCCTTCCTTCTCGCGATCCCGGCCGTGTTCGGCTCGGGCTTCTATCAGCTGTACAAGGTCGTGAAGGAGCCGGAGGTGAACCCGCCGTTCACCCTGCTCGAGACGGGCCTCGCGACGGTGATCGCGTTCGTCGTCGCCCTCGTGGTCATCAAGTACTTCATGGCGTTCATCTCGAAGCGCAGCTTCCTGCCCTTCGTCATCTACCGCGTGGCGCTCGGCGCCTTCGTGATGGTCATGCTCGCGACGGGCGTCATCACCGCCTGAGCGGGATCGGGCGCTCTCAGCGCTGCGGCCCGCCGCGGCCGGGCCGGTCGTCGCCGCGCTTGCGCAGGTACTGCTCGAACTCACGGGCGATCGCATCGCCGGACGCCTCCGGGGAGTCCCACGCGTCGCGGGTGCGCTCGAGGCCGCGGATGTACTCCGTCATCTCCTCGTCGTCGGCCGCGGCCGCGTCGATGGACGCCTCCCACGCGGCGGACTGCGTCGCCAGGTCACCGCGGTCGATCTTCGCCCCGGTGAGGTCCTCGAGGCGGTCGAGAAGTGCGAGGGTCGCCTTGGGCGACGGCGAGTGACCGGCGACGTAGTGGGGCACGCTCGCCCAGAGCGAGGCTGTCGGGATGCCGGCGGTGTCGGCGGCCTGACCGAGGACGCTGAGGATGCCGACCGGCCCCTCATAGGTCGTGCGGTCGAGGTCGAGAGTATGACGCACCTGCTCGTTCTCGCTGCCCGCGAAGATCGAGATCGGACGGGAGTGGGGGACATCCGCCATCATCGAGCCGAGCGCGACCATGCCGGTGATGTCCTCACGCAGCGCGACGTCGATCAGCTCCCCGGCGAACGCCTGCCAGGCCCGCGCCGGCTCGACGCCCGTGAGCAGCCAGAGCTGCGTGCCGCGCGTGGTCTGCGCGGGGCGCAGCAGTGTCGTCTCGGGCCAGGAGATGCGGCGCACACCGTCTTCGTCGGCGGCGATGCTCGGCCGGGTGTACTGGTAGTCGAAGTACAGCTCCGGGTCGACCGAGTAGACAGGTTCGTAGCCGCCGGTCTCGCGCAGACGGCTGACGGCCGCCGATGCCGCCTCGCCGGCGTCGTTCCATCCGTCGAAGGCGACGACCAGCACGCGTCGACCGAGTCCGTCCACCGGGCCCCTCTCGTTGCCTCCACGGCGCCGGGACGGCGCTCGCGGTCACACCAGGATAGGCGTCTCGGGCCAGTGACGGGCCGTGGCCGCGCGCGCCGCGCCGGTAGCATGGCCGGGTGAATCACCCCGCACCCGCCGCCGTGCTCTGGGACATGGACGGCACCCTCGTCGACACCGAGCCGTACTGGATGGCCGCAGAGACCCCGTTGGTCGAGACCTACGGCGGCAGCTGGTCGCACGAGCAGGCGCTGCAGCTGGTCGGCCTCGGGCTCGACCAGTCGGCTCGGATCCTCCAGGACGCCGGGGTGCGCATGAACGAGGGCGCGATCATCGACCACCTGACCGAAACCGTGATGGGCGACCTGCGCACGACCGGTGTGCCGTTCCGTCCCGGTGCCCGTGAGCTCCTGTCGGAGCTGCGCGCGGCCGGGGTGAAGACGGGCCTCGTGACGATGTCGCTGCGGCGGATGGCGACTCACGTCGTCGAGTTGATCGACTTCGACGCATTCGACGTCATCGTCGCCGGCGACGATGCGACCCGCCCGAAGCCGCATCCCGACCCCTATCTGCAGGCGTGCGAGCTGCTCGATGTCGCCCCCGAGGACGTGGTGGCGATCGAGGACTCGCCGAACGGGCTGCGCTCCGCGATCGCCGCCCGCACGACGTCGGTCGGCGTCCCGCTGATGGTCTCACTCGCGGGCGTCGGCGCTCACGTCCTCTGGCCCTCCCTCGAGGGGCGGGGCCTCGCCGACCTGGCCGAGGTCCACGCCGCTCGCCGCGCCCGCGAGGTGCGCGCGTGAGCCTCGGTCGCGGTCCGTTCGCGTACGGAGATCGCGTGCAGCTCACCGGCCCGAAGGGGCGCCTGTCGACGGTGACCCTCCGCGAGGGGGGCGAACTCCATTCCCATCACGGCGTGCTGCGCCACGCCGACATCGTCGGCCAGCCCGACGGTTCGGTGCTCGTCAACAGCCACGGCTCCGAATACCTGGCGCTGCGACCCTTGCTGCGGGACTTCGTGATGTCGATGCCGCGCGGTGCCGCGATCGTCTACCCGAAGGACGCCGCGCAGATCCTCGCTCAGGCCGACGTGTTCCCCGGATGCGTCGTGGTCGAGGCGGGCGTCGGCTCCGGCGCGCTCTCGCTGTGGCTGCTGCGGGCGATCGGTCCGACCGGGCGTCTCGTCTCTTTCGAGAGGCGTGGGGAGTTCGCCGACGTCGCACGGGCGAACGTCGAGACCTTCCTCGGGGAGTCGCCGGCTTCATGGCAGATCGTCGAAGGTGACCTCGCCGAGGAGCTCCCGCGCGCGGTGGAGCAGGCATCTGTCGACCGTGTCGTGCTCGACATGCTCGCTCCGTGGGAGTGCATCGACGTCGCGGCCGACGCGCTCGTTCCCGGGGGCGTGCTCGTCTGCTACGTCGCCACAGCGACGCAGCTCAGCCGTGTGGCGGAGTACTTGCGCGCGACGGGTGCGTTCACCGACCCGGAGTCGAGCGAGACGATGGTGCGCGGCTGGCACGTCGAGGGTCTCGCGGTACGCCCCGACCACCGGATGGTGGCGCACACCGGATTCCTGATCTCCGCGCGGCGCCTCGCTCCGGGTGCGGTGCCGCCGGACGTGCGGCGGCGCGCCCTCAAGAAGCCCTCCTATGCGGACGAGGACGTCGAGGTCTGGACCCCGGGTGCGGTCGGCGACCGGGAGATCACGGACAAGAATCTGCGCAAGCGCGTGCGGGAGGCGCAGCGCGCCGCCGACGCCAAGCTGCGCGAGGCGGGCGCGTCGGAGAGCGACCAGTCGCCCGCATAGACTGATCCGGTGCGCAGAACCCTCGCCGCGGCCGCCGCTTTCGGCCTCGCCGCCCTCGCCCTGACCGGATGTGCGACCGCGTCCGCGCCGACGTGCGCCCGCACGACGAACCCGGGCAACCTCGCGTCCCTGGTGCAGGTCTCCGGTGACTTCGCGAAGAAGCCGACCGTCGACATCTCGTCGCCGCTCAGCCCCGGGGACGGCCAGTTCGTCGACCTCACGACGGGCACGGGAACCGAGATCGTGAGCGACGACCAGCTCGTCGGTCTCGCCGTCGACCTGTTCAGCGCGAAGACCGGCAAAGAGATCGTGACCGCGGGCTACGGGTCGACAGGTCCCACGATCACCCCGGTGTCCACATGGGTCCAGACCGTTCCCGGGTTCGAGGCGGCGCTGAAGTGCGCAGGCGAGGGAACGCGCATGATCGTGGGTCTGACCCCGACCGAGCTCGGTTCGTCGACGGCCTCGCTCGGCCTCGCCGCCGACGAGTCGGCGATCGCGGTCATCGACGTGCAGAAGGTGTATCTCTCGCGTGCCGACGGCACGCCCGTCTTCAACGACGGCCACAACCTCCCCGTCGTCGTGCTCGCCCCCTCCGGGCAGCCCGGCGTGACGATCCCGAAGACCGACCCGCCGACCTCGCTGGTCGTGCAGACGCTCCAGAAGGGCACCGGCGCGACCGTCGGCGACAAGGACACGGTGCGGGTCGCCTACACCGGACTCACCTGGGCCGACGGAAAGGTCTTCGACTCCTCGTGGGGATCGACCCCGGCCTCGCTCTCCATGACCGGAATCGTCCCGGGCCTGGCGACGGCGCTGAAGGGTGCGACCGTCGGTTCGCAGATCCTCGCGGTGATTCCGCCGTCCGACGGGTACGGATCGACCGCGACGGGCCAGATCCCGGCGAACTCGACGCTCGTGTTCGTGGTCGACATCCTCGGGATCGACGCCACGCAGTGAGCCGCGGCCACGGGGACATCCTGCGACCATAGGATGTCCTCGTGCCGAACACAGGATCGAAAGTCGCGCCCGAGGAGCGGCTCGTGAACCTGGTCGTGGCGCTGCTTGCGACCGACCAGGGACTCACGAAGGACACGATCCTGGGCTCGGTCTCGGGGTATCGCGAGCAGTCCGAGGCGGGAGCGTCGAAGGATGCGCTCGAGAAGATGTTCGAGCGTGACAAGGAGAGCCTGCGCTCGCTCGGCGTGCCGATCGAGACGCTCGGCGACTACGCCGATCCCGATGATCTCCGCGAGGCCCGGTACCGCATCGCCACCGACGACTACGCGCTGCCCGACGAGGTATCGCTGACGGCGGCGGAGGCGGCCCTCCTCGACCTCGCGGGCACGGTGTGGCACGAGACATCCCTCTCGGTCGACGCCCGCGCAGGCTTGCGCAAGATCCGCGCCCTCGGCATCCCCACGACGGAGCCGTTGGGGGCCTACGCCCCCCGGATCAGCGTTCGGGATGCCGCGTTCGCGCCGTTGCAGCGCGCGATCGAGACCGCGCGCGTCGTGGCGTTCGACTACCTCAAGCCCGGTGAGCATGCCCCCCGGGCTCGTCGCGCGCGCCCCCTGGCGCTGCTGGAGTACGAGGCGCGCTGGCATCTCCACGCCCATGACCTCGACGCGGATGCGCCTCGCACCTTTCTGCTCTCGCGCATCGTCGGCGACGTCGCGGTGACGCGGGTCTCGTTCGATCCCGGTCTGCGCGCCGGTGCGGGGGAGCGGGCGCGCGCTCTGCTGGACGAGCTCGCCGCGTCGCAGAGCGCCCTCGTCGAGGTGCACCCGGGCACCGAGGCCGCGTTGCGGCTCGCCCGGCGCGCCTCGCCGGCGGCCCAGGGGCTGCGCATCCCGTTCGTCGATGCGCACGTGCTCGCGGACGAACTCGCCTCCTACGGTCCCGAGGTGCGCGTCGTCGAGCCCGCCGAACTGCGCCGCCTCGTGGTCTCGCGACTTCGCGCGGCGCTCGCCCGCAGCGGAGGTTCCGCATGACCGACGCCCGTCCGCCGCTCGTCGCCACCGACCGCGCCGCGCTCATCCTGCAGCTCGTGCCCTACTTGATCGAGCACGGCGAGGTGAGCGTCGCCGAGGCCGCCGCCGACTTCGACGTGTCCGAGACGCAGATGCGTCAGATCGTGGAGAAGCTCACCGTCATCGGCCGCCCGGGTGACGGCGGCTACTGGCAGCTGCCCCATGACCTGTTCGACATCGACTGGGATCTGCTCGACGAGCAGGACCGCATCGCGATCACCCACACCGTGGGACTCGAACGCGCCCCGAAGCTGACCGCGCGGGAAGCGGCGGCGCTCCTCGCCGGGCTCCAGGTCGTCGCCGCCGTCCCGGGAGTGGGGGAGGGCGACCTCATGCGGGGACTGCTCGCCAAGCTCGCGCGCGGGGCGGCGACCGCCCCCGCCGAGCTCGTGCTCACCCCGGCACCCGTCGACGCGGTGCGGCGCTCGATCGATGACGCGCTGACGCGGGGAGTCGCGGCATCCTTCACGTACAAGACCCCCGAGGGTGCACCGACGGTGCGCACGGTCGACCCCGTCAAGGTGCACATCACCGGGGGCGAGTGGTATCTGCAGGGCTGGTGTCACCTGCGCCGGGCGATGCGCACGTTCAATCTCGACCGGGTGAGCGATGTCGCGCTCACCGACATCCCGATCACCCACTCGGGCGAGCCGGTCCCCCCGCTGTTCGAGCCCGGCGGCGATGATGCGACCGCGACGATCCGCTTCGCGGAGCGACTCACACCGCTGCTCGGCGAATACCTCTCGTACGCCGACGTCGTGTGCGTCGACGGTGTCTGCACCGCGACGATGCGCATCGGCGATCCGCGCAGCCTGCGTCGCCTGGTCACCCGCCGCGGCGGCGACGTCGAGATCCTTGCGCCCGAGAGCGCGCGTCGCGCGGCCCGCGACTGGGCGGCGGCGGCGCTCGCGCAATACGATCCCGCCTGAGTCGATCGTTCACAGGATTCGCAGAGACGAATCCGGGGCGTCACGGCGTCGCCGGGTGCACGCGAGGCTAGACTCGGGGAAACACGCCTGCGGTGAGGAGAATCATGGGCATCTTCGGTAACGCATTCGGGTGGCCCCACCTGCTGATCCTGGTGCTGATCATCGTCCTGCTGTTCGGCGCCGCCAAGCTTCCCGCTCTCGCGAAGAGCCTCGGCCAGTCGGCCCGCGTCTTCCGCGGCGAGATGAAGGCACTCAAGGACGACGAGAAGAAGGATGCCGCGGCATCCGCGACCTCGGAGTCCACCGAGGCGCCCGGTTCGACCCCGGCCTCGCCGTCGAGCACGAACTCGTCCTCGACGACCTCCTGAACCGGTGACCGCGGCCGACCTGCCGCGCATCGGCGAGCCCGGCGGCCCGAAGCGCGACAAGCGCATGTCGCTGGGTCAGCACTTGCGCGAGCTGCGCAAGCGCATCGTCTTCGCGCTGATCGGGCTCGTGGCCGGCATGGTGATCGCGGCGTTCCTCACCGATCCGATCATCGCGCTGCTGACCCACCCGATCGCCGTCGTAGCCGAGTCCCGCGGCAATGACCTCGCGGCCCTCAACTTCAACTCGATCACGGCGGGCTTCGATCTGCGACTGCGCATCGCCTTCGCCGTCGGCATCATCCTGTCGGCGCCGGTCTGGATCTGGCAGGTCTGGGCGTTCATCATGCCCGGCCTCACCCGCAAGGAGATGCAGTACACGATCGGCTTCATGCTGGCGGCGATCCCACTCTTCTTCGGCGGATGCGCGGTCGGGTGGCTGATCATGCCGCACATCATCGAACTGATGTCGGGGCTCGTGCCCGAGCAGGGGGCGCTGTTCCTGCAGTACGACTACTACTACGACTTCGTGTTCAAGCTGCTGCTGGTCGTGGGCATCGCGTTCGTGCTGCCGGTGTTCCTCGTGGCGCTGAACCTGTCGGGCATCGTCAGCGGTCGCGCGATCTTCAAGGGCTGGCGCATCGCCGTGCTCGTGGCCGCCGTGTTCGCGGCGGTCGCGACCCCCGCCGCCGACATCACCTCGATGCTGCTGCTCGCGGGCATCCTCATCGTGCTGTACATCGCCGCCGCGTCGGTGTCGGTGCTGTTCGACTGGCGCAAGGCCCGGCGCGTCCGGCTCGATCTCGCCGGGCCGGAGGCGTGAGCGCCGCCGACGCGGGGCACGCGTCGCGCCGGGACGGCGAGTCGGGGCATCCGGTCACCGACGAGTTCGCGGCGATGCAGCGGTTCCGGCTCGATCCGTTCCAGCTCGAGGGATGCCGCGCCCTCGAAGAGGGCCGCAGCGTGCTGGTCGCCGCGCCGACCGGTGCCGGCAAGACGATCGTCGGCGAGTTCGCGGTGCACCTCGCGATGCGGGAGCCGTCGGACAAGGCGTTCTACACGACCCCGATGAAGGCGCTGTCGAACCAGAAGTTCCGAGAGCTGCAGGACGTCTACGGCCCCGAGAACGTCGGCCTGCTCACCGGTGACACGAACATCAACGGGAACGCCCGCGTCGTGGTGATGACGACCGAGGTGCTGCGCAACATGCTCTACGCCGACTCGCCGGCGCTGCGCGACCTGCGCTACGTCGTGATGGACGAGGTGCACTTCCTCGCCGACCGCTTCCGCGGCGCGGTGTGGGAGGAGGTCATCATCCACCTGCCGCGCCGAGTGCGGCTCGTGTCACTGTCGGCGACGGTCTCCAACGCGGAGGAGTTCGGCGATTGGCTCGACACTGTGCGCGGTGAGACGGACATCATCGTGTCGGAGAACCGGCCCGTGCCGCTCGAGCAGCACGTGCTCGTGCGCGGCGATCTGCTGCCGCTGTTCGACGATCGTGCGGGCGTCGCCGCCGCGCAGGTGAATCGCGAACTGCTGCGGATGCGGTCGGGCTCTGGCGTCGCGCAGGAGAACAATCGCCGCCTGCAGGCGCACCGACAGGGTGGGAACGGCGGCCGGGGCGCGCGCTTCGTGCACCACGGCAACCCGCGCCGCGCCGAGCGCATCGATCGCCCGCGCGTCGTGGACCTGCTCGAGAGGGCGACGCTGCTGCCGGCGATCTTCTTCATCTTCAGCCGGGTGGGCTGCGACGCCGCCGTGCAGCAGGTGCGTCGCTCGGGGCTGCGGTTGACGACCGCCGAGGAGCGTGCGGAGATCCGCCGGGTCGTCGACGAGCTCACCCGTCTGCTCGCCGACGAGGATCTCGCCGTGCTCGGAGTGTGGGAATGGCGCGAGAACCTGGAACGCGGCATCGCCGCGCACCACGCCGGTCTCCTGCCGGCGTTCAAAGAGGTCGTCGAGGAGCTCTTCCAGCGCAAGCTCGTGAAGGTGGTGTTCGCGACCGAGACCCTCGCGCTCGGCATCAACATGCCGGCGCGCACCGTCGTGCTCGAGAAGCTCGAGAAGTTCAACGGCGAGGCGCGGGTGGCGATCACGTCGGGGGAGTACACACAGCTCACCGGGCGCGCCGGACGCCGGGGCATCGACGTCGAGGGGCACGCCGTCGTGCAGTGGACGGAAGGGATGGACCCGCAGGCAGTCGCGGCCCTGGCCTCCCGTCGCACCTACCCGTTGAACTCCAGCTTCCGCCCGACGTACAACATGGCGGTCAATCTCATCGATCAGTTCGGTCGTCCGCGTGCGAGGGAGATCCTCGAGTCGTCGTTCGCGCAGTTCCAGGCCGACCGATCCGTCGTCGGCGTCGCCCGGCAGGTCAAGGAGGCCGAGGCGTCGCTGGAGGGCTACCGCGAGGCGATGACCTGCGACCGCGGCGACTACGTCGCGTACTCGTTGATCCGTCGGGAGCTCAGCGACCTCGAGAAGATCAACCGACGGGATGCCACGGCTCCCCGCTCCCTGCGCGATCAGCGTCAGAAGCAGATCCAGCGGCTGCGCACGTCGATGCAGCGGCATCCGTGCCATTCGTGCCCCGAGCGCGAGGATCACGCCCGCTGGGCGGAGCGCTACTGGAAGCTGCGCCGCGACACGGACCGCCAGCGTCGCCAGATCGAGTCGCGCACGGGCACCGTCGCGCGGGTGTTCGACCGGGTCGTCGATGTGCTCGAGGCCCTCGACTACGTGCGGGCGGGCGAGGACGGCACCGCGACGCTGACAGACGCAGGTCGCACGATGAGGCGCATCTACGGTGAGCGCGACCTCCTGGTCGCGGAAGCGCTGCGCACCCGCATCTGGGAAGGTCTGGATGCCGCGGCCCTCGCGGCGCTCGTGTGCGCCTTGGTGTACGAGCCGCGGCGTGACGAACGCGGCGCGGGGGAAGCGGGCCTGCCCCGGGGACGCTTCCGGGAGGCGCTCAGTGCCACGGAGACGCTGTGGCAGCGTCTCGACGATCTGGAGCAGGATCACCATCTGCCGGGCTCGGAGCCGCCCGCCCTCGGCCTCAGTCAGGCGATGCACTCGTGGGCCCGGGGCGCCCTGCTCGATCGCGTGCTCACCGAGGCCGACATGGCGGCAGGCGACTTCGTGCGGTGGGCCAAGCAGACGATCGATCTGCTCGACCAGCTCTCCCTCGTCGCCGACGGCGAGCTCGCTCGCACCGCCCGCGCGGCGTTGGATGCGGTGCGTCGCGGAATCGTCGCCTACGCCTCGGTCTGACGATGGGGCTCAGCGTGCGCGCGGGGATCGCCGCCTACAGTGATCGAGTGCCCGCGTCCCCGCCTCGCCTGTTCCCGCTGTGGCTCGCATCGCTGCTCTCGGTGGTCGCCGGCCTCGCACTTACGACGGCGTTCCCGTCGCTCGCATGGTGGCCGATGGCATTTCCCGCCGTCGTGCTGGCTCTCGCGACGCTCGTCGGTCGCGGCGTGTGGGGGAGCGTGCTGTGCGGGCTCCTCTTCGGGCTCTCGTTCTTCCTCGTGAACGTGTCGTTCACGGGTCGATACCTCGGACCGATCCCGTGGATCGCCCTGTCGGTGCTGGAGGCGGCGCTCGTCGCGATCGCGTCGATCCCGATCTCGCTCGCGTATCGGTGGATGCCGCGGCTCCTTCCCGGCCCGTGGGGCCGTACCCTCGTGCTCGCCCTGGTCGTCGCCGGTCTCTGGACCGCTCGCGAGGTTCTCGTCGGCACCTTCCCCTACGGAGGGTTCCCGTGGGCCCGCCTCGGCATGACCCAGGCCGACAGCCCCCTGGCGCGCGTCGCCTCGTGGACGGGGATCAGCGGGCTGACCTTTCTGATGGTGTTCGTGTGCGCGGCCGCGCTCGAGGTGATCCGGCTGCGACGGCGCGCCGTGCGGGCAGCGATCCCGGCGGCCGTCGTCGCGGTCGTGCTGTTCGCGCTGCCCGCCTTCCCGACGACGGCGAACGGCACGCTGCGGGTGGGCTGGGTGCAGGGCAACGGTCCCGCCGGGTACTTCGACTCCCGCACCGCCGACGCCGTTCTCGACGCGCAGCTGAAGGCGACGGCTCCTATCGCCAACGAGCGCATGGATGTCCTCCTCTGGCCCGAAGGCGGCGTCGACTCCGACCCCACCCACAACACCGCCACGGCCGCCGTGCTCGATGCGGTGTCCGCCCAGGTACAGGCGCCGCTGCTCATGAACGCGGCGACCGAGCGGGGCGCCGACGTCTTCAACAGCTCCATGATGTGGCTGGACGGGGCGGGGGCCACACAGACGTACGACAAGCGGCATCCCGTGCCGTTCGGCGAGTACGTGCCCGATCGCGACTTCTTCTACGCGCTCGCACCCGATCTCGTCGGACTCATCCAGCGCGGCTACACGCCGGGAACCGCCGCGCCGGTCATGTCGGTGGCGGGCACCACCGTCGGGCTCGCGATCTGCTTCGACGTGATCTACGACGACGTCGTCCACGATGCGGCGCGGGACGGGGCATCCGTCTACCTGCTGCAGACGAACAACGCAGACTTCCGCGGCACCGACGAAAACCTGCAGCAGCTGGCCTTCGCGCGCATGCGCGCCATCGAGACCGGGCGCGCCGTCGTCAACCTGTCGACCGTCGGCACGAGCCAGGTCATCGCCCCGGACGGCTCGGTGATCGCGGGCCTCGCGGCCGACGAGCCCGGGGCGGCGGTGACGGATGTCCCGCTGCGCACCGGGCTGACACCCGCCGTCGTCATCGGCGACGGCGTACAGGTCGCGCTCGTCGCCGGGTCGCTCGTCGCCCTCGCGGGGGCCTGTGGCGTGCTGCTGTGGCGCCGACGGAGGTACGCCAAGACGCCGGCTCCCGCGGGGGGAACCGGCGTCGACGTGGAGCGCGGTTAGGCGCTCTTCTTCGCGGTGCTCTCCGAGCCGCGGCGCTCGCGCAGGTACGCGAGGCGCTCCTCGAGGATCTCCTCGAGCTCGGGGATGGTGCGGCGTTCCAGGAGCATGTCCCAGTGGGTGCGGGGCGCCTTGTCGTCGCTGTGATCGATCGTCACGGTGCCCTCGCCCACGCGAAGCACGGCCTCACCGCCGCATGAGCGGCACTCCCAGGTCTCGGGAGCTTCGGCATCGGCCGCGAACGTCAGGGTGGTGTCCTTGCCGCAGACGCTGCAGACGTAGGTACGCTGCATGCGCTCATGAAGAATGACGCCCTCTTCGCTCTGTAGGCTCTGGGCGCCGAGTCGGATTCCGCGGAGGCTGCGATCTGCCATTGTGTGGTCCTCTCGTCGCTGTCGCTTGACTGGTATAACGCCATGACCTGGACGGATCATCCACGGCGCCCCAGCGCGGCCTGAACTCCCAGTGGTTCTCCAGGCCCGGTCACGACCGGGCGCGTCGCAGCAGGTGCAGTGCGCCGTCGGCCCGATCGGTCACGATCCCGTCGACGCCCAGCGTGACGAGGCGCGTCATCTCGCCCGGGTCGTTGATCGTCCATACGTGCACCTCGACGCCGTGCGCGTGGGCATCGTCGATCAGTCGACGGGTCACGACGGGGACCGGTCCCTGACGCACGGGAACCTGCAGCGCGTCGACCCCCGCGACCGCACGCCCGAACGCCCGGCGGAGCCGCACGGCGCTCGCTCCGACGGCACGCGCGACGACCGAGCTTCCCGCGGAGGTCGCGGGCTCTCCGCCCGCCGCCTCCGCCGCGGCGAGCGCCCGCCGCCGACGGGCATCGTCGAAGCTGGTCACCAGCACTCGCGCCGCGTGCGGAGCGACGAGGCGGCCCACAGGCTCGGCCGCGGCATCCGCCTTCACATCGAGGTTGAACCGCACGGTGGGGAACGCGTCGAGCGTGTCGGCGAGCACCGCGAGACCGCCGCGCTCCCGCATGAGCGCCTCGAGCTCGACGGTGGTCACCTCGGAGAGGCGCCGCGGGTCGCCCGTGACCCGGGAGAGGTCGCTGTCGTGGAAGAGCACGACGGTGCCGTCGGCGGTGAGGTGACAATCGGACTCGACGATGTCGGCACCGACAGCGTGGGCCGCCGCAATCGCGGCGAGGCTGTTCTCGGCGATGCCGGATGCGGCCGCCTCTGCCGTCACCAGGCCGCGGTGGGCCAACACGCGGGGGAGCGGCCCCGCGAGGAAGGGGTGCGTCACGCGGTCGGCTCTCCGGGCTTTGGCGCGGATGCCGCGGCGCGCCCGGCGGCGCCCGAGAACCCGCCCGCGATCTGGGAGAGGGCGTCGGTCAGCTCGCTCGGGATGATCCAGAGCTTGCTCGACGGGCTCTCGCTGATCTTCGGGAGCGTCTGCAGGTACTGGTAGGCCAGCAGCTTCTCGTCGGGGTTGCCGGCGTGGATCGCGTCGAACACGGCCTGGATGGCCTGCGCTTCGCCCTCGGCGCGCAGGATCTGCGCCTGCTTGTCACCCTCGGCCTTGAGGATCTCGGCCTGCCGGCGCCCCTCGGCCTCGAGGATCTGCGACTGCTTCGACCCCTCCGCCGTGAGGATCGCGGCGCGGCGGTCGCGCTCCGCGCGCATCTGCTTCTCCATCGAGTCCTGGATGGACACGGGCGGGTCGATGGCCTTCAACTCGACGCGCGAGACGCGGATGCCCCACTTGCCCGTGGCTTCGTCGAGCACGACGCGCAGCTGGCCGTTGATCTCGTCTCGGCTGGTGAGCGCCTCCTCGAGGTTGAGCCCGCCGACGACGTTGCGCAGGGTGGTGGTCGTGAGCTGCTCGACGGCGCCGAGGTAGTTCGCGATCTCGTAGGTCGCGGCCCGGGCGTCGGTCACCTGGAAGTACACGACGGTGTCGATCGAGACGACCAGGTTGTCCTCGGTGATCACCGGCTGCGGCGGGAACGACACGACCTGCTCGCGCATGTCGATGAGGGGGCGCAGCCGGTCGATGAACGGCACCAGCAGGTTCAGACCCGGGGCGAGGGTCTTGTGGTAGCGCCCGAGCCTCTCGACGACGCCTGCGGTCGCCTGCGGGATGATGCGCACGGCGCGGGAGAGCACCACGAGCACGAAGATGACGATCGCGATCGCGAGTCCCCAGCCGATCGCGACGGGGATGATGGAGTCGGGGTTCATACCGGGAGCCCTTCGGTGCGGCGGATGACATGGACGTGCGCCCCGGCGACGCGGTCGACGCTGACCTCGGTGCCGGGTTCGAGAACGGATGCCGCGTCGGCCCGCGCGCTCCAGATCTCGCCGTTCGCGAGCCGCACCTGGCCGCCGGTGGCGTCGATCGTGGCGACGACGCGTCCGGACATCCCGATGAGGGCGGCGACGTTGGTCGGCGTGGGGTCCTCGCCGCGCCGCAGGCGTCGCAGCAGCGGCGGCCGGATCAGTAGCAGCAGGAGCGCGGCGACAACCGCGACGATCACGACCTGGAGCCAGAGCGGCGCGCCGGTGAGGGCTGAGACGAGGCCGGCGAGCGAGGCGATGCCGAACATCAGGAAGAGGAAGTCGAGGGTGAGCATCTCGACGACGAGGAAGACGGCGGCGAGCGCGATCCAGACGATCCAGGCGAACTGCGTGATCGCGGTGACGATGTCCATACGAGCCTCCTCGCTGTCTCGAGCCTAACAGCGGGAGGACGTGCGCGAGCGGTTATCACCAGGCCGGATGACGGGTGGTTGGTAGGGTCGAAAGCGGCCCGCGGCATCCTCATCCGCGGCATTCGACACGTCATCCCAGGAGTCCTCCGTGACCGAGCACCTCGTTCCCCTTGCCCCCGGCAGCCTCGCCGGAAAGACCGCCCTCGTCACCGGGTCGTCGCGGGGGATCGGCGCCGACACCGTGCGCTACTTCGCCCAGGCGGGCGCCAACGTCGTCATCAACTTCCGCAACAAGGCCCCGCGGGCCGAGAAGCTCGCCGCCGAGCTGCGCGAGCTGGGCGTCGGCGCGATCGTCGTCGGCGCCGACCTCACCGACCCGGCGTCCGTCGCGGCCATGTTCGAGGCGGCCGCGGCGGAGTTCGGCGGGCTCGACATCCTCGTGCTCAACGCCTCCGGCGGCATGGAGTCGGGCATGGCGCCCGACTACGCGCTGCAGCTGAACCGCGACGCCCAGGTCAGCGTGCTCACCACGGCGCTCCCGCACCTGAACGCCGAGGCGCGGATCGTGTTCGTCACGAGCCACCAGGCGCACTTCATCCGTACGACGCCCACCATGGCCGAGTACGAGCCGGTGGCGCTCTCGAAGCGCGCGGGCGAGGATGCGCTGCGCGCCCTCATCCCGACACTCGACGAGAAGGGGATCGGCTTCACCGTCGTCTCCGGCGACATGATCGAGGGCACGATCACCGCGACCCTGCTCGAGCGCGCGAACCCCGGCGCGATCGCCGCACGGCGTGACGACGCCGGCAAGCTCTACAACGTCGCCGAGTTCGCCGCCGAGGTCGCCCTCGCCGCCGTCGACCCGGTGCCGGCCGACAACACCCGACTCGTCGGAGACACGAGCTCGTTCCTGGGGGAGTGACCATGCGTGCCGCAGACATCGAGAAGCTCGTCTCCGTCTCCCGGCCAGCCGTCGCTCCCGACGGTTCGTTCGCGGTCTACGCGACCTCGCGACCCGACGTCGCGGCCAACCGTGCCGTCGGGCAGCTGTGGCGCATCGACCTGCCCGGTGGCGCGCCGCGACGTCTCACCCGGGGCATCGCCGACAGTGCGCCGCGGCTGTCGCCCGACGGCACCGTGGTCGCGTTCCTGCGCGGGGACGCGAAGGGCTCGGCGCAGATCCACGTCGTGCCCGCACTCGGAGGCGAGCCCGTGCAGGTCACAGACGCACCGCTCGGCGTCAGCTCGTTCGTCTTCTCACCCGACGGCGGCACGTTCGCCTACCTCGCGCTCGTGCCCGAGAAGGGGCGGTACGGCACGGTCGACGGGCTGGGTGCGGCATCCGAGTCGCCCCGGCGCGTGACGGGCCTGCGCTGGCACGCCAACGGACTCGGGTACACGCTCGACCGCCCGTCGCACGTCTTCGTCGTGCCGGTGCCGGATGCCGCGGGCGAGCCGTTCTACGCCCCGGCTCCGCGCGTCGCGGCGGAGGGGGAGGAGCCGCCGACACCGCGGGTCGTGCCCGCGGAGGCCACGGCGCTGACCTCGGGGGCGGTGTGGCACGACCTGCTCGCGTTCACCCCGGACGGCACCGAGGTGATCACCTCGCCGTCGCCGATCGTCGACGAGCGCACCGACCTGCGCTCGCGGCTCGTCGCTGTGCGGGTCGACGGGGGAGGGGAGCGCGAGGTGCTCGGCCTCGACGCCGGCTACGCCATCGACGAGGTCGTCGCGTCACCCGACGGCGCGCTGTTCGTGCTCGGCCACACGCTCGGCGACTCCCACGTCGACTTCATCGCGCCGGGCGTCGCGCTCGGACTCGTCGACGAGGGATCGGTGCGGCTGCTCACCGACCCCGACGCGCTCGACCTCGGAGAGCCGGGCAGTGCGATCACCCTCGCCGGCGACGACGTGCTGGTGCAGAACCGCACCCGCGGGCGCGTCGAGCTGGTGCGCGTCACCCGCGCGGGCGTGACGAGCGTGCTGCTGGCGGACGCCGAGGTCACGGGCGTCGGGGCGGATGCCGCGGGCGCCCGCGTGATCGCCGCGATCGCCGCACCCGACACCTTCGGCGCTCTCGTCGAGATCGACGGCGACGGCGACCCCCGGCGCATCGTCGACCTCGGCGGCGAGCTGCGGGCGAGCGGCGTCGTGACCCCGGTCGAGACGCAGATCGCCGCCCGCGACGGCTACCCGGTGCACGGGTGGGTGGCGGTTCCCGAGGGTGAGGGTCCCTTCCCGGTGATCCTGCAGATCCACGGTGGACCGTTCGCCCAGTACGGCGTGCACGTGTTCGATGAGACCCAGGTGCTGGTGGACGCGGGCTACGCCGTCGTCTACTGCAACCCGCGCGGGTCGGCCGGCTACGGACGGGCGCACGGGCGCAGCATCCGTCAGGCGATGGGCACCGTCGACTTCACCGATGTGATCGACTTCCTCGAGGCGGCACTGGCGGCCGACGCGCGCCTCGACGGCACCCGCATGGGCGTGCAGGGCGGCTCGTACGGCGGCTACCTCACGGCGTGGGTCATCGCGCACGACCACCGGTTCGCCGGCGCGATCGTCGAGCGCGGCTTCCTCGACCCGGAGGCGTTCGTCGGCACGAGCGACATCGGATCGTTCTTCGGGCAGGAGTACGTCGGCACGGATCCGGCGCTCGTCGCCTCGCAGAGCCCTGCCGCCGTGGCGCATCAGGTGCGTACGCCGACGCTCGTGCTGCACTCCGAGCTGGACTTCCGCTGCCCGCTCGAGCAGGCGACGCGTTACTATCTGTCGCTGCGCACGGCCGGCGTCGACGCCGAGATGCTCATCTTCCCCGGGGAGAACCACGAGCTCACGCGCGCGGGCCAGCCGCGTCATCGCGTGGAGCGCTTCGACGCGGTGCTCGACTGGTGGCGCCGGGTGCTGCCGACCGACTGAGCGGTCGCCGCACCCGGCGCCTCAGATCACGCGGACTTGCCGAAGGTGAAGGCGCGGATGATCTGCACGATGCCGAGCACGAGCAGCGACGCGCCGACGAAGATCCAGAGGAACGCCGCCCCGATCGCGGGGGAGAAGAGCAGCGTGATGCCGGCCAGCAGGCTGACGATCGCGTAGAAGATCGTCCAGCCGCGGCCCGACGAGCCGTCGAGCGTGGTGAGCGCGACGACGCCCTCGACGATCCAGGTGATGCCGACGAACACGCCGACGAACACCGCGAGGAAGATGGTCGCGCTCGTGAGGTTCGAGAACGCGACGATGCCGGCGGCGATGAACACGATGCCGAGCAGGATGTGGCCGATGCGCGACCAGAGCCCGCGCACCTTCGAGAAGATGCCGAGTCCGAGGTAGACGAGACCGGAGACGATCGCGTAGATCGCGATGATGACGGTGCCCACCGACGCGGTCTTCAACGGCCAGACGAGGATCAGGATGCCGACGATCAGGGCGACGACGCCGCCGATGCCGAGGGCGGTGCGAATGCCGTTGACGGCGGTGTCGGCCGGAGTGGGAGCAGTAGTCATGATGCGTGCTTTCTGTGAGAAACCTGGGGACCCGTGGGCTCACTGTATCGCTCGCACCGAACGCGGGGGAGAACGTGAAGAGCGGATGTCGCGACGTGACGCAGCGGCATCCGCTCTACACGGTGCGACGGTCAGCGACGCGGGACGCGGTTCTCCGAGCTGACGAGCCACGCGAGCTGTTCGAGACGCTCGAGGATCGCGTGCAAAATGTCGGCGCTCGTCGGATCTTCACCGTCGACGTCGTCGTGCACGCCGCGCACTGTGGCGGTGACCGCATCGATGCGCTCGGTGATGAGGTCGACGACCTCCGAGGTGGACACCTCGCCCTGCGGGAACTCGGGGAGAGTCGTGGTCTCGGCGACGGTGTCGCTGCGGCCGTCGGGAAGGGCGTGGAGTGCGCGCAGCCGCTCCGCCACGGTGTCGGAGAACTCCCGGGCGGCGTCAATGATCTCGTCGAGCTGCAGGTGCGTATCGCGGAAGTTCGTTCCCACGACGTTCCAGTGCGCCTGCTTGCCCTGCAGCGAGAGCTCGATCAGGTCGACGAGCACACGCTGGAGGTTGTCGGCGAGCTGGGCGGACGCGGTGAACCCGGACTCCGCGTTCTGCTCATCGGTCAGCTCGGCGCCGCGCGCGGCTCGTCGGTTGTTCTTGGTGGGCGTGAGGGTCGTGGACATGCGTCCTCCTTCGTCGGGGCCGGATCACCCCACGCTACGCGCGTGAGGTGACAGCCGCCTCGAGGAACCGGGGTCAGATTCGGATGTACGCCGCCCCAGCGAACTGCGCGCCGGCGAGTTCGACCGCGGCGGACGCAACCGTTCCTACGCCTGGCGCGAGGTGCGCCGTCTCGATGCCACGTCGTGCCATCCCGATCTCGCATGCCTCGACACCGGGTGGGGCATCCGCCTGCGTGAGCGCGCTCAGCGCCTCGCCGTTGACGATGATGCGCACCTGCACCGAAGGGAATGACGCTCGAATCGCTTCGGCAGTCGTCGCGGCGCGAGCGACGTCGTCGGGCGAATCGCTGACGTGCAGGACGACGGTCTGCTGTGCGTGATCCGTCATGAGGAGCGTCCGGCCTCGGGAGCGCTGTGAGACTCGGTGCTCGACCCCGATGGAGTGTCGACCGCGTCGTGCTCACGAGGAGACACTCCGCCTCGCCGGGAGGCCGGGGCATCCTCGCGGGTGAAGATCGACGGCTCCGGTTCCGGATGCCGCCTGGTCTGCACGACGAACAGAACGAGACCTGCGACGACAGCGAGCATCGAGGTCCACGAGTTCGCCGGGATGCCGAACAGGCCGTCGCTGGTCGGATCGATGCGGATGAGCTCGAGGAACGTGCGCGCGAACCCGTACCACATGAGGTAGATCGCGAGGACGCGCCCCCACTGCAGGCGCACGCGACGCTCGAGCAGCAGGATCACGGCAACCCCGATGAGGTTCCACACCAGTTCGTACAGGAAGAGGGGTTGGAAGAGGGTTCCGGGTGGCAGGTTCGCCGGGAATTTCGCGTTGGTCGACTCGATCTGCAGCCCCCAGGGGAGGGTTGTCGGAAGGCCGAACAGTTCGTGGTTGAACCAGTTGCCGAGACGGCCGATCGCCTGCGCCGCGAGAAGCCCGGGAGCCATGGCGTCGGCGAACGAGAGGAATCGAATTCCGGCGCGGCGGCAGCCGATCCACACGCCGAGTGCCCCGCCGATGAGTGAGCCGTAGATCGCGTTGCCGCCGTCCCAGATCGCGAACACATTCCAGAGGTTCGCGCCCTGGTAGAAGTAATCACCCATGTGGGTGAACACGTGATACAACCGCGCCGCGATGATGCCGAGCGGTACGGCCCACAGGGCGATGTCAATCACCGTCCAGGCGGCGACGCCTCGGCGACGGAGTCGCCACTCCGTGAGGAGGACGGCCGCGACGATGCCCGCGATGATGCAGAGCGCGTAGGTGTGGATCGTCACGGGGCCGATCGAGAACTGCGCCCACGCCGGCGGCGGGCTGGGGATGCTGAGATGCGACATGTGTGAGGGGGCGGGGGTAGGACGCCGTCGGGAACTTTACACCGGCGGAATTTCGATCAGCGGCACGTGCACGCGCGATGGGTAGCCTGGGCAGGCGGGCACGCGACGGCGATGCCCGAGATCGACGGGGGAACGTCATGGGGGAGCGGTACATACGTGGGATGTCGCACGGTCGGGCCGTCGGTGGAGTCATCGCGGCGGTGGTCATCGGCGCACTGACCGGGTGCACGGCGAGCGGCGGCACGCTCGGGGCATCCGGATCGTCCGGGGCGACGGCGTCTCCGTCGGCGACGGATACCCCGGTGGTCACCTCTGTCGGGGCGCCGTTGAGCGGTGTCGGCACGAACCCGCCGACGCCGACCGACGATGCACGTCTCGCGGTGCCGGAGGGCGCACACACCGTCGCGTTGTCGTTCTCGTGCGTCGGAACCGGCACCTACACCGTCGACATTCCCGACGCGACGCCCGATCGCCAGGCCGGACTCGCCGGCGCCTGCGGGTCGACGGCGACGTGGACGTGGACGGTGCGTCCGACGTCATCGCCGAGCCTGTCGGTGGTCGTTCCGGACGGCGCCACGTGGACGGCGACGCCGACCTATTCGAGCGCGGTACTCACCAGCGACTCGTCGCTGGTGGCGGTGTGCGCGGGATTCGGCGCCGCGCAGAGCGCCGTCATGAACGCCATCGAGGGCTACAGCACCGCCCACGCCTTCGGGCTCGAGCAGTGGAAGAGCCGTCTCGATGCCGCGGCCGATCAGTTCACGCAGCTTGCAGCGACCGCGCCCGCGAACGACGCTGCGGAGCTCAACGGCTATGCCGCGGCCGTCTCTGCACCGCAGCGCACGCCGGATGCTCTGCGCCAGGCGTTCTTCACCAACCACCTGTTCCCGGCGTCGACGGGACTGCGTGATGCGTGCGCGGCGAATCAGACTCCGGTGCAGCTCACCGCCGAGTTCGGCGGCTGAGTCCCCGCATAGGCGTTATCCGATAATGCACAAGGCGTCTGCCTATGTCAGTTCGGAAGAGGTGGTGATCCGCCGATACCTCCGAAAGCTCGCGCGCGCGCACTCATTTCGGGTCCAGACGACCGTGATCCGCCATAGCGTGAACACGTCGACGGGTGAGGTTGTCGCTCGCCTGCGGAGGTCGGGCAAGCGGTTTAGCCACTACCGCGAAGAGTCGGGTTTCCTGCTCGTGAATGACGGCGCCCGCCTCGCGGGCGATCTCGCTCGGCTGTTCCAGTCGCGCGAGATCGAGCCGTCGATGGGCTCGGTGTTCACTCGTGAGGGAACGAAGAACCGGGCGACGCATGAGCGCCGCCCGGTCCTGGTGATCGTGTCAGATAGCGGTGATCGTGGGTCGGGTGGTCGGCCGGATGCCGTACCGGTTGAGAACGGCCCACTCGATCCGGCTTTCAGCGCGGCTAGCGGCGAAGCTTCCGAGGCCGTCGCATAGGTTCGAGTGCACGCGCTCTAGCCACCGCTTTTCGGAGTGTTGCCGGATGTCTTCGAGCGCTGATGCGGCGATATTCGCGATCAGTTCGAGGACTGCGGAGGCGTGTCCGGAAAAGCCGGACAGGTCGACGCGGAACACGAGTCCGCGGGCGGTGTAGATCAGTTCGAACTCATGTTCGACCCAAACCCACATGGTGGCCGTCGTAGGCCTCCCGACTCGGTAGCTCATAGTTGCGCCGCCTGAGCTTCGTCGGCGGCGATCGCGGCGTTGCATTCCGCGCATCGCACCTTGTCTCGATCGGCGGTGACGTGGCCGGTCACGAGCTTCCGCCCGCACGCGGTCTTCGGTGCGGCCACGAGCGCCATGCACACGCGCCGTGCATTCTTTGCGTTGGCCTGTGGCGCTACGCGCCCCCTCCACTGGGCAGTTCCCCCATAGCTCATTGCTGGTGATCCTCTCTGTGTTGGCCGTGCTGATGGCGGCCTGCCGTCATCGGCACACCTGCCGATCAGTGACCGGAGGGCGGTGTGTCAACCCCCGTCGCCGGGTGTCCTCACTCGTGGTGCGGAGCACCGTCCCCCGGTAGGGCTGGTGGCCCCTCGGGGTTGACGCGCCGACCGCAGGGAACTACCCCGTGGACGCGAGCCGCCCGCCCGTATAGATGTTCGAATGTCGCGTGCGGTCTTCGCTCTTGGCTGTCCCGCCCCGCCGTAGGCGTGTCGCGCCCTTCCCGGCGCTTGTACCCTGCGCTATATTCCCTACCAGGTCGACAAAGAGAACGACCGCAACCGAGAGAGGTGAGAGCAATGGCCGTAGATGTGAAGCCGGTGCTCGTGATCGCTGGCGAGGTTCTGTCTGTGGACCCGCGCTCCTTCACGAACCGGGAAACGGGCGAGGTCGAAGACAAGGGCCGCGTGGCGGTCGTCAAGACCGCTCGCGGGTTCGTGCAGTTGAAGCTCCCCGTTCGCAACGCGGGCGTCGAGATCGCCGCGGGCGACCGGGGAGCGTGGTACGTCACCCCGTTCGAGTGGGGCTTCGTTCGCGACGGCGCGGCGCGGTACGGCGTCGCCTACGTGTACGAAGAGGCTGTGCCGCGATCGGCGGCCGAAGCCCTTCTGGCCACGGTGGCGCAGGCGGCCTGACGATGGACGCACTCACGATCCCCGTCGCGGACGCCCACCTGTGGGTGGTCTTCGCGGCGTGGGTCGGCGCGTACTTCGCGGGACGCATCCTCGTCGGCGGTGCGAAATGAGCGCGTTGCAGACTCTTCGCGACATCGCCGCGCTGTGCTTCATCGCGGCGAGCGTGCTCATGCTGTTTGCCACCCTCGTCGCAGGGTTCATCGCATGACACCCCTCGCTGTTGCGCTCGCGCTCGCTAGCGCGCTCACCGCGGCCGAACTCGCGCTGTGGGGCGCGATCTCGCTGGTTCGTCTGTTCCGGGGTATCTCGTGACCACGGGCGACGCGATCACTGGACTCCTGATCCTGCTCGGGTCGGGCATGCTCGTCGGCTTCTTCCGGCGAATCTCGTGGATGGGAAGGGGGTGAAACATGCACGCACTCGGAATCGTCCTGGCGGACGCGACTTACGACTTCTCCGGCGTGACCGGCGCTCTGCCCGGTCTCGCCTCGGCGGTCGTCACCGCGGGTGGCCTCGTGCTCGCCGCGGGCCTGTCCGTCGCGGGCGTCATCTGGGGCTTCCCCAAGCTCATCGGTCTCTTCAAGAAGACGGCCAAGTGAGCCACCGGGGTCGGCGCAGGCTAGGGGTGCGCCGACCCCTTCACGTTCGAATCGTTGGGGGTGTACCGTGCGGGTACTGATCAAAGGGTTAGCGATGATCCTCGCTGTCGCGGGTGCCGTCGCGGGTCCTTTGGCCCTTTCCCCAACAAAGGCATGGGCGGTGGGCGCACCGCCCATGCCGGTCGATCCGTTCCCGGACGTTCCCTCCCGGGTCACGAGCACCTGGCACACGTCGGCGGGCGACATCGGCAACGACGTGATGAACGACATGTTTCGGCTGCTCGCGAAGAAACCCGCGGGCACCGTCGCCCCCCCGATCGACCCCGTCAACCCTCCGAAGTTCCCGACCGCCGAGGAAGCCGTCAAGCAGATCACCGGTCCCCAGCACGTGAGCCGCGCCCCTGTCGCGGGCGGCGCCGGGGGCGTCATCAATGGCCTGTATGTCGGATGGGCGCTCGGGGTCGGCGGGTTGCAGTTGTACACCATGGCGACGGGCGGAACGTCGGTGGACGACCTTCTGTGTCAGAACCCTGTCGATTGGTACAACGGCTTGACGATGTCGGCCACGTACGGTCTCGCGGGCGATTGCAAGGCCCGCGTGACGACGCCGAACGCTGACCAAGTCGCGACGACGCAAGCCGTGTACGGATCGGCAACGGTCACGCTCAAGGGCACCGCGGTCTGGAACTCGAGCAGCGGCGACACGACCTCGTGCTGGACGGCGACTTACCCGTTCCCCACGGGCTATAGCATCATCTTCCCGAACACGATCGGAACCGGCGGAACGACGGCGACGAGTGTTGATCCGGCTAAGCGTGGCATCACGCTGAACCTACGGTGCAGCTCGTTCCCGACCGCGAACGCCTGGGTCTCTAACCAGTCCGCGGCTGGTGGCACGCAGTACCTCGCGCCCCGGATCGTAGCGAACTCGACCGGCACGGCTGTCGCCACGGCGACGACGAGCACGCCGGATCCGAACCGTAGTCTCTCGTGTCGCATCAAGTGGGCCGACGGCACGACGACGACGGGCGCCGGAAGTACTTACAAGGAATCGACCGGCCTGCCGATGAGCGCGGCCTCGACCGGGTGCACAACCGCGTGGGACGCGAAGCCGGGCGCCGGTACGACGACGATGCCGCAAGAGATCGGGATCAACTCCCAGCCCGACGGCGGCGCCAAGACGGAGATCTCGACGGGCACCGTTCCCTCCTACAGTCCCGACCAGCAGAAGGGCCTCACGGCCACGTCCACGGGCGGCGGACTCATCCTCCGCAAGACGATCAACAACGTCACGGACTCGTGCATGACGTGGGCGGCGAACTGCTCGGGCTGGTGGAGCGCGACGAGCAATGGCACGACGACCGGCACCGGCACCGGTAGCGATGCGAAGTACGACTGCTCGTTCGGTGGGGCGAGTATCGCCCTGGCCGAATGCGGCATCTATCGCTCCACGTTCGACACCCAGACGGATACGCCCACGATCACTGTTCCGGAGACGGGCGTGACGGTGCCGATCTCGGCTGGCCAGACGGCGCAGAACACGACCAGCCCCGCCGCGGGGCCGACGCCTGGTGAGGCGTGCATGAACGAGTGGGGGTCGGCTCCGAACCCCATCGAGTGGGTGATGACTCCCGTCAAGTGCGCCCTCGTCTGGGCGTTCGTCCCTCGCACAGACGTTTCCGAGGCCCAATGGGGCGCGGTGAGAGACGCGTGGGATGAAACCATTGTCGGCAGGCTTCCGGCGCTCGTGCAGTCCACGTTCATTCCGCCAAGTGGCGGCTCGGGGTGCATGGGTCCGCACATTGTGTTCGCCTACGGCTGGGCGGGGCACACGTTCAATGTCGACATGTACCCGTTGCAGGCGTGTAGCGCGCCGATGTCAACGGTCGCGTCGCTCGCGCGCACCATCGGGGCCGCTGTTCTCATCTTCATGACGGCGCTCGGCATTATCCGGCGAATCAGCGCGATCGTGAACGCGCCGGGTGTGGGAGGGGGAGACTCGTGATCACTGAGTGGTTCGGATCGTTAGTTGTTCAGTTCCTGGACTGGCTCGCGACCGTGTTCGGTCCGTGGACGCCGCCGACCGAATTGACGGATGCCGTCTCCGCGGTCAACGGTCTGATCGCATCCTTCTCGAGCGTCGGCGTCTGGGTCGACTGGACGGTGCTCGGTAGCTGCGTGGTCGCATCCATCGGCGTGTGGGTCGTCGTTGTGGGCATCAAGATTGTGCGCGCCGTGGTTGCGCACATCCCGGCGTTCGGTGGCGCTGGTGACTGACGTTGACGCGTGGTCCGCTCTCGACTCGGATAGCGCGGGGGAGCGGTCGGACGAACTCCCCCGTGGGGGAGTCGTCGGCCGCGTCCCGCGCTGGAAGTCGAAGGGCTCCCGCACCCGCCGAGGCTTCACGATTCACGCCTATATAGGTGCGAACGGGCACGGCAAGACGTTGGCGATGATGCACGACACGAAATTGTCGATCGATCGTGGCCGCGACATCCTGTCGACGGTGCGAGTGATCGACCCGTCGACAGGTCGGCCGTATCGCAACTACACGCCGCTCGTGGCGTGGGATCAGTTGTTGGATGCCCGCAACTGCGATGTGCTCATGGACGAGATCATCGGGATCGCCGCATCGATGCCCGGTCAGTCTCTGCCGCAGGAAGTGCAGCTGCTCCTGAACCAGCTTCGCCGCCGAGATGTTCTGTTGCGGTGGACGGCGCCGTCCTGGTCCCGGGCGAACATCGTTCTTCGGGAGGTCACTCAGGCCGTCACCGTCTGCCGCGGGTATCTGCCGAAGTATGAGAACCTCGGCGACGACTCGCGTCTGTGGGGCATGAACCGGTTGTTTCGCTGGACGACCTACGACGCGATGGATTTCACGACGTGGACCGACAACAAAGAGTCGAAGCTAAAGGGCAAGGCGAACGCCTGGTTCCGTCGCCCTGGGTCGTGGGCCGAGCGCGCTTACGACACGTTCGACGCGGTCGATAGCGTCGACTCGGGGGAGGGGTATTGCATGCGTTGTGGGGGAATGCGGCCGAAGCGCGATCGTCGGGGGTGCGTATGTCACTGACGGTGGACGAAGGTATCGCGGCGATCGGCCGCGTGTCGGGCTTCCGGCTTTCTCCCGAGCAGTTCGCGCGTTTCGTTGGCGCGCGGGGTGGCATGTTCGGTGCCGGATCGCCGGCGCCGACACATGCGACGTACGGTTTCACGCCGCCGGCACTCGCGACCCCGCAAGAGATTGCGCAGACGGTCGATGGTATCCAGGCGCGTCGTCCGCACTTCCTGAGTACCGGAAAGCACACGAAGATCGAGATCGGTCCCGGGGTGATTCGTAGGTCTCGCTCCTGGTTGGTTGAGGATATAGGCCCCGCGGGTGGGCGCGTCTGGCGTAAACTCGCGGCCATGACCGACCTACAGGAACGCGGCAACAAGCGCGCGATCACGGGTTGGACTGCGGCGTCTCGCCGCAACATGGTGCGCACTCTCGCGTCCCTCGACTACCGTCCGCTGTTCGAGCGCGGCGGCGTTCCGGCTCTCGTGACGCTGACCTACCCTGGTCGCTCCGAAGCGTATGGCGATCGCACCTGGGAGGCTGTGGCGCCCACCGCGGCCGACGTGAAGAACCACCTGGAAAGTCTGCAGGCTCGGTTCCAGCATGCGTACGGCTACCGGCCCGAGGCTGTCTGGAAGATGGAATTCCAGCGTCGCGGTGCTCCGCACTTTCACCTTCTGCTGACGCCGCCGCGGCAGCGTTCGCGTGGGGACGGCCTCGACTTCCCGGCCTGGCTCGCCCTGCACTGGGCATCGATCACTCGCTACGAGGGTCAGACCACAGACGAGTTCGCCAAGACGCTCATGGCGGCGACGCAGATTGACTACGAGCGCGGTTTGAAGTCGTACGATCCCAAGCGGGTCGCGGCGTACTTCTCGAAGCACGGCGTGTGGAGCTCGAAGGAGTATCAAAACCACGCGCCCGAGCGGTGGATCGCTCAGGGGTCCGTCGGTCGGTTCTGGGGTCGGTGGCGTTTGAAGAGTGCCATGGCGACGATGATTTTGCCGCCTCAGGACGTCGATCCGGATACCGGTGAGATCTTGGCGACTCCTGATCTTCGAAGTCCGATAATGCACATTATGTCAGAATGAAGGAGTAGGCCCCGTCCCCACTCCCTGCTTGAGGAGCGCTGCGGCCCCCGGCTATGCGATGAAGCCGCGGCATCCGCTCACTTCGTCGGGATCGTGAGGCGGTGTTCGAACCGGCCGAGCCGCCACACGATGACCGTGATCACCCAGGTCGCGAGCAACGTTCCCACGATCGCGAATCCGAGGACGTCGAGGTTGGTGAACCAGTCGATCGCCGGGATGTCCCAGCCGAGATTGGTGGCCAGCACCGAGGCGAGCTCGAATCCGCCGATCACGAGGGCGATGAACACGCTCATCGCGGTGATGACGACGTTGTAATACACCTTGCGCGCCGCGCCGAGGAATGCCCATCCGTAGGCGAAGTTCATCAGCACGCCGTCGACGGTGTCGAACAGGCACATGCCTGCGGCGAACAGGATCGGGAGGGACAGGATCGCCCACCATGGCAGTCCTGCAGCCGCCGCGGTGCCGGAGATCACCAGAAGCGCCACCTCGGTCGCCGTGTCGAATCCGAGGCCGAACAGCACCCCGAGCGGGTAGATCTTCCACGACGCGTCGATGCGGTCGGCCATGCGGCCGAACACACGGTTGAGGAGGCCGCGCTTCGCGAGCTCCTCCTCGAACGCGGCTTCGTCGAACTCCCCCGTGCGCATCCTGCGGAACACGCGCACCATCCCGACTGTCACGAGGATGTTGATGACGGCGATGATCACGAGGAACGAACCGGACACGGTGGGCCCGATGATCCCCGTGATCGTGTGCAGCAGTGACGCGTCGTCGGTGACCTGCCCGGCGACCCAGCCCATTCCCGCGGCGAGCAGCACCGCGAGGGCGAACACGACCGATGAGTGCCCGAGCGAGAAGAAGAATCCGACAGCGAGTGGTCGCTTGCCGTCGGCGGCGAGCTTGCGTGTGGTGTTGTCGATCGCCGCGATGTGGTCGGCGTCGAACGCATGCCTCATGCCGAGGGTCAACGCGAGGATGCCGGTGGCCCAGCCGAAGACCGAGCCGCTCCCGCCCGCGCCCTCCCCCGTGATGGCGACATGCATTCCCGCCGCGGCGGCGACCAGCGCGATCCCCACCGCGAACAGTGTGAGGATGACCGCGCCCATCAGTGCGACCCGACGCCACCCACCCGCATCCAGCCGATAACTCGGTGCCGAGCCGGAGGCGGGGGCGTCGAGCAGCGACATGGCGGTCCTCCGGAGGGTCAGCGTCGGCGTCGTCGCCGCGTGGGGGCGACGCTACGCCCGCTCCCCCGCGTCCGCCCCCCGGGCGGGCCGTGAGAAAGCGCCTCGTCAGGCGGATGCCCCGCCGGCGCCGTGGATCGCCGACCCCGCCTTCACCCGATCCGACGCCGTCGTGATGATGTCGATGAGCACGTCGAGATCGATGTCGGCAAGGCTCTTGAGGTAGAGGCATCCCTTTCCCGCCCGGTACGCGCCGAGGCGCGCCAGCGCGTCCGCGTGCGCGTCGAGACCGTCGGGCACGTAGACGACCAGCGTCGACGCGCGGGCGGCGAAGCCTGCGGCCGGTGCATCCCCTTCGCGTCCGCTCGCGTAGCGGTAGTGGTAACTGCCGAACGCGATGATGCTGCTCCCCCAGACCGTGGCGGGCTCCCCCGTCGCGCGGGCGAACCTCTCCAGGAGGAGGCGCGCATCGGCTCGGCGTGTCGCGACGGGGATCGCGGCGATGAGATCGTCGGGACTGAGGGCGCTCATGACGAGAGTCTGGCGCAGGGCGCGTGTGGCCGTCGAGCCAGGGTCGCGCTCACGACGACGGTGAGACCAGCACCCAGGTGCCGGCCTTCGCGACGCGGCCGTCGCCCGATGACGTGCCGGTGAGGCGGCGCTTCACCCATGGCACGACGTGGGCGCGGTAGTACGCCCAGCCGCCGGGGCCGGAGGGGGCCGCGGCATCCGGAAGCGACCACCACTCCCCCGGCGCCTCGAGCCCGACGCTCTCGATGACCCGCGCGGCGACACGGTGATGACCCCGCGCGTTCATGTGCAGGCGGTCGTCGGACCAGTAGTCGGGCCCGGCGAGTTCGCGGTCCGGCCAGTTATAGGCCCGGATGATGTCCGGGCGGTCCGCGACGATCTCTTCGACCGCGCGCGACAGCTCGTCGCCGCGCCGTTGGATGAGACTCGACATCGGCAGCCTCGCCGACGGGTTCGCCCCCGACAGCAGGATCAGCTGCACGCCCTCCTCGTCGCACCGCCGGATGACGTGGCGGAACGCGTCGACGATCGAGGGGATGCCGGTGCGCGGTCTCAGCATGTCGTTGCCGCCGCCGTTGAACGACAGGTGCGTGGGGCGCAGAGCGAGCGCGGGCTCGAGCTGCTGCTCGACGATCGGCCAGACGAGCTTCCCGCGTATGGCGAGGTTGGCATATTCGATCGGCTCCCCCGCCGCACGCGCCCAGCCGGCGGCCGTGAGGTCCGCCCAGCCCCGCACCGACCCGTCGTCGAGCTCATCGCCCACGCCTTCGGTGAACGAGTCCCCGATCGCCACATATCGCACGGATGCCACGCGCTCACCTTACGCCGCCGCGGAAGGCGCGCGGACTACGCTGGGACGAGTGAACCCCCTCGCCCCCGTCGCCCCGAGCTGGCGGGCGTGGCTCATCTGGGGAGTCGGCGTCGCGGCCTATCTGCTGTCGGTCACCAACCGCACCTCGCTCGCCGCGGTCGGCGTCGACACGGCGGCGCGGTTCCACGCCGACGCGTCGACCCTCGCGATGTTCGCGGTGCTGCAATTGGGCGTCTACGGCGGCATGCAAGTGCCGATCGGCGTGCTGCTCGACCGCTTCGGCGCGCGCCCCATCATCGCGATCGGGATGCTCCTCATGGCCGCCGGGCAGCTGGTGATGGCGTTCTCCCCCAACGTCGGCATCGCAATCGCCGCCCGCATGCTCATCGGCGCCGGCGACGCGGCCATCTTCCCGAGCATCCTGCGCGTGGTCGCCGTATGGTTCCCGGCACAACGAGCGCCCGTGATGATGCAGCTCACCGGCATCGTCGGACAGGCCGGTCAGCTGCTGGCGATCCTCCCCCTCGCGGCGCTGCTGCACGCGACCTCCTGGACGATCGCGTTCTCGAGCCTCGCCTCCCTCTGCGTGCTCTTCGCGATCCTCACCTGGGTGATCATCCGCAATCGACCGCCGGGGCGTACCGCTGACGTCTCGGTCGACACCCGAACGGGCACGATCGCGGCGATCACCTCGACGATCGACAACCGTGTCGGCGTCCGGGCAGCGTGGTCGCACCCCGGCACACGACTCGCGTTCTGGTCCCACTTCACGACCCCGTTCGCAGGAACCGCGTTCGTCATGCTGTGGGGAATCCCGTTCCTGACCTCAGGCGAGGGCCTCAGCACAGCGGGAGCAAGTGGCATCACGACGGTATATGTCGTGATCGGCATGGCGCTCGGGCCGATCATGGGGACACTCTCGGCCCGTCTGCCGATGCGCCGGTCCCACCTGCTCGTGCTGCCGAGCGTGGCCTTTCAGTTCGTGGCATGGATGGCGGTCATCCTGTGGCCGGGGACGGCCCCGGTCTGGCTTCTCGTCGTGCTCGCCATCGCGCTCGCGACCGGCGGACCCGCGTCGATGATCGCGTTCGACCACGCCCGCACGCACAACCCCCAGCACCGGCTCAGCACGGCGACCGGAATCACGAATGTCGGCGGATTCCTCGCCGCGCTGGTGGCCGTGTTCCTCATCGGTCTCGCGCTCGACCTGCAGGGGGCGGGAACTCCCGGCACCTACTCGTTGAACGCGTTCCGTGCCGCGTTCCTCGTACAGGTGCCCCTGTGGGCCCTGGGTGCCACCTTCATCGTGATCGAGCGGCGGCGCACTCGCGTGCACCTCGGTCTCGAGTCGCCCCGCACACCGCGCCGCTGACGCTCACTCCCCCGCGAGCAGCTCCCGCACCCGCGGCACGACGACCGTGCCGTAGAGCTCGATCGAACGCAGCATCCGTGCGTGGGACAGCGTGCCGTTCGAGAACTTGAGATCGAATCGGTCGAGGTCGAGCGTGCGTACGGCGTCGGCGATCTTCTGAGCAACGCGCTCCGGTGATCCCGCGTAGATCGCACCGTCTGGCGAGACGTCGTGAGCGAACTGCGCACGGCTGTACGGGGGCCACCCGCGTTCGCGGCCGATCGCGTTGCGGTTGTACTCCATCGCCGGATACAGCTGCTCCCAGGCCTCGTCGTCCGTGTCGGCGATGTGGCCCGGCGAGTGCACGCCGACGGGCAGCGCGCCGTGCCCGAACGACGCGGTCGAGCGATGGAACAGATCGACGTAGGGCCGGAAGCGGGCGGGCGACCCGCCGATGATCGCGAGCAGCAGGCCGAATCCGTAGCGTGCCGTGCGCACCACCGACTCCGGACTGCCCCCGACGCCGATCCACGTCGGGATGGGGGTCTCCGTCTTGGGGAAGACGTCGGCGTCGGTGAGGGCGGCGCGGGTGCGACCCGACCACGTGACGGGCTGCTCGGCGCGAAGCTGGTGGAACAGGTCGAGCTTCTCCTCGAAGAGCACCTCGTAGTCGTGAAGGTCGTAGCCGAAGAGCGGGAACGACTCGGTGAACGAGCCGCGACCGAGGATGATCTCGGCCCGACCCGACGACACCGCCTGCAGGGTGGCGAACCGCTCGTACAGCCGCACCGGGTCATCGGAAGAGAGCACCGTCACCGCGGTGCCGAGGTGGATCTGCGACGTGCGCGCCGCGGCGGCGGCGAGCACGATCTCGGGGCTCGAGACGGCGAACTCGTGGCGATGGTGCTCCCCCACGCCGAAGAACGCGAGCCCGGTCTCATCCGCCACGACGGCCTGCTCGACGACGTCGCGGATCGTCTGGGCGTCAGTGAGCGTCGCCCCCGTCTCATCGGCCGTCACGTCGCCGAAGGTGTCGAGTCCGAACTCCACCGCAGCGGCTCGGGATACGTCATCCGTCATGGGTCACCCTTTCATTCAGGGGAATGGAACAGGATGCCGCGACCCGGCATTCCCGTTCAGGGAACGAGGGCGCTGCGCAGCGTGTCGAGACCGACGCCGCCGATGTCGAGCGCCTTCTTGTGGAACGCCTTGATGTCGAATGCGTCGCCCTGGGCGGCACGGTACGCGTCGCGGATCTGCTCCCAGATGCGCTGACCCACCTTGTACGACGGCGCCTGGCCCGGCCACCCGAGGTAGCGGTTCACCTCGAACCGGATGAAGGCGTCGGACATGTTGACGTTCTGACGCATGATCTCCAGCGCATAGTCGGCATCCCACGTGCCCGAGCCGTCGAGGCGCGGCTTGCCGAGGTGCACCCCGATGTCGAGCACCACGCGCACCGCGCGCATCCGCTGCCCGTCGAGCATCCCGAGGCGGTCCGCCGGATCCTCGAGGTAGCCGAGCTGCTCCATGAGGCGCTCGGCGTAGAGTGCCCAGCCCTCGGCGTGACCCGACGACCCCGCGATGAGGCGACGCCAGGAGTTCAACTGGGCGCGGTTGTAGACCGACTGCGCGATCTGCAGGTGATGCCCCGGAACGCCCTCGTGATAGACCGTCGTCAGCTCGCGCCACGTGTCGAACTCGGTGACGCCTTCCGGCACCGACCACCACATGCGTCCCGGACGCGAGAAGTCGTCGGTCGGGCCGGTGTAGTAGATCCCGCCCTCCTGGGTGGGGGCGATCATGCACTCGAGGCGACGCACCGGCTCGGGGATGTCGAAGTGACTGCGGCCGAGCTCGGCGACCGCGCGATCGCTCGTCTCCTGCATCCAGCGCTGCAGCTCGGCGGTGCCGTGGAGCTTGCGCGAGGCGTCGGCTTCAAGATGCGCGACCGCCTCGGCCACGGATGCCCCGGGCAGGATCTCGTTCGCGATCGACTCCTGCTCGGCGACCATGCGCGCGAGCTCCTCGACTCCCCACTCGTAGGTCTCATCGAGATCGATCGTCGCCCCGAGGAACCGCCGGGAGTGCAGTGAGTAGAGCTCGCGACCGACGCCGTCGTGCTCGAGCGCGACGGGGGTGAGCTCGGTGCGCAGCACCTGCGCCAGGTCGTCGTAGGCGACGCGGGCCGCACCCGCGGCATCCGTGAGCTCCCGCGCGAGCGAGGCCGGCAGCGCGCCGTCGGAAAGGGTCGCGCCGCCGACGAAGTCCGCGAAGAAGCCGTCCTCCGCCGTGTAGCGGGCGATCTGACCGACGACCTCGTCGACCTGGCGACGGGCGGGCACCACGCCGGTGCGGATGCCTTCGCGCAACGTCGACACGTAGCCGTTCAGGGCCACGGGCAGTGCGCGCAGCCGCTCGGCGACCACCGTCCAGTCCTCGACCGAGTCCGTGGGCATGAGGTCGAACGCGTTGCGCAGCTCCTGCGCGGGTGAGGCGATCACGTTGAGGTCCCGCAGATGGGCGCCCGCGTCGTGGAGATCGACCTGCAGCTGCAGCTCGGAGCGGAGGTCGGCGAGGGTGACCGCGTCGATGTCGTCGACCGGCTGGGCATCGGACAGATCGCGCAGCACGGCGGTGATCGCGGCGTGCTTCTCCTGCTCCCCCTCCGGCGACAGGTCGTCGAAGCGGCCGTTGTGCTCGAAGCGTCCGATGTAGGTCGCTGTCATCGGCGACAGCTCGGCAAGTCTGTCGACCCAAGCCTCCGCGATCGCATCGATCCGGGTGGGGGTGCGGTCTGCGTCGGTCATGGCATCGAGCCTAGGCATGCCGCCTCACGCAGGCCAAACCTGTCGTGCAGTTCGCCGCGCTCCTGCGGGTGACCCCCCGCAGCGACACCGCTCCTGCGGTGGCTCACACGTCGCCGATCCGCACGCGGCGGCCGCGGCGTCGATCCACGTGGCACGCGGGTGCGGGAGCGATCAGTGCGCGGCGCCGTTCCAGTCGCGGCCGTGACCGATCTGCACGTCGAGCGGCACCGACAGGTCGGCGGCATCGCCCATCCGCTCGCGCACGATCCGCTCCGCGGCATCCCACTCCCCCGGCGCGACCTCCACGACGAGTTCGTCGTGGATCTGCAGCAGCACGCGGGAGGCCAGCCCCTCACTGCGCAGCTCGTCGTGGATGCGGAACAGCGCGAGCTTCATGATGTCGGCCGCACTCCCCTGGATCGGGGCGTTCAGCGCGGCGCGCTCGGCGTTCTCGCGCAACACGCGGTTCGGGCTCGTGAGGTCGGGGAACGGCCGGCGCCGACCGAAGATCGTCTCGGTGAACCCGTCGATACGGGCCTGCTCGACCGACGAGCGCAGGTAGTCGCGAACCGCACCGAACCGCGCGAAGTATTCGCTCATCAGCTGCTTCGCCTCGGACTGCTCGATGCGCAGCTGCTTGGAGAGTCCGAAGGCGCTTAGCCCGTAGACGAGACCGTACGACATGGCCTTCACCTTCGTGCGCATCGCCGGGGAGACCTCGGCCGGGTCGACGCCGAACACGCGCGCACCCACGAACCGGTGCAGGTCCTCGCCGGACCGGAACGCCTCGATCAGCCCCGGATCGCCCGAGAGATGCGCCATGATGCGCATCTCGATCTGCGAGTAGTCGGCTGTCAGCAGTGTCTCGAATCCGGTGCCGACTTCGAAGGCGGCCCGGATACGGCGGCTCTCCTCGGTGCGCACCGGGATGTTCTGCAGGTTCGGGTCGGTGCTCGACAGTCGGCCGGTCTGGCTGCCCGTCTGCACGTAGGTCGTATGGATGCGTCCGTCGTCCTGGATCCCCGCATCGAGGGACTCGATGATCTGCCGCAGCTTCGTCGCTTCGCGGTGCTGCAGCAGCAGGTCGAGGAAGGGGTGCGGGTTCGACTCCTGCAGGTCGGCGAGCACCGCAGCATCCGTCGAATAGCCCGTCTTGGTCTTGCGCGTCTTCGGCAGCTGCAGGTCGTCGAACAGCACCTCCTGCAGCTGCTTCGGCGACCCGAGGTTCACTTCGCGTCCGATCGCCGCGAAGGCGTCAGCGGCGATCGCGTCGGCACGCGTGGCGAGCTCCGTCGAGAAGGCCGACAGGTGGTCGTGCGACACCGCGACGCCCGCGAGCTCCATGTCGGCGAGGGTGTCGAGAGTGGGCAGCTCGATCTCATCGAGCACGCGCGCGAGAGGAGTCGGGATGTCGTCACGGATCGCGGTTCCGACCCGCGCGACGAACCAGGCCAGCTGACCGGGGGTCGCTCCCTCCGTCTCGGGCACGAGCTGCGTCGGATCGGCCTCGGGGAGCTTCTCGCCGAGGTAGCGCTCGACCAGGTCGCCGAGCGTCTTGTCGGGGAAGCTGGGGCGGATGAGCCAGCCGGCGAGGGCGGCGTCGAAGACGATGCCGCGAAGATCTGCGCCGGCGCGGCGCAGCGCCTTGAGCTGCGGCTTCGCATCGTGCAGCACCTTCGGTGCGTCGGAGGCGAGCCACGGGCCGATCGCCGTGGCCGCGGCATCCGACCAGCTCAGCTCGATGGCTGCGGTCGCATCCGCGAACCCGAGGCGCGCCGGGGTGCCCTGTTCGACGGTGACGACCACGCCGACGTCCCCGGTGCGACCCGTGAGCCAGGTGGCGGCGTCGGCGGGCGTCGACTCGACGGCGACCGGGGCGACCGTGACCGGGGCGCTCTCGCCCTGGTCGTCGCCCGCATCGATCACCTCGAGCAGGCGCGGCATCAGCGTGCGGAACTCGAGCCGCGCGAAGATGTCGCGCACCTCCTGCAGGTCGGTGGCACCGATCTCGAGATCGGCCGGGGACACCGGGAGCTCGACGTCGCGCAGCAGGCGGTTGAGAGCGCGATTGCGCTTCACATCGTCGAGATGCTCGCGCAGGTTGCCGCCGACCACGCCGCCGATCTTGTCGGCGTTCTCCAGCAGTGCCTCGAGCGTGCCCCACTGCGTGAGCCACTTCACCGCGGTCTTCTCGCCCACCTTCGGCACGCCCGGCAGGTTGTCGCTGGTCTCCCCCACGAGCGCCGCGATGTCGGGGTACTGCTCGGGACGGACGCCGTAGCGCTCCTCGACCGCGGCCGGGTCGTAGCGCTTCAGCTGCGAGACGCCCTGCACGCTCGGATAGAGGAGGGTGACATCGTCGGTCACCAGCTGGATCGTGTCGCGGTCGCCCGAGCAGACGAGCACCTTGTAGCCGGCCTCCGCGCCGCGGGTAGCCAGCGTCGCGAGGATGTCGTCTGCCTCGATGTCCTCCTTGGTGAGAACGGTCACACCGATGGCCCGCAGGCAGTCCTGCAACAGCGGGATCTGGCCGGCGAACTCGGGCGGCGTCTCCGATCGGTTCGCCTTGTACTCGGCGTACTCGCGGGTGCGGAACGACACGCGCGAGGTGTCGAACGCGACCGCGAGATGCGTCGGCTTCTCGGCCTTCAGCAGGTTGATGAACATCGACAGGAACCCGTAGATGCCGTTGGTGTGCTGGCCGTCCTTCGTCGTGAAGTTGTCGACCGGCAGCGCGTAGAAGGCGCGGAACGCGAGCGAGTGGCCGTCGACGACCAGAAGGGTAGGCTGAGCGGAATCGGTCACCGTGCCAGCCTAACGACGCGCGCCGACACCCGCCGGGTCCGATCGGGCGCCGCGCCGTGACATCCCGAAGGAGTGCGATGAGCCCCGACCTGCCCGCCGGAGCCGACGGACTCGCCTGGGCGCAGTCGCGCGGCATGGGAGCCCTCGCCGAGAAGATGGGGCTCGAGTGGATTGAGTTCGGCCCCGACCGCGCGATCGCCCGCATGCCCGTCGAGGGGAACACGCAGCCGGTCGGCCTCATGCACGGCGGCGCCTACGTCGTGCTCGGCGAGTCCATGGGCTCGATGCACGCGAACTTCCACGCCGGGGCGGGCCGGCTCGCCGTCGGCATCGACATCAACGCCACCCACACCCGGTCGGCCACGAGCGGCTACGTCACGGGCGTGTGCACGCCGATCCACCTCGGACGGTCGCTGACCGTGCACGAGATCGCCATCTCGGATGACGCGGGTCGCCGGTGCTCGACGGTGCGCATCACCAACATGGTGCGCGACGCTCCCGGCGTCTGAGGCGGCGCTCAGGCCTTCTTCGGAGCCAGCTGCTCGATGATCGCCTTCGCGACATCCTGCATCGTCAGGCGGCGGTCCATCGACGCCTTCTGGATCCACCGGAACGCCTCGGGCTCGCTCAGGCCCATCTTCTCGTTCAGCAGACCCTTCGCGCGGTCGACGAGCTTGCGGGTCTCGAAGCGCTCGACCATGTCGGCGACCTCGGCCTCGAGCGTGATGATCTGCTCGTGGCGGGCGAGCGCGATCTCGATCGCCGGCAGCAGGTCGTTCGGGGTGAACGGCTTCACGACGTAGGCGAGCGCGCCCGCCTCGCTCGCCCGCTCGACGAGCTCCTTCTGGCTGAAGGCGGTGAGGAGCACGACCGGGGCGATGTGGTTCTTGTTGAGCTTCTCGGCGGCGGAGATGCCATCGAGCTGCGGCATCTTCACGTCCATGATCACCAGGTCGGGGCGCAGCTCGGTCGCGAGGGCCACAGCCGTCTCGCCATCGCCGGCCTCGCCGACCACGTCGTACCCGTTGTCGCGCAGGATCTCGACGATGTCGAGTCGGATGAGCGACTCGTCCTCGGCGACGACGACGCGGCGCGGGGCCGCGGGCTGGGCGGGTACGTCTAGATCAGTCACCTTTGAATCCTAAGGTATGGTCAAACCCGATGCGCGGCGCAGGCCGCACGCCGGTGTGGCGGAATGGCAGACGCGACCGACTCAAAATCGGTTGTCCGTGAGGGCATGTGGGTTCGAGTCCCACCACCGGTACGACGAAGAGGGATGTCCCGCGGGACATCCCTCTTCGTCGTACCGGTGCTACTCGGCTTCCGCCTGGTAGATCGGGGCCTTGCCGTGCACGGCGTCGCCGATCTTGTGGATGCGGATGTCGTTGGTGGAGCCGATGATGCCGGGAGGGGATCCCGAGATCACGACGACCTTGTCGCCGACCTTCGCGAGGCCGTGCGAGAGGAAGAAGTCGTCCACCTGGATGAACATGCGGTCGGTGTGCGGCACGTGCTCGACGATGGTCGACTGCACACCCCAGCTGACCGCCATACGACGACGGATCGCCGGGTCGGCGGCGAACGCCATCATGGGGATGCGCGGGCGCAGGCGAGCCATGCGGCGGGCAGTGTCACCGGACTCCGTGAAGATGCACAGCCACTTCGCGTCGACGAACTCGGCGACCTCGAGGGCCGCGAGCGTGATCGCTCCGGGCTGCGTGCGCGGCTTCGTGGTCAGCGGCGCGATGCGCTCGAGCCCGTGCTCCTCGGTCGACTCGACGATGCGGGCCATGGTCTCCACGACCACGACCGGGTACGCGCCGACGCTCGTCTCGCCCGAGAGCATGACCGCGTCGGCACCGTCGAGCACCGCGTTGGCGACGTCGCTGGTCTCGGCGCGGGTCGGCACCGGGTTCTGGATCATCGACTCGAGCATCTGCGTCGCGACGATGACGGGCTTCGCCATGCGGCGGCAGAGCTCGACCGCGCGCTTCTGCACGATCGGCACCGCCTCGAGCGGCAGTTCGACGCCGAGGTCGCCACGGGCGACCATGATGCCGTCGAACGCGTCGATGATCTCCTCGAGGTTGTCGACGGCCTGGGGCTTCTCGATCTTCGCGATGACCGGGATGTGGCGCCCCTCCTCCGCCATGATCACGTGCACGCGCTGCACGTCCTTCGCGGAGCGCACGAACGACAGGGCGATGATGTCCGCGCCGATGCGCAGCGCCCAGCGGAGGTCCGCCTCGTCCTTCTCGCTCAGCGCCGGCACGTTCACGGCGACGCCGGGCAGGTTGATGCCCTTGTTGTTCGAGACGGGACCGCCGACGATCACCTCGGTCGTGACGGTGACGCCGTCGGTCTCGAGGACCTTCACGCGCACCTTGCCGTCGTCGATGAGGAGGAAGTCGCCGGCCTTGACGTCCTGCGGCAGGCCCTTGAAGGTCGTCGAGACGATCTCCTTGGTGCCGGGGATGTCCTCGACCGTGATCTTGAAGATGTCGCCGGGGGCGAGATCGTGAGGTCCGTCGGCGAACTTGCCGAGGCGGATCTTGGGACCTTGGAGGTCCACGAGCACCGCGACCGGGCGCTCAGCGTCGTCGGCTGCCCGGCGCACGTTCGCGAAGTTCGCGTCGTGAACGGAGTAGTCGCCATGGGAAAGGTTCAGGCGCGCGACATCCACACCTGCGTCGATGATCGCGCGGACCATCTCGTAGGTGGAGGTTGCCGGGCCGAGGGTTGCGACGATTTTCGCGCGTCTCATCCTGTGTTCGGCTCCAGTGTGTGGCTGTGGGGTTGGATTCGAGCCTACGCGGGCTGGAGGCCGATCGCGACATCGCCGGCTCGCACCGGCGAGGGCAGCGAGGTCTCGCCCATGAGGTAACGGTCGACGGATGCCGCGGCGGCCCGTCCTTCGGCGATCGCCCAGACGATCAGCGACTGGCCGCGACCGGCGTCGCCGGCGACGAAGACGCCCGCCACGGTGGTCTCGTAGTCGTCGGCGCGCTCGACGTTGCCGCGGTCGGTGAACCGCGTGTCGAGCTGGTCCTCGAGCAGAGCGCGCTCCGGGCCGGTGAAGCCCATCGCGATGAGCACGAGGTCGGCCGGGATCTCCCGCTCGGTACCGCTCTTGGGCACGCGACGGCCGTCGACGTACTCGGTCTCGGCGACGCGGAGGGCCCGCACCTCGCCCGCCTCGTTCGCAAGGAACTCGACGGTCGATGCCAAAAACATCCGCTCGCCGCCCTCCTCGTGCGCCGAGGAGACCTCGAACACAGTGGGGGTCATCGGCCACGGCTGGTGCGCGGGGCGCTCGGTCGGAGGCTGCGTGCCGATGGCGAGGTTGGTCACGCTGAGCGCGCCCTGGCGGTGGGCGGTGCCGATGCAGTCGGCGCCAGTGTCACCGCCTCCGATCACGATGACGTGCTTGCCCTCGGCGGAGATCTGGTGGGGAACCTGGTCGCCCGCGACCGCCTTGTTGGACTCGACGAGGTACTCCATGGCGAAGTGCACCCCATCGAGGTCGCGGCCCGGGATGGCGAGGTCGCGCGGGATCGTCGACCCGGTCGCGATCACGACCGCGTCGTAGCGCGAACGCAGGTCGGACCAGGAGATGTCGGTGCCGATGGTCACGCCCGCGCGGAAGCGGGTGCCCTCGTCCTGCATCTGACGCAGCCGGGCCTCGAGGTGGCGCTTCTCCATCTTGAAGTCGGGGATGCCGTAGCGCAGCAGACCGCCGATGCGGTCGTCGCGCTCGAAGACCGCGACCGTGTGACCCGCACGGGTGAGCTGCTGGGCGGCGGCAAGACCGGCGGGGCCGGACCCCACCACGGCGACCGTCTTGCCCGTGAGGCGTGCCGGCGGCTTGGAGTCGACCCATCCGTTCGCGAAGGCCTGGTCGATGATCGACACCTCGACCTGCTTGATCGTGACGGCCGGCTGGTTGATGCCGAGCACGCACGCGCTCTCGCAGGGGGCCGGGCACAGGCGACCGGTGAACTCCGGGAAGTTGTTGGTCGCGTGCAGACGCTCGATGGCCGCGCGGCCCTCGCCGCGCCAGGTGAGGTCGTTCCACTCCGGGATGAGGTTGCCCAAGGGGCATCCGGTGTGACAGAACGGCACGCCGCAGTCCATGCAGCGGCCCGCCTGACGACGCAGCACCGCGGAGTCGCCCGGTTCGTACACCTCGCGCCAGTCGAGGATGCGCACGGGAACCGGTCGACGCGACGGGGTCTCGCGCTGGGTCGTCTTCAGAAAGCCCTTCGGGTCAGCCACCCGTCACCTCCAGGATGCGGTTCCACACGACGTCGCCGTCGGGGTCGAGGCCCTGCGCGAGCGCCTCCTGGCGCGTCTGCAGCACCGCTGCGTAGTCGCGCGGAATGACCCGCACGAAGTTGCCGATCTCCTCGTCGAAGCGCTCGAGGAGGCTCGCGGCGAGCACGGACTCGGTCTCGGCGACGTGGCGCTCGAGCAGGTCCTTGAGGATCTCCGCGTCGCCCGAGCCGAGCTCGTCGAGCACGAGCTCGCCGGCGGCCAGCGCCTCGCGGTTCACGAGGGCGGAGTCGAGCCTGTACACGTAGGCCGTGCCGCCCGACATGCCCGCACCGAGGTTGCGTCCGGTCTCACCGAGGATGACCGCGAGCCCACCCGTCATGTACTCGAGCGCGTGGTCGCCCACGCCCTCCACGACGGCGGTCGCGCCGGAGTTGCGCACCAGGAACCGCTCCCCCACGGTGCCGCGCAGGAACAGCGTGCCCTGCGTTGCGCCGTAGCCGATGACGTTTCCGGCGATCACGTTCTTCGAGGCGGGGAATGTCGCGCCGCGCGGCGGTCGCACGACGATCTGTCCGCCCGACAGACCCTTGCCGACGTAGTCGTTCGAGTCGCCCTCGAGGGTGAGGGTGATGCCGGCCGGCATGAACGCGCCGAACGACTGCCCGGCCGAGCCGTGCAGATTCACGACGATCGAGTCGGTCGGCAGACCGTTCTCGCCGTGCGCGAGCGTGACGTGGTGGCCGAGCATCGTGCCGACCGCGCGCGCGGTGTTGCGCACGGGCAGGTCGATCTCGAGGTGGCCGCCGTGTGCGATGACGTCCTGCGCGCGCTCGATGAGCTGCACGTCGAAGTGGTCATCGAGCTCGTGGTTCTGGGCGCGCCGGTTGCGCCGGGGCTCGTCGTCGGCGAAGTCGGGACCCTGGAGCACGGGGGCGAGGTCCAGACCGTCCGCCTTCCAGTGCTCGATCGCGCCGTTCAGGTCGAGCGCGTCGACACGGCCCACGGCCTCGTCGAGCGTGCGGAACCCGAGCTCGGCGAGGATCTCGCGCACCTCCTGGGCGATGAACTCCATGAAGTTGACGACGAACTCGGGCTTGCCCGAGAAGCGCTCGCGCAGCACCGGGTTCTGCGTCGCCACGCCCACCGGGCAGGTGTCGAGATGACACACGCGCATCATGATGCAGCCGCTGACGACGAGGGGCGCGGTCGCGAAACCGAACTCCTCGGCACCGAGCAGCGCGCCGATGACGACGTCGCGCCCGGTCTTGAGCTGGCCGTCGACCTGCACCACCACGCGGTCGCGCATGCCGTTCAGCATGAGCGTCTGCTGGGTCTCGGCGAGGCCCAGCTCCCACGGGGTGCCGGCGTGCTTGAGCGAATTGAGGGGGCTCGCGCCGGTGCCGCCGTCGTGACCCGAGACGAGGATGACGTCGGCGAGGGCCTTCGCGGTGCCGGCGGCGACCGCCCCGATGCCGGACTGGCTCACGAGCTTCACGTGCACCCGGGCGCGCGGGTTCGCGCGCTTGAGGTCGAAGATCAGCTGCTTGAGGTCCTCGATCGAGTAGATGTCGTGGTGCGGCGGCGGCGAGATGAGGCCGACGCCGGGGGTGCCGCCGCGGGTGCGGGCGATCCACGGGTACACCTTGCCGGGCGGCAACTGACCGCCCTCGCCGGGCTTCGCGCCCTGGGCGAGCTTGATCTGGATGTCGTCGGCCTCGGTCAGGTACAGGCTCGTCACGCCGAAGCGACCCGATGCGACCTGCTTGATAGAGCTGCGACGCTCCGGGTCGAGCAGGCGGTCGACGTCTTCGCCGCCCTCGCCCGTGTTGGACTTCGCGCCGAGGCGGTTCATCGCGATCGCGAGCGTCTCGTGCGCCTCCTTCGAGATGGAACCGTAGCTCATCGCGCCGGTGGAGAATCGCTTCACGATGGCGGAGACGGGCTCCACCTCATCGATCGGCACGCGCGGACGCTGGTTCTTCTTGAAGCCGAACAGGCCGCGGAGGGTCTTCAGCTCGGCCGCCTGGTCGTCGACGAGCTTGGTGTACTCGCGGAAGATGTCGTACCGGCGCTCGCGCGTCGCGTGCTGCAGACGGAAGATCGTCTGCGGGTTGAACAGGTGCGGCGAGCCGTCGCGGCGCCACTGGTACTCGCCGCCGGTCCACAGCCGCTCGTGGGTGCGGGCGGCCTCGTCCTCGGGGTAGGCGAACGCGTGGCGTGCGGCGTTCTCGGCCGCGATCACGTCGAGGCCGATGCCGCCGAGCTTGGACTCCGTACCGGTGAAGTAGGCGTCGATGAGCTCGCCCGACAGCCCCACGGCCTCGAACGCCTGCGCGCCCGCGTAGGACGACACGGTCGAGATGCCCATCTTCGACATGATCTTCAGCACGCCCTTGCCGAGCGCGTAGATCAGGTTGCGCACGGCCTTCTCGGGCGTGATGTTGGTGATGAAGCCGGCGCGCACGAGGTACTCGACGGTCTCCATCGCGAGGTACGGGTTCACGGCGGATGCCCCATAGCCGATGAGGGTGGCGACGTGGTGCACCTCGCGCACATCACCGGCCTCGACGACGAGCCCGACCTTCATGCGCGTCTCGTTGCGGATGAGGTGATGGTGCACGGCGGCCAGCGAGAGCAGCGACGGGATCGGCGCGAGGTCCTTGTTCGAGTCGCGGTCGCTGAGCACGATGAACTCGGCGCCGTCCTCGATGGCCTGGTCGACCTCGCTGCACATCTGCTCGAGGCGCTTCTTCATGCCCTTCGCGCCCGCCTCGACCCGGTACAGGCCGCGGATGGTCACCGAGGTGCGGCCCGGGAGGGCGGTGTCGATGTGCTGGATCTTCGCGAGCTCGTCGTTGTCGATGACGGGGAAGTCGAGCGTGACCGTGCGCGTGTGCTCCGGACCCCAGGCCAGCAGGTTCGGCTCCGGGCCGAGACCGAGCGCGAGGGAGGTGACGATCTCTTCCCGCAGCGAGTCGAGCGGCGGGTTTGTGACCTGGGCGAACTGCTGGGTGAAGTAGTCGAACAGCAGGCGCGGACGCTCGCTGAGCACCGCGACCGGGGTGTCGCTTCCCATCGCGCCGAGGGGCTCGGCGCCGTTCTGTCCCATCGGGGTCAGGAGGATGCGCACCTCCTCCTCGGTGTACCCGAACGTGCGCTGGCGGCGCGTGATCGAGGCGATCGGATGCACGATGTGCTCGCGCTCGGGAAGATCGGCGAGTCGCACCCGGCCCGCGTCCAGCCACTCCTGCCACGGGTGCAGGGTGGAGAGCTGCTGCTTGATCTCGTCGTCCTCGATGATGCGGCGCTCGGCCGTGTCGACGAGGAACATGCGCCCCGGGCGCAGACGGCCGCGGCGCTTGATGCGCTCGGGCTCGAAGTCGAGCACGCCGGTCTCGGAGCCGATGACGACGAGGCCGTCGGTCGTCTCCGTCCAGCGACCCGGGCGCAGGCCGTTACGGTCGAGGGTCGCGCCGACGAGCGTGCCGTCGGTGAAGATGAGCGCGGCGGGGCCGTCCCACGGCTCCATCTGCATGGAGTGGTAGTCGTAGAACGCCCGCAGTTGCGGGTCGATGTCGGCCTGCTTCTCGTACGCCTCCGGCACCATCATCATGATCGCGTGCGGGAGGCTGCGTCCCGTGAGCGTGAGCAGCTCGAGCACCTCATCGAACGAGGCCGAGTCGCTGGCGCCGTCGGTGCAGATGGGCAGCAGCGGGCGGATGTCTCCGACCAGCGCCGACTCGAGCTGCGACTGACGCGCCCGCATCCAGTTGCGGTTGCCGCTGACCGTGTTGATCTCGCCGTTGTGCGCGAGCATGCGCAGCGGCTGCGCGAGCGGCCACGACGGGAACGTGTTTGTCGAGTACCGGGAGTGCACGACGGCGAGCTCAGAGGTGAACCGCTCGTCCTGCAGGTCGGGGTAGAACGGCTCGAGCTGCAGGGTCGTGACCATGCCCTTGTACCCGAGGGTGCGGCTGGAGAGCGACACGAAGTAGCCGCCGTGCTCGCGGCGTGCCCGCTTGCGCAGCCGGTAGACGCGGCGGTCGAGCGCGATGCCCGACAGCGCCGGCGCGTCGCCGACCGCGGGACGTGAGACGAAGATCTGCTCGAACGCGGGACGAGCCTCGAACGCGAGCTTGCCGAGGTGGGCGTCGTCGGTCGGCACCTCGCGCCAGCCGAGCACGATGAGGTTCTCGGATGCCGCGACCTGCTCGATGCCGTCCTTGACCCGCTGGCGCTCCGCCGCGTCGAGCGGCAGGAAGGCGAGCCCGGCGGCGTACTCGCCGACCGGGGGCAACTCGAAGCCGACGACCGCGCGCAGGAAGGCATCGGGCATCTGGGTGAGGATGCCGGCGCCGTCGCCCGTGCCCGCGTCGGAGCCGATCGCGCCGCGGTGCTCGAGGTTGCGCAGGGCGGTGAGCGCCAGGCTGACGATGTCGTGGCCGGGCGTGCCGCGAAGGGTCGCGACCATCGCCAGGCCGCAGGCGTCCTTCTCGAACGCGGGGTTGTACATCCCCTGGGCGGCCGGGAACGTCCCGCCGGGGATGCTGTGACGGAGGCTGGGGGCCATGCGTACCGTCCTCACTTGGTGCTGTGCTGGGACGACGTCGGCCCGAAGGAGTTACTGTGCGGCAGCGGAGCTTGTGGCGGTGCCCTGACCGAGTGCGTCCGCGGGCGGCTCGCTCACGTCGACGTACTGGTCGGTATCCAGCGATTGTACAGGCGATGAACCGGGTGCTCCGCGTCCGGGCCGATAGGGCGACGGCTCGAGGCCGAGGTGGCGCGTCGTCTGCACGATGTAGATCACGAGGCCGACGATGACTCCCAGGATCGCTGCCCAGACGTTGACGCGGAGACCGAGGTAGATCTCGCTCGGGTCGATGCGGATGCTCTCCCAGACGATGCGGCCGGCGGAGTACCAGATCAGGTAGATCGCGAACAGACGACCCCACTGGAGGCGGAACCGGCGGGCAATGACGAGCAGCACGATCGCGCCGAGCGTGTTCCAGATGACCTCGTAGAGGAAGGTCGGCTGGAACAGCGTGCCCGCGGGCAGGCCTTGCGGGATCGCCGGGTTCGACGAGTCGATCTCGAGGCCCCATGGAGCGTCGGTGGGGAGGCCGAAGAGCTCCTGGTTGAAGTAGTTGCCGAAACGGCCGATGGCCTGGGCGAGGATCAGGCCCGGTGCAAGGGCATCGGCGAAGGTCCAGAAGCGGATGCCCGTCCAGCGGCATCCGATGATGGCCCCGATCGCCCCGCCGATGAGCGCACCGTAGATGGCGATGCCGCCCTCCCAGATGTAGAACACCGAGAGCACGTCCTTGCCCGCGCCGAAGTAGTCGCCGGGATGGGTGAGCACGTGGAACGCGCGCGCCCCGATGATCGCCAGCGGCACCGCGAACAGGGCGATGTCGATGACGACCCAGCGCTCCGCCCCGCGCTTGGTGAGGAAGTGGTTCGTCATCAGCACCGCGACCACGATCCCGGCGATGATGCACAGCGCGTAGTAGTAGATCGTCACCGGACCCAGCTGGAAGTAGCTGATCGACGGGCTCGGGATGCTGGCGAACACGCTGGTGAGCGCGTTCGTGGGGGCGAACGTCATGGTGCGAGTCTACGGGCGTGGACGAGCCGTGCCGGACGCGAGAGCCCCCGCCACGCGGCGCAGGCCGTCGACCCCGCCGTCGCGCAGCGCGCGCACGAGCGCGGTGCCGACGATCGCACCGTCGGCGTAGCCGACGACACCCGCGACCTGCTCGGGCGTGGAGATGCCGATGCCCACGCACGCGTGCGCCGCGCCGTGCGCGCGGAGACGCTCGGTGAGGCGGCGGGCCGCGGCATCCAGCTCTGCCCGCTCCCCGGTGATGCCCATCGTCGAGACCGTGTACACGAAGCCGGTCGAGGCCTTCACGACCAGGTCGAGGCGCTCGTTGGTGGAGGTGGGCGCCGCGAGGAACACGCGGTCGAGGCCGGTGCGCTCGCTGGCGGCGATCCACTCCGCGGCCGACTCGGGCGTGACGTCGGGGGTGATGAGACCTGCGCCGCCGGCGGCGAGGAGGTCGTCCGCGTACCGGTCGACGCCGTACTGCAGCACCGGGTTCCAGTAGGTCATCACCAGCACCGGGACATCGACGCGGCGGGTGATCTCCGCGATCGCCGGGAACAGGTCCCGCAGCCGGAAACCGTTCGCGAGCGCCTGCTGGGTCGCCTGCTGGATGACCTCGCCGTCCATGACCGGGTCGGAGTACGGCGGACCGAGCTCGAGGATGTCGGCCCCCGCCTCGGCGAGGGCGACGGCCGCCTCGATGCTCGTGGCCGTGTCGGGGAAACCGACGGGCAGGTAGCCGACGAACGCACCACGCCCCTCGGCGTGGGCCTTCTCGATCGCGGCGGCGACGCGGCTCATGCGCCGGCCTCCTCGTCGTAGAGGCCGAAGTAGCGGGCGGCGGTGTCCATGTCCTTGTCGCCGCGCCCCGACAGGCTCACGGCGAGCACGGCGTCGGGGCCGAGCTCGCGGCCGACGCGGATCGCGCCGGCCAGGGCGTGCGCCGACTCGATGGCCGGGATGATGCCCTCGGTGCGGCTGAGGAGCCGCAGTGCCTGCATCGCCTCGTCGTCGGTCGCGGGGATGTACTGCGCACGACCGATCGCGGCGAGCCACGCGTGCTCGGGCCCGACGCCCGGGTAGTCGAGGCCGGCGGAGATCGAGTGGGATTCGATGGTCTGGCCGTCCTCGTCCTGCAGGACGTAGGTCTTGGCGCCGTGCAGGACGCCCGGACGTCCCCGTTCGATGGATGCCGCGTGCCGCTCCGTGTCGACGCCGTCACCGGCCGCCTCGACGCCGTAGAGGGCGACGCCCTCGTCGTCGAGGAACGCATCGAACATGCCGATCGCGTTCGACCCGCCGCCGACGCACGCCAGCACCGCATCGGGGAGGCGCCCGATCTCGTCGAGGAGCTGCGCGCGCGCCTCTTCGGAGATGACCTTCTGGAAGTCGCGCACCATGGCCGGGAACGGGTGGGGACCCGCCGCCGTGCCGAAGATGTAGTTCGTCGTCTCCACGCTCGCGACCCAGTCGCGGTACGCCTCGTTGATGGCGTCCTTCAGGGTGCGGCTGCCGGTCGTGACCGGCACGACCTCGGCACCGAGAAGACGCATGCGGGCGACGTTCAGCGCCTGGCGCTCGGTGTCGACCTCGCCCATGTAGATCGTGCAGTCGAAGCCGAAGAGGGCGGCCGCGGTGGCTGTCGCCACGCCGTGCTGGCCGGCGCCCGTCTCGGCGATCACCCGCGTCTTGCCGAGCCGCTTCGTGAGCAGCGCCTGCCCGATGACGTTGTTGATCTTGTGGGAGCCGGTGTGGTTGAGGTCCTCGCGCTTGAGGAAGATGCGCGCGCCGCCCGCGTGTGCGGCGAAGCGCGGCACCTCGGTGATCGGCGACGGCCGGCCGGCGTACGAGCGCAGGAGTTCGGCGAACTCGGCATGGAACGCGGGGTCGACCTTCGCCGACTCGTAGCAGGCGGTGAGCTCGTCGATCGCGGCGATGAGCGACTCCGGCATGAACCGGCCGCCGAACTCGCCGAAGAACGGCCCCTGGGCGTTGCGCAGCGCGCTCATGCGGTCTCTCCTCGGAACGCGCGGAGGGTGGCGACGGGGTCGCCGGTGACGAGCGCCTCGCCGACCAGCACGGCATCGGCTCCGGCCCCGCGGTAGTGGGCGACATCCGCCGGCGTCAGCACGGCAGACTCCGCCACCTTGATCGCCCCGACCGGGAAGCGGTCGACGAGGCTTCCGAACAGGTCGCGGTCGAGGTCGAAGGTGGTGAGGTCGCGGGCGTTCACGCCCACGAGCCGCGCACCGATCTCGCCGGCCGCGTCGAGCTCGCTCGCTGAATGGGCCTCGACGAGCGGAGTCATGCCGAGCTCGGTGACGAGCGCGTGCAGCCGCGTGAGGGTCGGCAGGTCGAGGGCGGCGACGATCAGCAGCACGAGGTCGGCGCCGGCGGCGCGGGCCTCGAGCACCTGGTAGTCGGTGGCGATGAAGTCCTTGCGGAGAACCGGCAGGGTCACCGCCTGCTTCACGGCGCGCAGGTCGTCGAGCGACCCCTTGAAGCGACGCTGCTCGGTGAGCACCGAGATCGCGCTGGCGCCGCCGGTCTCGTAGAGAACGGCCTGGTGCGCCGGATCGGGGATGGCCGCCAGGTCGCCGCGCGACGGGCTCGCGCGCTTGACCTCGGCGATGATCTTCACCCGGTCGGACGGCGCGAGGAAGGCGAGGGCGTCACGAGCTGCGGGCGCGGCGAGAGCCGAGCGCTCGACCTCGTGCAGCGGGCTGCGGGCGGCGCGCGCCTCACTGTCGGCGACGGAGCCGGCGGTCAGCTCCTCGAGCAGGTTCAATGCTGCTTGGGGACGTACTTCGGCCCGTTGGCGCCCCAACCGAGGCGCGACAGCACGAGACCGACGAGAGCGCCCACGACGACGAGCACCACGGAGGCCCAGACGAGCCAGACCACCTCGAGGTAGAACGCGACCGTGCCGATCGACAGCGCGACCAGCATGATCACGACGGCCGTCCATGCGGCGGGCGAGTGTCCGTGGCCAGGGTCGCCAATCGAGTCGGTCATGATCCTCCTTCGGGAGCGTGCGAACGCCCGTCCAGTCTAGTGGTCTCGTCTTCGTCCTCCGGTGCGGCGCGGCCCGCGTCGGTCGGGTCGTCGCCGCGGGAGAGGGAGTCCCACGAGTCGACCGCGTCGAGTGGCCCGGTGGCCGCGACGGCCGCGGTGGATGTCTCGTACCGCCGACCACCCGTGCGCCACCGGTGGGCGGTGGCGAGGGTGAACGCGCCGCTGACGGCGAGCAGCACCCAGCCGAACAGCGCGCCCCACGCCCAGCCCGAGACCACGGCATGGTCGATGAGCGCGGCGATCGCCGACGAGCCCGCGATGCCGGTGGCCTTGGTGATGGGCGCGGCGACCGCGGCCACCGGCGGACCCGTCACGACCTGCAGCGTCAGGATGAACAGCCACACGGCGCCCGCGAGGGCGAGGGCGCCGAAGACATACCGCAGGATGCGCCCGACGATCGACAGCGCGAGGCCGAGTGCGAGCGCGGCGAGGCTGAGCGGCGCGAGCACCGGCACGGCATCGTTTCCGGCGACCGCGATGTCGGGAGCGGAGCCGGCCGTGAGGATGACGTCGACCCACGTCTGCGTGGAGGAGATGATGCCGATCGCCCCGGCGACGAGCGCGGCGAGCACGGCGATCAGACGCGCACGGGCGATCACGGGCGCTCCTCCCCCACCACGCCGTCGACCGCGTCGAGGTCGGCGGTGTCGAAGCAGCTGCGCAGGCCCGTGTGGCACGCGGGCCCCACCTGGTCGACCTCGATCAGCAGTGCGTCGCCGTCGCAGTCGAGGTGTGCCGACTTCACGAGCTGGATGTGGCCCGACGTGTCACCCTTACGCCAGTACTCCTGGCGGGACCGCGACCAGTAGGTGACGCGACCGGTGGTCAACGTGCGACGGAGCGCCTCGGCATCCATCCACCCCAGCATGAGCACCTCGTGGGTGTCCCACTGCTGCACGATCGCAGGGGCGAGACCGTCGGCGTTGAACGCGACGGCGGCGATGCGCTCGTCGAGCGAGCCCGTCATCGGCGTACCTCCACTCCGTCGGCGACGAGGGCGGATTTCACATCGCTCACCGTCAGCTGGCCCGAGTGGAACACGCTCGCCGCCAGCACCGCATCGGCGCCCGCGCGCACAGCGGGGGCGAAGTCGGCCGCACGGCCGGCGCCGCCCGAGGCGATGACGGGCACACTCGAGATCTCGCGCATGAGGGCGACGAGCTCGAGGTCGAAGCCGTCCTTCGTGCCGTCGGCGTCGATGGAGTTCACCAGCAGCTCGCCGGCGCCGCGCTCGATGGCCTCCTGCGCCCAGGCGAGGGCGTCGAGGGATGTCTCGGTGCGTCCGCCGTGGGTGGTGACGACGAATCCGCTGGGCGTCGCCGCCGAGCGCTTCACGTCGAGGGAGAGCACGAGCACCTGAGCGCCGAAGCGATCGGCGATCTCGCCGAGCAGCTCGGGGCGTGCGATGGCGGCTGAGTTGACGCCCACTTTGTCGGCGCCGCAGGCGAGCAGGCGCGCCACGTCTTCGGTCGCCCGCACGCCGCCGCCCACGGTCAACGGGATGAAGACCTCCTCGGCCGTGCGCTGCACGACCTCGTAGGTGGTCGCCCGCTCGTCGACGGTCGCGGTGACGTCGAGGAAGGTGATCTCGTCGGCCCCCTGCGCGAAGTAGAGCCGGGCGAGCTCGACCGGGTCGCCCATGTCGCGGAGGTTCTCGAAGTTCACGCCCTTCACGACGCGGCCGGCCGCGACATCCAGGCACGGGATCACCCGCGTGACGACGCTCATCAGAGCCTCGCGGCGGCGATCTCGGTGACGAGGATGGCGCGGGCGCCGAGCGCGTAGAGGTCGTCCATGACGCGGTTGACGCCCTTGCGGGGGCTCATCACCCGCACGGCGACCCACTCGGGGTCGCGCAGCGGCGACACGGTCGGCGACTCGATGCCGGGGGCGACGGCGACGGCCTGGTCGAGCAGCACCAGCGGCAGGTCGTAGTCGACCATCACGTACTGGCGCGCCACGAGCACGCCGCGCAGGCGTCGCAGCAGGGTGTCGAGACCGTCGGGCTCGGTGCTGCCGCTGATGAGCACGGCCTCGGACTGCAGCAGCACGGGACCGAAGATCTCGAGGCCCGCCTGGCGCAGCGTGGTGCCCGTCGACACGACGTCGGCGACCGCATCGGCCACACCGAGCTGCACGGCCGACTCGACCGCGCCATCGAGGGGGACGAGGTCGACGGCGACGCCCTGCTCGTCGAGGTAGCCGTCGACGAGGCCGGGGTAGGCCGTGGCGACGCGCAGCCCGTGCAGGTCGCTCAGCTCGCGGAAGCGGCCGGGAGGGCCCGCGAACCGGAACGTCGAATCGGCGAAGCCGAGCGTCTCGATCTCGCGTGCACCGGGCATGCGGGCGTCCAGCAGCAGGTCGCGGCCGGTGATGCCGACATCGAGCGCGCCCGAGCCGACGTAGGTCGCGATGTCGCGGGGGCGGAGGTAGAAGAACTCGACGTCGTTGGCGGCGTCGAGCACGTAGAGGTCTTTGGGATCGCGTCGGCCGGTGTACCCGGCCTCCTGCAGCATCTCGGCTGCGGTCTCGGCGAGCGAGCCCTTGTTGGGCACGGCGATTCTGAGCATGGTCTTCTCTGCGGTCGTGTGATGAGCGGATGCCTCGTGCCGGCGGGGCCGGCGTGGGTCACAGATGTCGGTAGACGTCCTGCAGGGTCAGACCCTTCGCGAGCATCAGCACCTGGAGGTGATAGAGCAGCTGGGAGATCTCCTCCGCCGCCTCGGCGTCGGACTGGAACTCCGCGGCCATCCACACCTCGGCGGCCTCTTCGACGATTTTCTTGCCGATCGCGTGCACACCCGCATCGAGCTCGGCGACCGTGCCGGAACCGGCGGGACGCTCCTGGGCTTTGACGGTGAGCTCAGCGAACAGCTCGTCGAACGACTTCACCCTGCAAGGGTAGCGAACCGCGCGGCCCCCTCGGGCCCAGGCTCACCTCAGTGCGCGTGGGTGTGACGGGCGGCGCCGCTGCGCAGCGCCTCGATCGCGCGCGCCGGGTCGTCGGCGCCGAACACCGCGGAGCCGGCGACGAAGGTGTCGGCGCCCGCCTCGGCGGCCTGGGCGATCGTCGACTCGCCGATGCCGCCGTCGACCTGCAGCCACACCGACGATCCTCGGCGACGCGCCTCGGCGGCCAGCGCCGACAGCTTCGGCATCGTGGAGGTCATGAACGACTGCCCGCCGAAGCCCGGCTCGACGGTCATCACCAGGATCTGGTCGAACTCGTCGAGCACGTCGTACAGGCCCTCGGCGGGGGTTCCGGGCTTGATGGCGACGCCGGCGCGCGCGCCGATGCCGCGCAGGGTGCGGGCCAGGGCGATCGGATCGGTCGCGGCCTCGAGATGGAAGGTGACGGATGCCGCGCCGAGCTCGGCGTAACCGGGGGCCCAGCGGTCGGCGTCGTCGATCATCAGGTGCACATCGAGCGGCACCGGGCTCGTCTCCTGGATGCGCTGCACCATCTGCGGTCCGAAGGTGAGGTTCGGCACGAAGTGGTTGTCCATGACGTCGACGTGCACGAAGTCTGCGGTCGCGATGCGGTCGAGGTCCGCCTGCATGTTCACGAAGTCGGCGGAGAGGATGGAGGGATTGATGCGGATGTCGCTCACTCCCCCATTATCCCGGGCCGGACCTCGCCACCCAGGACGTCAGCGACGTCGGAGCAGCGCGAGGAACATCCCGTCGGTGCCGTGGCGGTGGGGCCAGAGCTGGGCGTGTCCGTCGTCGGACGCCGGCTCGGGGAGATCGAGCGGGCGCCGGGCGACCCGCTGCAGCACCTCGCGGGCGTCGACCGGCTCGAGGGCGTCGCCCCACTCGCGGCGCACGTCGGCCACGACGCCCTGCGTCTCGGCGAGATGCGGAGAGCAGGTGACGTACGCGACCACGCCGCCCGGGGCCAGCGCGCCCACGGCCGAGGACAGCAGCTCCCGCTGCAGCGGGGTGAGGTCCGCGACATCCGATGACTGCTTGCGCCACCGCGCCTCGGGACGCCGGCGCAGCGCGCCGAGACCCGTGCACGGCGCGTCGACGAGGATGCGGTCGTACGCACCCGCGGCGCTCGCCGCCCGCTCGCGCCCGTCGAGCTCGGAGACGTCGACCGGGAGCGGCACGGCGGCCACCGAACGGCGCACCAGTCCCGCGCGGGCCGGAACCGGCTCGTTCGCATCGAGGACGGCTCCGTGCGCGAGGGCCTCGGCCGCGAGCAGTGCGGTCTTGCCGCCCGGCCCCGCGCACAGGTCGAGCCACCGCTCCCCCGCGCGCACGGGGGCGTGGCGGCTGAGCGCCAGGGCGACGAGCTGGGATCCCTCGTCCTGTACGCGCACCCGGCCGCCCGCCGCGGTGATGACGGGCTCCGGGTCACCGCCGGCGAGTCGGAAGCCGACGGGCGAGTACGGGGTGCGGGCGCTGTCCGCGTCAGGATCGACGAGCCCCGGGAGCGCCGCCATCGTGACGCCCGGTGCCGCGTTGTCGGCGGTCAGCAGCGCCTCGAGCTCGTCGGCGCGGCCCTCGGCGGCGAGGGCGCGACGGAAGGCGCGGATCACCCAGACCGGGTGCGAGAACCGCAGCGCGAGGCGCTCGTCGTCGGAGCGCGCCTCGTCGGCGATGCGGGAGAACCAGTCGCCGGGGTTGTCGCGGGAGATCCGGCGCAGCACCGCGTTCGCGAAGCCGGTCACGGCGGGGCCGATCTCGCGCCGCACCAGATCGACGGTGTCGTGCACGGCGGCATGCGACGCGATGCGCGTCGCGAGGATCTGGTGTGCGCCGAGCCGCAGCGCGTCGAGCACGGGCGGATCGATCAGCGCGATGTCGCGGCCCGCGGCGAGCGAGATGACCGCGTCATAGGTGCCTTCGCGGCGCAGGGTGCCGTAGGTGAGCTCGGTCGCGAGCGCCGCATCGGCGCTGCTCAGCCCGGCGCGGGTGATGGCGGCGGGCAGCAGCAGGTTCGCGTACGCGTCGTCGGCGTGCACGGCCCGGATGACCTCGAACGCGACACGGCGAGCGGGGGCGGTCATTTCTCGACCCGCAGCTCGTCGACCCGCAGGCCGCGCCACCAGTCGCCGGCGACCATCGCCGCCTTGCCCGCCGGCTGCACCCGCTCGAGCGCGATCGCGTCGTCGGCCGTGCCGACCACCACCTCGCGGCCCTGCAGGGCGAGCTGACCCGGGGCAGGGCGGGCGGTGGACTCGGCGCGGTGGGCGGCGAGCACCTTCAGGCGCTGACCGTCGACGATGAGGTGGGCGCCCGGCTCCGGGGTGACTCCGCGGAACCGCCCGAGCACGACGTCGGCGGGCTGTGTCACGTCGAGCCGTCCGTCGGCGGCGTCGAGCTTCGGCGCGAGGGTCGGCGTGCCCGCCTGGGGCGTCGCGACGGCCGTTCCGGCCGCGAGGGCGTCGACCACGCCGACGATCTGCTCCGCGCCGATGATCGACAGCTCGCGCAGCACGTCGGCGGCCGTCGCGAGCGGCGGGACGCGGTAGCGCACCTCGCTGTAGACGTCACCGGCGTCGAGCTCCGCGACGAGACGGAACACGCTCGATCCGGTCTCGGCGTCGCCCGCGATCAGCGCGTGCTGCACCGGGGCGGCGCCCCGCCAGCGCGGGAGCAGCGAGAAGTGCAGGTTGATCCAGCCGAGGCGCGGGGCGCTCAGCAGCGGCTCGCGCACGAGCCCGCCGTACGCGACGATCACGCCGAGATCGGCGTCGAGGGCCTCGAGATGAGCGGATGCCTCGGGGTCGAGGCGACGGGTCTTGAGCGTCGGCAGCTGCAGCTCGTCGGCGGTCGCCGCGACCGGCGACGGGGTGAGCACGCGCTTGCGGCCGATCGGGGCATCCGGGCGCGTGACGACCGTCGCGATCGTGTGCGAGGAGGCCGCAAGGGCACGCAGAGACGGCACCGCGGCCGCCGGCGTACCGGCGAAGATCAGACGCATGGGCTCCCTGTTCATGGACGACCGCGGGCATCGCGACCCCGGGTCGTCGAGCGGGTCACAGGTCGACGTCGAGAAGGTCGGCCCGGACGTTCAGTGTATTGCGCGGCACCGGTGGTCGCCCCTTCGGCGGGCGTCGCCCGGAGATCGCCGCGGCCACGACGCTCGCGCGCAGCGACCGCATAGTGTCGGCGCCGGCGGCGTAGTCGACGCGCAGCAGCGCCCGCACGCGCCCGTCGTCGAGCGCGACGGGTCCGAGCAGGGCGTCGGCGGGAAGGGGTGCGTGGGCCGCGGCATCCTGCACCGCCTGCTGCACCCGTTCGGGCGTGCCCTCGATACGCACGATGCGCACGGTCGGCGGCATGCGCAGCGGTGCGCGTTCGGCGAGCTCTGCGCGGGCGTAGGCCGCCGGCGTCCAGGTGGCGAGCGCCCGTGCGGCGGGCCCGGTCACTCCGACGAGATGCACCGGCGCGCCCGGGTGCGCGAGGGCCGCCGCGTTCGCCCACCAGCGCAGGCACGCCTCGCCGATGCGCAGATCTTCGGCGAGCAGCATCCGCTCGCCGTCGAGGAGCACGACCGCACGGTATCCGCCCGCGGCGATCGGCTCGGCGCCGCGCGTCGCGATCACGAGGGCGGGTGCGTCGTCGACGCGTTCACGGGGGTGGGCGCCGTCGGCCACGATCACCCGCATGCCCGCGAACGCGCGGCCGAGCTCGTCGGCGGTGCGCTCCGTCCCCGCCGATGCGAAGCGGAAGGTGCTGCCCGCGCAGTGCGGGCACGCCCAGCCGTGCGCGCGACGGCCGCACCAGCCGCACTCGGGCACGCCGCGCGGGGCGTCGGCCCGCAGGGGGCCGCCGCAGTGCAGGCAGCGCGCGGGGCGCCGGCACTCGGCGCACAGGACGACCGGCGCATAGCCGGGGCGCGCGACCTGCACGAGCACCGGTCCTTGACGCAGCCCCTCGCGCATCGCCGCGAACGCGGACGACGGGATGCGGGCGCGCGATGCGGCGTCGTCGGGTGCGCTCAGCACGACCTTCGGCGACACGCGGCGCCGCGCGGGCACGTCGGTGACCCAGCCGAGCTGCACCAGCCGCTCGACGTCGGTCGTGCGGGTGTGACCTGCGAACAGCAGCGTGTGGCCCTCGAGCTCCTGGCGCACTAGGGCGGCGTCGCGCGCGTGCACCCCGGGGCTCAGGGGTTCGGCGAGCAGTGGATCGCCGTCGTCCCAGAGCGCCACGAGCCCCGTGCGCGCCGCGGGAGCGTAGGCGGCCGAGCGCTTGCCCACCACGATGCACGGGGCCTCGGCGAGGATGCGGAGGTAGGCGGCGTACCGCTCCGGCCCGCTCTCGCGCGCATCGTCGCGCACCACGGCGTCGGCCGGGGCGAGGTCGGCGAGGGCTGCCAGCAGCTGCTCCTGGTCGCGATAGTCGGGCACGACCAGCACCGCGCTGCGACCCTCGGCGAGGGTGACGGTCGCCGCGGCGGCGAGCAGCACGGCCCAGGCGCCCACGTCGGTGCCGTCGCCGAGGCGCGAGGGTCGGGGCGGGGCGTCGACGGCGAGCCGCGCGCCCTGCGCGAGTGCGCCCTCGAGCGTCGGATAGTCGGCCAGGATGCCGCGGGCCGTCCGCAGTCGCTCGGCGTCGACGTGCGGGACCTCGGGCGCGGGACGGGCGAGCCACGCCTTCTCCGCCCGCACCATGCGCTTGGGCACCACGAGACGCAGGATGTCGGACGCCGACCCGGCGGCCCGGTCGGCCGCGCGACGGGCGAGCGCGTAGAGCGATGCCGGCAGCACGGCGACCGACGACACGACCGATTCGAGCTCCGACAGCGGACGCTCGGGCGCGACCGCCTCGGCGATCTCGACGATGAACCCGTCGACCACGCGACCCGCGGTACGCAGCGGCACCTTCACACGCACGCCGGGGGTCGCGGCATCCATATGCTCCGCGGGCACCGCGTAGTCGAACAGGCGGTCGAGCTGCGGCAGCGGAGAGTCGACGAGGACGCGCGCGACCGTCAGCCGCTGCGGCTCATCGCTCGTCACGGCGTCGCGGTCAGAGTCCGGCAGCGGCGCGGAGCTCGTCGACGCGGTCGGTGCGCTCCCAGGTGAAGTCGGGCAGCTCGCGGCCGAAGTGGCCGTATGCCGCCGTCTGCGCGTAGATCGGGCGCAGCAGATCGAGCTGCTCGATGATCGCCGCCGGACGCAGATCGAACACCTCGCGGATCGCCGCGACGATGTGCTCGTCGGCAACGTGCCCCGTGCCGAACGACTCGACGTAGAGGCCCACCGGGTTGGCCTTGCCGATCGCGTAGGCGACCTGCACCTCGAGACGGTCGGCGAGACCCGCGGCGACCGCGTTCTTGGCGACCCAGCGCAGCGCGTAGGCGGCCGAGCGGTCGACCTTCGACGGGTCCTTGCCGCTGAAGGCGCCGCCGCCGTGCCGCGCCGCTCCCCCGTAGGTGTCGATGATGATCTTGCGGCCCGTCAGACCCGCGTCGCCCTTCGGGCCACCGGTGACGAAAGGCCCGGCCGGGTTGATGAAGTACTGCACGTCGGTCGTCGCCAGACCCGTCAGCTCGAGCACCGGGTCGATGACCTCCGCCTGCACCGCGGCGCGCAGCGCCTTCTGCGAGATGTCGGGCTGGTGCTGGGTCGAGAGCACGACGGTCTCGACCGTGCGCGGCACGGCGCCCTCGTAGCCGAGTGTCACCTGCGTCTTGCCGTCGGGCCGCAGGAACGGCAGCGCACCCGAGCGACGCGCCTCGGCGAGACGCTCGGCGATGCGATGCGCCGTCCAGATGGCGGTCGGCATGTACTGCGGCGTCTCGTTCGTGGCGTAGCCGAACATGATGCCCTGGTCGCCTGCGCCGAGCAGCTCGATCGGGTCGTTCGAGCCGGACTCGCGGTGCTCGAGCGCGGCATCCACACCGTGCGCGATGTCGCTCGACTGCTCGCCGATCGACACGCTCACCCCGCAGGAGTCGCCGTCGAAGCCGGTGTCGCTCGAGGTGTAGCCGATGCGGTTCACGACTCCGCGCACGATGCCGGGGATGTCGACCCAGCCCGACGTGCGCACCTCGCCCGCCACGTGCACGAGCCCCGTGGTCACGAGGGTCTCGACGGCGACACGCGCGTCGCGGTCGACGGTGAGGAGGGCGTCGAGGATGCTGTCCGAGATCTGGTCGCAGATCTTGTCGGGATGCCCCTCGGTGACGGACTCGGAGGTGAACAGTCGCAGCTGGCTCATCGAAGCTCCTGGAGAAGATGGGAACGCCATCATGCGCGCGGCCCCGGACATCATGTCACGGGGCCGCGGTGCAGAAGGCGGGTGTTACTCGGCGGGACGCAGTCGCAGCTTGTCCTCGTGGATCTCGTGCATCGCGATCGTGAGCGGCTTGTCCTCGATGGTCGAGTCGACGAGCGGGCCCACGTTGTCGAAGAGGTTGCCCTCCTGCAGGTCCGAGTAGTAGTCGTTGATCTGACGGGCGCGCTTCGACGCGTAGATCACGAGCTGGTACTTGGACTCGACCTTCTCGAGAAGGCTGTCGATGGGCGGGTCGATGATGCCCTGATTGGTCCCTGCCATGGCGAAACCTCCTGGTTCGGGGATGACGGCGGAAGACGGCGCGCTAGGAAGCGGGCGCGGAAGCCTTCGCCAATTCTACGACCTCGCGCGCGGCGGCGGCGACATCCTGGTTCACCACGCGGTAGTCGAACTCGTTCTGGGAGGCGAGCTCCACCTTCGCCGTGCGCAGGCGGCGCTCCCGCTCCTCCGCGTCCTCGGTGCCGCGGCCGACGAGACGCTGCACCAGTTCGTCCCAGCTCGGCGGCAGCAGGAACACGAGGGTCGCATCGGGCGCCGCCTGACGCACCTGGCGAGCACCCTGCAGGTCGATCTCGAGCAGCACGGTGCGGCCGGCGGCGAGGGCCTCCTCGATGGGGCCGCGCGGGGTGCCGTAACGGTACTTGTTGTGCACCGTCGCCCACTCCAGCAACTGCCCCGACTCGATCAGCCGGTCGAAGCTGAGCTCGCCCGTGAAGAAGTAGTGCTCGCCCTCGACCTCACCCGGGCGCGGCGGCCGGGTCGTCGCCGACACCGACAGCAGGATCTCGGGGAAGTGCTCCTTGATGTACGTCGCGACCGTGCCCTTGCCGACCGCGGTGGGCCCGGCGAGCACGATGAGGCGGCTGCGTCCGCGGCGGGGCCGGGGCTCGGGGAACCGGTCGTCGAGCCAGCCTGCGAGCACCTCGCGCTGACGCGCGCCGAGGCCGCCGAGCCGCTTCACGGGTGAGATGGCGAGCTCCTCCAGCACCCGGTCGCGCTTGCCCTCGCCGATCGCCGGCAGCGCGGTGAGGAAGTCGGTGATGCGCAGGGTGCCCGACGGCGACTGCGGGTCGGCGATCGCGCGGCGCAGCACCTCCTGGCCGGTCACGACCCGGAACGACAGGTCGCGCTTCAGGCTCGCCCGGGCGCGGCGCACCTCGACGGCGCGCTGGGATGCCGCGACCCGGTCGACCTCCGGCGGGGTGCGATGCTCGGTCACGAGCGCGCCCCGTAGAGCGCCGCCCGCTCGGCGATGCGCTCGGCCAGCCGGTCGGGGCCGACGGCGAGCACGCTGCGGCTCTCGTTCGCGATCACCTGCGACGACACGTAGCCGAACAGGCGGCCGAGCTCGGCCGGGTCGGCGCCCTGCGCCCCGAAGCCCGGAGCGAGGATCGGCGTGCCGGCGAGCAGGATGTCGCTCAGTCCGAAGCGTGAACGAGTCACGGTCGCGCCGATCACGACGCCGATCGAGCCGAGCGCGCCCGGAAGCCCCACGTTGTGCCAGCCGGCGTCGCGGGCGACGCGGGCGGCGACCCGCTCCCCCTCCTCGGCGGCCGCATTGGCGGTGACCGCCGTCTGCACCGGCTCCGCCTCGGGGTTGCTCGTCGCCGCGAGCACGAACGCGCCCTTGCCGTGCCGCAGCGCGAAGGTGAGTGTCTGCTGCAGCGAGTCCGGCCCGAGATAGGGGCTCAGCGTCACCGCGTCCGCCTCGAGCGGCGACCCCGGCTGGAGCCAGGCGGCCGCGTAGCCGTCCATCGTCGAGCCGATGTCGCCGCGCTTCGCATCGGCGATCACGATCAGCTCCGCCGCCCGCGCCGCCGCGAGCACGTCCTCGAGTGCCGCGAAGCCGCGCGAGCCGAAACGTTCGAAGAATGCGACCTGCGGCTTCACGACGCCGACACGGCCGGCCGCGGCATCCACCGCCCTCAGGCCGAACTCGCGCACGCCGTCGGCCGAGACCGGCAGACCCCACGACTGCAGCAGGCTCTCGTGCGGGTCGATGCCCACACAGAGCGGCCCGTGCGTGTCGAGGGCCTGCCAGAGGCGCTGACCGAATGTCGTCACAGGCGTCCCGCCCGATCGGCCGCGTACTCCTGCAGGCTCTTCACCGCGAAGCCCTCGCGCAGTGCCGGCATGGCGCTGACCGCCGCGCCCAGCACCGCCATCGTGGTGAACAGCGCCTTGTCGGCCGCGACGGCCGCGGCGCGGATCTCGTAGCCGTCGGCACGGGCGAGACCGCCCGAGGGGGTGTTGACGATCATGTCGATGCGTCCGTCGTTGATGAGGTCGACGATGTTCTGCTCACCGGATTCCTGGGTGGCGGAGTACTTCTCGACGACCTCCACCCGGATGCCGTTGCGCGCCAGGATCTCGGCGGTGCCCTCCGTCGCGACGAGCGCGAAGCCGAGCTCCTGCAGGCGGTGCGCCGGGAGGATCACGGCGCGCTTGTCGGCGTCGGCGACCGAGATGAAGACGGTGCCCTCGAGCGGCATGCCGCCGTACGCGGCATCCTGGCTCTTCGCGAACGCCGTCGGGAAGTCGCGGTCGATGCCCATGACCTCGCCGGTGGAGCGCATCTCGGGACCGAGCACCGAGTCGACGGTCTGGCCGTCGCGGGTGCGGAAGCGCTTGAACGGCAGCACCGCCTCCTTGACGGCGACGGGGGCGTCGAGCGGCACTCGGGAGCCGTCCTGGGCGGGCAGCAGGCCCTCGGACTTCAGATCGGCGATGGACGCACCCGCCATGATGCGCGCCGCCGCCTTCGCGAGCGGGATGCCCAGGGCCTTCGACACGAAGGGCACCGTACGGCTCGCGCGCGGGTTGGCCTCGATCACGTAGAGCACGCCCGCGCTGATCGCGAACTGCACGTTCAGCAGGCCCCTCACGCCGACGCCGCGCGCGATCGCGAGGGTCGCCTCGCGCACGCGGTCGATCTCGGTGCGGCCAAGCGAGACGGGCGGCAGCGTGCACGACGAGTCGCCGGAGTGGATGCCGGCCTCCTCGAGGTGCTCCATCACGCCGCCGATGTACAGCTCTTCGCCGTCGAAGAGCGCATCGACGTCGAGCTCGATCGCGTCGTCGAGGAAGCGGTCGACGAGCAGCGGACGGCCGGCGCCGATGATCGCCTGGTCGGCGATGCGGTCGAAGTAGTCGCGCAGGCTCGCCGTGTCGTAGACGATCTCCATGCCGCGGCCGCCGAGCACGAAGCTCGGGCGCACCAGCACCGGGTAGCCGATGTCCTCTGCGACCGCGATCGCGCCGTCGACGTCGATCGCCGTGCCGTGACGCGGGGCGACGAGCTCGGCCTCGTCGAGCAGGCGCGAGAACAGCTCGCGCTCCTCGGCGAGATCGATGGCCTCGGGGCTCGTGCCGAGGATGCGGTAGCCAGCCTCCTCGATGCCCTTCGCGAGCCCGAGCGGCGTCTGACCGCCCAGCTGGCAGATCACACCGAGGATCTCCCCCGACCGGCTCTCGGCGTGCAACACCTCGAGCACGTCCTCGAGGGTCAGCGGCTCGAAGTAGAGCCGGTCGCTCGTGTCGTAGTCGGTGGAGACCGTTTCGGGGTTGCAGTTGACCATGACGGTCTCGTAGCCGGCGTCGGCGAGGGCGAACGACGCGTGCACGCACGAGTAGTCGAACTCCACGCCCTGTCCGATGCGGTTCGGGCCGGAGCCGATGATGACGACCTTGGTGCGATCCGACGGCGTCACCTCGGTCTCGGCGTCGTAGCTCGAGTAATGGTAGGGCGTGAGCGCCGGGAACTCCCCCGCGCACGTGTCGACGGTCTTGTAGACGGGACGCACGTTCAGGGCGTGACGGATGCCGCGCACCTCCGCCTCGGCGATGCCGCGGAGCTCGGCCACCTGGGCGTCGCTGAATCCGTGCTCCTTCGCGATGCGGAGGGTCGAGGCATCCAGCTCGGCGGCGTCGGCCACGAACTGGGCGACCTCGTTGATGAGCACGATCTGGTCGAGGAACCAGGGGTCGATCTTCGTCGCCTCGAAGGCCTGCTCGAGGGTCGCGCCCTTCCGCAGAGCCTGCTGCACGACGACGATGCGTCCGTCGGTCGGGGTCTGGGCGATCTCGAGCAGCTCGTCGACCGAGCGGGTCTCGGTGCCCCAGTGGAAGCTGGAGCCGCGCTTCTCGAGCGAGCGCAGCGCCTTCTGCAGCGCGGTCGCGTAGTTGCGCCCGATCGCCATCGCCTCGCCGACCGACTTCATGGTGGTCGTGAGCGTCGTGTCGGCGGCGGGGAACTTCTCGAAGTTGAAGCGCGGCACCTTGACGACGACGTAGTCGAGCGTCGGCTCGAAGCTCGCCGGCGTCACCTTCGTGATGTCGTTCGGGATCTCGTCGAGGCGGTAGCCGATGGCGAGCTTCGCGGCGATCTTCGCGATCGGGAAGCCGGTGGCCTTCGACGCGAGCGCCGACGAGCGCGACACGCGCGGGTTCATCTCGATGACGATGATGCGGCCGTCGTCAGGGTTCACCGCGAACTGGATGTTGCAGCCGCCGGTGTCGACGCCGACGGCGCGGATGATGTCGATGCCGATGTCGCGCAGCTTCTGGTACTCGCGGTCGGTGAGGGTGAGCGCCGGTGCGACGGTGATCGAGTCGCCGGTGTGCACGCCGACCGGGTCGACGTTCTCGATCGAGCAGACGACGACGGTGTTGTCGTTGCCGTCGCGCATGAGCTCGAGCTCGTACTCCTTCCACCCGAGGATGGACTCCTCGAGCAGCACCTCGTGCGTGGGCGAGTCGTGCAGGCCCGCGCCGCCGATACGCCGCAGATCGGCCTCGTCGTACGCGAAGCCCGAGCCGAGGCCGCCCATCGTGAACGAGGGGCGCACGACCAGCGGGTAGCCGAGCTTCTCGGCGCCGGCGAGCAGGTCGTCCATCGAGTGGCAGATGACGGATGCCGCGACATCCGCCCCCGCCTCGAGTACGAGCTCCTTGAAGATCTGGCGGTCCTCGCCGCGCTTGATCGCGTCGACCTTGGCGCCGATGAGCTCGACGTCGTACTTCTCGAGGATGCCGCGCTCGTGCAGCGCCATGGCCGCGTTGAGCGCGGTCTGCCCGCCGAGGGTCGGCAGGATCGCGTCGGGGTTCTCCTTGCGGATGATCGACTCGATGACCGCAGGGGTGATCGGCTCGATGTAGGTCGCGTCGGCGAAGTCGGGGTCGGTCATGATCGTGGCCGGGTTCGAGTTCACGAGGATGACGCGCACGCCCTCCTCGCGGAGCACGCGGCAGGCCTGCGTGCCCGAGTAGTCGAACTCGCACGCCTGGCCGATGACGATCGGGCCGGAGCCGATGACGAGGACGGAGCGGATGTCGTCGCGCTTGGGCATCAGGCGGCGCCCTTCTGGGTCTGCTGCGCGATCACGAGGTCGCGGAATCGGTCGAAGAGGTAGTTGGCGTCGTGGGGGCCGGCCGCCGCCTCCGGGTGGTACTGCACGCTGAAGGCGGGGATGTCGAGCGCGCGCAGGCCCTCCACCACGTTGTCGTTGAGACCGACGTGGCTCACCTCGACGCGGCCGTAGCCGTTCGGGCTGTCGATGACCGCGTCGATCGGCGCGTCGACGGCGAAGCCGTGGTTCTGCGCGGTGATCTCCACTTTGCCGGTGGTCTTGTCGAGCACCGGCTGGTTGATGCCGCGGTGGCCGAAGGGCAGCTTGTAGGTGCCGAGCCCGAGAGCGCGGCCGAGCAGCTGGTTGCCGAAGCAGATGCCGAAGAACGGCAGTCCGTCATCGAGCAGCCCGCGCAGCAGCGCCACGTGGGCATCGGATGCCGCGGGGTCGCCGGGGCCGTTCGAGTAGAACGCCGCGACCGGCTCGATCGCGCGGATCTCCTCGAGCGTGGCCGACTGCGGGAAGACGTGCACGTCGAAGCCGCGCGCGGCGAGGTTGTCGATCGTCGCCTGCTTGACGCCGAGGTCGAGCACAGCGAGGCTGCCGATGCGCTCGGTCGTCGCCGGCGTCACCTCGACGCTCGCGACCGACACCTCGGCCGACAGGTTGCGCCCCGCCATCTGCGGCGCCTCGCGCACGATGCGCAGCTGCTCGTCGTCGCCGAGCCCGGCCGCCTCGCCCGAGAAGATCGCACCGCGCATCGACCCGGCCGAGCGGATGTGGCGGGTCACCGCGCGGGTGTCGATGCCGCTGATGCCCACGATGCCGTCGCGCTCGAGCGCCGCGTCGAGGGACTCGTCGGCACGCCAGTTCGAGACGACGCGCGACGGGTCCCGCACGATGTAGCCCTCGACCCAGATGCGGCGCGACTCGGGGTCCTCGCCGTTCATGCCGGTGTTGCCGATGTGTGGGGCCGTCTGCAGCACGATCTGGCCGGCGTAGGACGGGTCGGTGAGGGTCTCCTGGTAGCCGGTCATGCCGGTCGTGAAGACCACCTCTCCGATGGTGGTGCCGCGCGCGCCGTAGGCGCGTCCGGTGTGGCGGGTGCCGTCTTCGAGGACGAGAACGGCGGGTTCGGTGTGGAACCTGGTCATGCGTCGCTTCCTGCGGGGGTCGAGGGGGATGAGGTCAGTAGGGGGCGCACCGCGTCGGCGAGCACCTTGGCGGAGGCGTCGCGGGCACGCAGGTAGGTGTCGACCGGGGCGCCGTCGTCGAGCGTCCAGGTGATGCGGGCGAGGCCCGCACGCTCGACGACGCGGTCGATCGCCACCGTCGCCTGGGCGACGTCGACGACGCGCGACGCGGTGAGCTCGACGGTCGGCTCCCCCGCGATCGCGAGCAGCAGCGCGCGGTCGGTGACGACGAGCGTCGCCGGCGCCCGGTAGGCGAGGCCACGGGCGGCGAGGCGCTCGAGGGGACGCTCGTGCACGGTCGTAGCGACGTAGAAGACGTCGAAGCGCGCGCGCTCGTCGATCTCGGCGGCGGGGTCGGCCAGCGGTACCGCGATGCCGGAGTCCCGACGGGTTCGTCGCCACCAGCCCCACGCCATCAGGCCGATGAGCACGAGGGCGAGGCCGATCATGAGAAGGAGGGCGCCTTGCTGGGTCATGCGGACTCCTTCGTCAGGTCGACGAGGTCGCCGTGGGCGACGGTCGGGATGCCGGCGTGGAAGGTCCAGACCACGCGGCCCGGGAGCTCCCGGTCGAGGTAGGGCGAGTTGCGGCTGCGCCCGCGCAGGTCGTCCCGGCCGAAGGTCGCGGTGACGGCCGCGTCGTAGAGCGCGAGGTGGGCGGGCTCCCCCACGGCGATCGGGCGGCCGTGCCCGGCGAGGCGGCCGATGCGGGCCGGTGTCTCGCTCATGACCCGCGCGACATCGGCCCAGTCGAGGAGCCCGGTGTCGACCATCGACTGCTGCACGACGCGCAGGGCGGACTCGAGGCCGACCATGCCGTTCGCGGCCGCCTGCCACTCGCAGGCCTTCGCCTCGGCGGGGTGGGGCGCGTGGTCGGTCGCGACGATGTCGATCGTGCCGTCGGCGAGCCCCTCGCGCACCGCCCGCACGTCGTCTGCGGTGCGCAGCGGCGGGTTCACCTTGTAGCGCGCGTCGTAGCCGCGCACCAGCTCGTCGGTCAGCAGCAGGTGGTGCGGAGTCACCTCGGCGGTGACGTTCACACCGCGCCGCTTCGCCCAGCGGATGATGTCGACCGAGCCGGCCGTCGAGAGGTGGCAGACGTGCAGGCGGGAGCCGACGTGCTCGGCCAGCAGCACGTCGCGGGCGATGATCGACTCCTCGGCGACCGCCGGCCATCCGGCCAGTCCCAGCTCCGCCGAGACGGCACCCTCGTTCATCTGGGCGCCCGCGGTCAGCCGGGGGTCCTGGGCGTGCTGGGCGATGACGCCGTCGAACGCCTTCACGTACTCGAGCGCGCGTCGCATGATGAGCGGGTCCCAGACGCAGGAGCCGTCGTCGCTGAACACGCGCACCCGGGCGCGCGAGTCGGCCATGGCGCCGAGCTCGGCGAGCCGTTCGCCCTTCTGGCCGACGGTGACGGCGCCGATCGGTTGCACCGTGACGTAGCCCGCCTGCTCGCCGAGAGCGAGCTCCTGCTCGACGACGCCCGCCGTGTCGGCGACGGGCGAGGTGTTCGGCATCGCGAAGACGGCGCTGTACCCGCCGGCGGCGGCCGCGCGGGAACCGGTGAGCACCGTCTCCGACGCCTCGTAGCCGGGCTCGCGCAGGTGGGTGTGCAGGTCGACGAGTCCCGGCAGAGCGAGCAGTCCGTCGGCGTCGATCACCGCGGCACCGGCGCGCGACAGCGATATGCCGAGCTCCGCGATCCGGCCGTCTTCGATGAGGATGTCGGTGGTCGTGCCGTCGGCGAGTCGTGCGCCGCGGATCAGATGAAGGCCGGTCATCGCTCGTCCTCCTTCTTCTGCTCGTCGTCGTGGTCGGCCTGCCCGCTCAGGAGCAGGTAGAGCACCGCCATGCGCACCGACACGCCCGCGCGAACCTGGTCGAGCACAGTCGACCGGGGCGAGTCGGCGGCATCCGCCGAGATCTCGAGGCCGCGATTCATGGGGCCGGGGTGCATCACAATGCTATCGGCAGGAAGCGCCGCGAGCCGCGTCGCGTCGAGTCCCCAGCGGCGGGAATACTCCCGTTCAGTCGGGAAATACGCGGCGCTCATGCGCTCGAGCTGGATGCGCAGCATCATGAGCGCGTCGGGCCCGGCGGCAATCGCCGAGTCGAGGTCGTAGGAGATGGTCGCGGGCCAGGCCGAGACATCCTGCGGTACGAGCGTCGGCGGCGAGACGAGGGTGACCTCGGCGCCGAGGGCCGTGAGCAGCCAGACGTTCGACCGCGCGACGCGGGAGTGCAGCACATCGCCGACGATCGTGACCTTCACCCCGGCGAGGTCGCGCCCGCGGCTGTCGTCGCCGAACCGGCGCTTGCGGATCGTGAACGCGTCGAGCAGCGCCTGGGTCGGATGCTCGTGCGTGCCGTCGCCCGCGTTGACGACCCCCGCGGTGATCCACCCGCTCGTCGCGAGGGTGCGCGGGGCGCCGGACGCGCCGTGGCGGATGACCACCGCGTCGGCACCCATCGCCTGGAGGGTCTGCGCGGTGTCCTGGAGCGACTCGCCCTTCGAGACGCTCGACCCCTTCGCGGAGAAGTTGATGACGTCGGCCGACAGGCGCTTCGCGGCGGCCTCGAACGAGATGCGCGTGCGCGTCGAGTCCTCGAAGAACAGGTTCACGACGGTCTTGCCGCGCAGGGTCGGCAGCTTCTTGACCTCGCGATGCTGCGTGTCGGCCATGTCCTCGGCGATGTCGAGGATCGTCAGCGCGTCCTCACGGGAGAGGTGCTGCGTGTCGAGCAGGTGGCGCATCCCGGTCACTCCCCCTCGATCGTGACGGCGTCCTCGCCGTCGTGCTCGACGAGTCGCACGTTGACGCGCTCGTCGCGGGAGGTCGGCAGGTTCTTGCCGACGAAGTCGGGGCGGATCGGCAGCTCGCGGTGGCCGCGGTCGACGAGGATCGCGAGGCGCACGGCGGCGGGGCGGCCGATGTCCTGCAGGGCGTCGAGGGCGGCGCGGATGCTGCGGCCCGAGAACAGCACGTCGTCCACCAGCACGACCGTCTTGCCGTCGATGCCGGTGGCGGGGATGTCGGTGCGCTGCGGCGCGCGGGTGGGATGCTGCGCGAGGTCGTCGCGGTACATCGTGACGTCGAGGGCGCCCACCGGCACCGGGGTGCCCGAGATGACAGCCAGGTTCGTCGCGATGCGCTGGGCGAGGGCGACGCCGCGCGTCGGGATGCCGAGGACGACCAGGTCGTCGGCACCGCGCTGGGTCTCGAGGATCTCGTGGGAGATGCGCGTCAGAGCCCTGGTGATGTCCGCGCCCTGCAGAACGGTGCGCTCGCTCATCAGCCGCTCCCTTCTCCGCCTCACGGGACGGTGTTAAAGGTTGCTTCGGTGTGTCCAGCCTAGCCGGTGATCGGCGCTCAGTCGGTGATCGGCGCCGACCCGCCCCGCGGCGCGAGCAGCCACCGCACGCCGCGGCGCGCGAGCATGAGCACGATGATGAGCGCGGTCACGAGGAAGAACCCCCCGAGGGCCACGGCATCGCCGAAGATCAGGTGGATGAGCTCGAGCACGACGAGCTTGCTGCCGGGCAGCAGCAGCACCAGCACGACGATGCTGACGACGCGGCGAGGCCAGGTCGAGGCCGACTTCAGTCGCGTGAGCACGGCCTTCTTCAGCCACAGCACGGCCTCGAGCACGAGCTTGAGCACGATGGCGGTGAACAGCGACGTCGTGAACGACTCGGTGATCACCTGCGGCACCCACTGGGCCGTGAGGTTCAGCACGGTGACGTAGACGAAGACGTCGACGACGTGCAGGGGGTCGAGGCGACGGATGCCGCGGGCCGTGCTCACTCGGACGCTCAGACCGACGCTGCGGCGGCTTCGGGGCTCGCCGTCTCGTCGGCGCGGCGGGCGCGGATCGGGTGGCCCTGCGAGGTGAGGCAGCGGCCGGAGGCGAGATCCCACTTCCAATCGTGCAGGGAGCAGGTCAGCACGCCGTCCTCGATCTTGCCGGTCTTGGTGAGGTCTGCGCGCAGGTGCGGGCAGCGGCGCTGCACGACCCAGTCGTCGAGCTCGGTGTCCTCGGTCTGGTCGGACTGCTCGGCGTACCAGTTCTCGACGTACTCGATGCGGTCGCGCGAGAGGCACTTGAGGAAGGTGGTGAGGAACTCGTTGAACTTGCCGGCGCGTCCGACTTCGAACTGCATCGACAGGAAGATCGAGTTCGACCAGTCGATCTCGTGGTCGGCGATGTTCGTCGAGACGAGGTCGGCGGGGATCGTGTACCAGTACACGCACTCCTCCCCCGCGTACTCGCGCACCTTCGCCTTGGGGAAGTCGACGACCATGTCGAGGTCGCCGATGCGGAACCGCACGTTGCCGCCGACGCCGTTGCGGATGGTGCGTGCGCGGCGCAGCAGCGGCTCCCACCACTCCTGGAGCGCAGCGAGCATCTCCGCGGGCGGCAGCACGGCGGCGCGCTGCGCCTCCTCGGCGCGCACCTCGTCCTGACGGGCGTCGCGCTGCTCGGCGAGATAGGTCCACTTGTCGGAGAAGATGCGCTCGATCTCCGCCTCGGTGTACAGGGTCTGCGTCACCTGGATCTCGCCGCCCGCGAGGTCGACCTGGGTGCCGGGCACGAACCGGTAGCCCTTCTGGGCGGGAGAGACCTCGGCCATGTGGTCGAGGAATTGCTGCTGATCGGTGAAGATCGAGTCGTCCTCGAGGCCGTAGCCGTTGTAGCGGAACAGCTCCTCGCGCAGGAACATCGGCGGGCCGGCCATCGGGAAGACGTGCTCGGCGGCGACCTTGTCGATGTAGTACATCGCCCGCTTGTTCTGGGCGTCGCGCTTGAGCCTCGCGAAGTTCTGCTTGGCGTCCTGGGGCAGGTCGTAGACCATCGGCCACCAGATCGCGCCGCTCACCTGGGTGAAGTAGGCGTCGGGGCGGGAGAACGCGAGCAGCTTCTCGAGATCGAGCGGGTGGGCGTCGTTCTGGTTGAGCATGCTCGCGGTGCCGTCGTCGACGCTCAGTGACGAATCGCCGATCGGGCCGTCGCTCGGGGCGCGCAGCGGGGTCACCATGATGGTCAGGCCGTTGTCGTACACGAGGGGAACGCCCGCCTGCGTGTAGACGATGTTCTCGTATCCGAGGGCGCGAAGGTCGACCTCGAGGTCGTCGGTCGGGTACTCGGGCAGGAGCACCCGGATGTCTCGGGGCACGTAGCGCTGCAGCAGCTGTGGGTCGAAGTGGTCACGGTGCCGGTGCGAGACGTAGAGGAAGTCGGCGTTGCCGAACCGCTCCCAGTCGAGCCCGCGGTTGTCGGGGAACGGGAACCACGATCCGAAGAACGAGGGGCCGATGACCGGGTCGCAGAGGATGCTGCCGCCCGTGGTCTCGATGAACATGCCGGCGTGGCCGAGGCCCGTGATGCGCATGCGCTCTCCCTTCCGCAGTCGAGTCTAGGCACGCGGGTGCGGCGCGCCGGGGTGCCGCGGCCGGGAAAACGCGCGGCGTGGGCGCTCAGACGGCGCGCGAGATGCGGGCGAGCACGCCGTGCACGAACGAGCCCGAGCCGTCGGTCGAGTACTCCTTCGCGAGCTCGACCGCCTCGTCGATCGCGACGGCGCTGGGCACCTCGCTGTTGAACACGATCTCCCACGTGGCGATGCGCAGCAGCGCGCGGTCGACGGCGGGCATGCGGTCGAGCTTCCAATCGCGGGCGTGGGTGATGATGAGCTCGTCGATCTGGTCGGCGTTGTCGATCACCCCGTCGACGATGTCGCGGGCGTACAGCCAGGAACCCTCGCGGGCGGGCTCGCTCGCCGCGCGCTTGGCCTCCGCGGCGAGCACGGCGGGAAGGTCCTCACCGCGCACATCCGCCTGGAACAGGATGTCGAGCGCGCGCTTGCGCGCCTTCGAACGGGCGCTCACGCGTCAGCTGACGCGGCCGAGGTAGTCACCCGTGCGGGTGTCGACCTTGACCTTCGTGCCGGTCTCGAGGAACAGCGGCACCTGGATCTCGTAGCCGGTCTCGACGGTGGCGGGCTTGGTGCCGGCCGACGAGCGGTCGCCCTGCAGGCCCGGCTCGGTGTAGGTGATCTCGAGCACGACGGACGCGGGCAGCTCGATGTAGAGCGGGTTGCCGTTGTTGAGCGCGATCTGCACCTGCTGGTTCTCGAGCAGGAAGTTCGCCGCGTCACCGACCGTCGCGGCGGCCACGTTGATCTGGTCGTAGTCGGCGACGTCCATGAACACGAAGCTGTCGCCGTCGTTGTAGAGGTACTGGAAGTCGCGGCGGTCGACGTTCTCGATCTCGACCTTGGCGCCCGCGTTGAACGTGCGGTCGACGACCTTGCCGGTGAGCACGTTCTTCAGCTTGGTGCGCACGAACGCGCCGCCCTTGCCGGGCTTGACGTGCTGGAACTCCACGACGCTCCAGAGCTGACCGTCGATGTTCAGGACGACGCCGTTCTTGATGTCTGCGGTGGATGCCATGAGGGTGCGCTTTTCCGTTTCGTGTGGGTGCGAGGCCGAGACGGCCGACACGAGAGTCTAACGGATGCCCCGTGACCCGGCGATTCCGAGGATCAGCCCTCGGCGCGACCGGTCACGACGTCGAGCAGCAGGTTCGTCGCGCGCACGTAGCCGGCGACGCCCTCTCCGATCACGTGCACGACGGCGACGTCGTGCACGTACGAGTGGTGCCGGAACGCCTCGCGGGCGTAGACGTCGGAGACGTGCACCTCGGCGACCGGCAGGGCGACCCCGCTGAGCGCGTCGCGCAGCACCACCGAGGTATGGGTGAGACCGCCGGGGTTGATGACGATCGCCGCCGCCGTGAGGCGCGCCTCGTGGATCGCGTCGATCAGCACGCCCTCGTGGTTGGACTGCACGGCGGTGACCTCGAAGCCGCGGGAGGCCGCGGCATCCGTCACGAGACGCTCGACGTCGGCGAGGGTCTCGTGGCCGTAGATCGCCGGTTCCCGCACGCCCAGCAGGTTCAGGTTCGGGCCGTTGACGAGCAGGATGCGGCGCGGGGTGGTCATGCGCCGAACCTATCAGCGGCGCGCTGCTGCGCCGTGAGGCGGACGGCGGCGTTCTGGGGGCCGTATCCGTCGTAGTGGCCGCGGCGCTCGACGAACTCGAAGAACACGCCGCCGATCGTGCGTGTGTAGACGTGCAGGTAGGAACCGTCGGCGTCGGCGTCGTAGAGCACGGATGCCGCGCGCAGCCCGTCGAGCGTCGATTCCGGAAGTGCGAACCGGGCGGCGAGGTCGTCGTAGTAGTTCGCGGGGACGGGAAGCGGCGCGACGCCGGCGTCCGCGAGGGCGCGCGCGAGTGCGATGACGTCGTCGCAGGCGAAGGCGATGTGCTGCACGGGCCCGCCGTCGCGGCCCGCCTCGGCCGACAACGGCGGCGCGACGTTCAGGGGGAGACGCACGGCGCCGTCGGGCGAGCCGAAGACGTGGCTCTGCACGAGTCCGGCAGGACCCGGGACATCCGTGGAACCCTGCGGCTCCAGTGCGAAGGCGGCGGACAGGAACAGCCGGGTCTCGTCGATGACCTGCCAGGGCTGGGTGAGGCTCACGTGGTCGACGCGGGTGACACCGTGTGCAGCGGAGCGCTGCACCGGGCCGAACTCGGCGGCCCACTCCGGGTCGCCGGCGTCGGCCGCCTGGCTCCAGTACACCTCGGTGCCGTCGGGTGCGATGGTGCCGGGCAGGTCGGCCTCATCGGCGAGCCGGCGCCGGTCGACGCGCGGCACCCCCAGGGCGGTGAGCCGGCGGGTGACGGCGTCGGCATCGTCGACGTCGAAGCCGACGGCGGCGATGCGGGGCGCGAGACCCGCGGCGCGCTCCTCGTTGAGCACGATGCGGGCGCGCCCGCTGGTCCACAGAGTGACCGCCTTGGAGCGGTGGCGGCCGTGGGCGGTGAAGCCCGCCGCGGCGAGCACACGGTCGAAGCCGCTCGTGTCCTCGCCCTTGATCTCCACGAACGCGACCCCGGCGGGCGCCGCGGAGTCCGGCAATAGCTGCAGGTCGGGAACGTCCGGGTCGATGCGCGCGACGGCGTCTTCGAGCCAGCGCAGCGAGCGGCGGGCCTGCGCGGCGGTGCGCACGGGGTCGGTCTGCCGGAAGGTGTCGTTGAACACCTCGAGCGACAGCGGACCGCGGTATCCGGCGTCGAGGACGCGGCGCGTCAGGTCCGCCAGCTCGAACGCCCCCTCGCCCGGGAACAGGCGGTGGTGCCGGCTCCACGAGAGCACGTCGAGCGACAGGGCGGGTGCGTCGGCGAGCTGCACGAAGAAGATGCGGTCGCCCGGGATCTCCGCGATGCCCTCCAGCGGGGTGCGGCGGGACAGGATGTGGAACGAGTCGAGGCACACGCCGACGGCGGGATGATCGGCGCGCCGGACGACCTCCCAGGCGGTGCGGTAGTCGTCGATGTGGCGTCCCCAGGCGAGGGCCTCGAAGGCGATCCGGATGCCGCGGCCCGCGGCGAGCTCGCCGAGGCGCCGCAGCTGCGCGGCGCTGACGTCCAGGTCGTCGGTGACGGCGGTCGCGACGTTGCTGCAAGCGAGCACCGTGCCGACGCCGAGCCGCTGCATGAGCGCGAACTTCGCGTCGGCGCGGTGGAGGACCCGGGCGAACTCCTCCTCGGAGACCCCTTCGACGTCGCGCAGCGGCTGGTAGAGGTCGATGCGCAGGCCGAGTCGTGCGGCCAGCGCCCGGATCTCCTCTGGGCTCTCGGGCGCGGCGATGAGGTCGGGTTCGAACAGTTCGATGCCGTCGAAACCGGCGGCGGCGATGGCGTGGAGCTTGGCGGAGAGGGGCCCGCTGATGCACACCGTTGCGATCGAGGTCTCCATGGTCAGGGAATGTACCACTCGGTACATTCCCGGCGGTATGCCGTTCCCGACTCCCCCGATCCCGCTCGGATACTCTGACGGCGTGAGTGACGTGCGCCGCGACCCCGAACGCACCAAGGCCGAACTGCTCGCGGTCGCGACCGAGGTCTTCGCCGAAGAGGGCTTCTCCGGCGCCCGCGTGGACGAGATCGCCCGCCGCACCCGCACGACCAAGCGGATGATCTACTACTACTTCGACAGCAAGGAAGGCCTCTACCTCGCCGTGCTCGAAGATGCCTATCGCGGCATTCGCGAGGCGGAGCGCGGGATCGACGTCGATCACACGGATCCGCTGGCCGCGGTGCGCCAGCTCGCGGAGCTGACCTTCGACCATCACGTCTCGCACGAGGCGTTCATCCGGCTGGTGGCGATCGAGAACATCCACCGCGGGACATCCATCTCCCGGATCCCGTCGCTGCGCACGCTGTCGCAGCCTGCCAAGTCGCTGCTCGACGGAATCCTCGCGCGCGGCCGCGATGCCGGCCTGTTCCGCAGCGACGTCGACGCGCTTGACGTGCACCTCGTCATCAGCGCCTACTGCGTCTTCCAGGTCGCGAACCGCCACACGTTCGGGCAGCTCTTCGACATCGACTTCACGGATGCCGCGACCCGTGCGCACCTGCGCAGCACGATCGGCGACGTAGTCGTCGGCTGGCTGCGCACGACTCCCTGACACCGGTGCTTGACACGTCGGATGTTGTCGTGTTCACTGCGAACGTACTAGTTAGTACAAACGCTTCGGACGAAGGAGTACCGTGCACAGCGATCGACGCTTCCTGGTCGGCCTCGTCGGCGACGGTGTCACCCCCTCGCTGACCCCGCCCATGCACATGGCGGAGGCCACCGCCCTCGGGATTCCCTACGTCTACCGCCCGATCGACACGGCGCTCCTCGGCCTCGGCGTGACCGAGCTCGGCGAGATCCTCGCCTGGGCCGAGCGCCTCGGCTTCGACGCGCTCAACATCACCCACCCCTTCAAGCAGGCGGTCCTCCCCCACCTCGACCACGTCGACCCGGTCGCCGCCTCGCTCGGCGCCGTGAACACCGTCCTGCTGACCGCCGAGGGCCGGCTCGGCTACAACACCGACACCACCGGCTTCGCCGCGGCCCTGCGTGAAGGGCTGCCGGGCGTCCCCCGGGAGCGGGTCGTGCAGTTCGGTGCCGGCGGTGCAGGCTCCGCCGTCGCCGACGCACTGCTGCGCGACGGCGTGCGCGAGCTGACCATCGTCGACCTCGACATCGAGCGGGTGGCCGCCCTGGCGGTGCGCGCCGGTGAACGGCACCCCCACGCCGAGGTGCGCCCCGGGACGCCCGCCGAGGCGGCCGACCTGCTCGCCCGCGCCGATGGAGTGGTCAACTGCACCCCGCTCGGCATGGCCGCCCACCCCGGCACCGCGTTCGACCCCGCGCTGCTGCGCCCGCAGACCTGGCTCGCCGACATCGTCTACCGCCCGCTGCGCACCGCCCTGCTGGACGCCGCTCGCGAGCGCGGCTGCCGCACGCTCGACGGCGGCCAGATGGCGGTGCACCAGGCGGTCGACGCCTTCGAGCTGATCACGGGCGTGCGTCCCGACCCCCGACGCATGACCCGGCACTTCCGCGACCTCGTCACCTCCGAGGAGATCCTCGCCCGCTGAGCCGACCGGCAGCCGCGGCATCCGTTCCTTCCATCCCACCCCTACCCCCGACAACACCCATCTGATAGAGGAGACTCATGTCCACTCCCGCAACGACGCGGAAGACCCCAGTGCGCGCGGCCATCGCGAGCTTCATGGGGAGCGCCGTCGAGTACTACGACTTCTTCCTGTTCGGCTCCGCGGCCGCGCTCATCTTCCCGAGCGTGTTCTTCCCCTCCAACGACCAGGCGGCCCTCGTCATGTCGTTCGCGACCTTCGGGTTCGCCTACATCGCGCGTCCCGTCGGCGCCGTCATCCTCGGGCACTTCGGCGACCGCGTCGGACGTCAGCGCGTGCTCATGTTCACGCTGCTGCTCATGGGACTGTCGACCTTCGCGATCGGATGCCTCCCCGGCTATGCGCAGATCGGCTGGGCGGCGCCCATCCTGCTGGTGCTCGCCCGACTGCTGCAGGGACTCTCGGCCGCCGGCGAGCAGGCCGGCGCCTCGTCGCTCACGCTGGAGCACGCCCCCGATGACCGTCGCGCGTTCTTCACCTCCTGGACCCTCACCGGCACCCAGGGCGGACAGATCCTCGCTGCCCTCATCTTCGTTCCCGTCGTGGCCCTTCCCGACGACATCAAGTTCTCGTGGGGCTGGCGCATCCCGTTCTGGCTCAGCGCGGTGGTCGTGCTCGTCGCGTGGGTGATCCGTCGCCGGCTGCACGAGACCCCCGAGTTCGAGCAGGCGAAGGCCCGCGGCGAGATCGCTCGGCTCCCGCTCATCCCGCTGCTGCGCCACCATTGGCGCGACGTGATCCGCGTCGTGCTGTGCGCGACCATCTCGGCGGTCTCGACCGTCTTCGGCAACCTCGCCATCGCCTACGGCGTGAAGGTCGGCCTTGCCGCGTCGCTCACACTCTGGCTGGTCGTCGTCGCCAACCTGTTCGCCCTCGGCACGCAGCCGCTGTTCGGCCGCCTCGCCGACCGCATCGGCCGCAAGCCCGTCTTCATCTACGGGGCGCTGGCCTCGGCGGTGCTGATGCCCTTCTACATGCTGTCGATGTCGAGCGGCAACGCGCTGCTGACGTTCGTGCTCGCCGTGCTCACGTTCTCGTTCGGCTACGCGGCCGCGAACGCGGTCTGGCCTGCGTTCTACGGCGAGATGTTCTCGACCCGCGTGCGCTTCTCCGGCATGGCGATCGGCACCCAGCTCGGGTTCCTGGCCGCCGGCTTTGCACCGACCATCGTGACCGCCCTCGGCGGCGTGCAGGTGGGTGGCTGGGTCGTGACGAGCGTGTTCACCGCCGTGGTCGCCCTCATCGCGGCGGGCGCCGCGCTCACCGCACGGGAGACCAAGGATGTCGCGACCGCCGACCTCGGGGAGGCCCGTCCGGCCCCGGTGACCGTGAGGGAGCACGTCGCGGCCTGACCTCCACTGTCGCAGAGCCCTGACCGTCTTCGGACGGCCGGGGCTCTGCGCATCTCAGGAGCCGATCTCCTGATAGGCCGCGAACAGCAGTGATTCGTCGGGTGCCTGCAGCACGGTGGGACGGGCGAGGTCGTCGAGCACGATGAAGCGCAGCATGGCGCCCCGCGTCTTCTTGTCGCGCTGCATGGTCGCCAGCAGCTGCGGCCAGGCGCCCGCGCGATACGAGGTGGGAAGACCCAGCAACTCCAGCACCGAGCGGTGCCGGTTCGCGACGTCGTCGCTGAGGCGTCCGGCCAGACGCGACAGCTCGGCGGCGAAGACCATGCCGACCGAGATCGCCGCGCCGTGGCGCCAGCGGTAGCGCTCGGCGTGCTCGATGGCGTGACCGAGAGTGTGTCCGTAGTTGAGCACCTCGCGCAGCCCCGCCTCGCGCAGGTCCTCGCCGACGACGCGTGCCTTCATCTCGATGGCAAGCTCGATCGATCGACGGAACGCCTCCGAGCCCGGATCGACGACGGCCGCGGGATCCTTCTCGATGAGATCGAGGATCTCCGGGTACCAGATGAACCCGGCCTTCACGACCTCCGCGAACCCGGCGGTGCGCTCGTGCACGCTGAGACCGTCGAGGAGGTCGAGGTCGCAGATCACCGCACGCGGCGGCCAGAAGGCGCCCACCAGGTTCTTGCCCTCCGCGGTGTTGATGCCGGTCTTCCCGCCCACCGCGGCATCCACCATCGCCAGCACCGTCGTCGGCACCTGCACGATCGCGACGCCGCGCAGCCAGGTGGCAGCGACGAAGCCCGCGAGGTCCGTGACCGCTCCCCCGCCGAAGCCGACGACCGCGTCGGTGCGGGTGAAATCGGCCTGCCCGAGGATCTGCCAGCAGAACGCCGCGACCTCGACGCGCTTGCCCTGCTCGGCGTCCGGCACCTCGGCCAGCAGCACCTCGCGCGCACCGTCGCCGCGTAGCACCTCGCGCAGCGTGGCCGCCTGATCGGCGAGGGTCGGCGGGTGCACGATGAGCACCTTGCGGGCGGTGGCGGGCAGGGCCTCGGCGACGAGGGGCAGGATGCCGCGGCCCACCGTCACGTCGTAGGGGGCGTCTCCGCCGACGGTGATCGTGGTGGTGCTCATGAAGGGGATCCTTCCGTCCGGCGGGCGCGGTCCCAGGCGACGATGCGCTCGACCACGTCCGACAGGGGGCCGTGTGAGGTGTCGAGGGTGAGGTCGGCGACCCGTTCGTAGAGGGCTCGTCGCTCGTCGTAGATGCGGTTCCAGCGGGCGATCGGGTCGTCGCCGGCGAGCAGGGGGCGATCGTCGCCGACGATGCGGGACGCGACGATGTGCGGGGCTACCGTCAGCAGCACGACGTGATGCGCGGCGAGGTCGGCACGGGTCTGCTCGTGCAGCACCGCCCCGCCTCCGAGCGCGATGACGCCGCCGGTCGTCAGGGCCTCGGCGACCGCGGTGCGCTCGATCGCTCGGAACGCCGTCTCCCCGTGCGCCTCGAAGTACGCCGGGATCGGCCCGTGGTCGCGCGTGATGATCTTGTCGGTGTCGAGGAACGGCCGTTCGAGCGCGCGGGCGACGCGTCTGCCGACGCTCGTCTTCCCGGCGCCCATCGGGCCGACCAGCACGATCGAGGGAGCGACCCCGCTCATCCGAGGGGGATGTCGACGACCTCGTCGACCGCCGCGAGGGCGGCATCGCTCTCCCCCGCCGTCGCGAGCGCGTCGGGGATGTGCGCGAGGTAGGCCTCGAGGTTGCGGCGGGTCTCGTCGACGTGGTCGCCGCCGAACTTCTCGAGCACGACGTCGGCGAGCACGATGGCGACCATCGCCTCGGCGACGACGCCCGCCGCCGGCACGGCGCAGACGTCGGAGCGCTGGTGGTGTGCGGCGGCCGCGTCGCCCGTCGCGACGTCGATCGTGCGCAGGGCGTGCGGCACCGTCGCGATCGGCTTCATACCGGCCCGCACGCGCAGGAGCGTGCCCGTGGACATGCCGCCCTCCGTGCCGCCGGCGCGGTCGCTCGACCGGGTGATGCCGTCCTCGGCGACGAAGAGCTCGTCGTGGGCGGCCGACCCGCGGCGTCGGGTGGTCTCGAAGCCGTCGCCGACCTCGACGCCCTTGATGGCCTGGATGCTCATGAGCGCCTGCGCGAGCTTCGCGTCCAGGCGCCGATCCCACTGCACATGGGAGCCGAGCCCCGGCGGCAGTCCGTAGGCGAGCACCTCGACGATGCCGCCCAGCGTGTCGCCCGCCTTCTTCGCGTCGTCGACCTCCTCGACCATGCGTGCGGATGTCTCCGGGTCGAAGCAGCGCAGCGGGTCGGCGTCGAGGCTGTCGACGTCGTCGGGCGTCGGCCACGGGGCATCCGAGGGCACCTGCACGGGTCCGATCGACAGGGTGTGGCTGACGAGCCGGATGCCGAGCTCGGCGAGGAAGGCGCGCGAGAGGGCTCCGAGAGCCACGCGGGCGGCCGTCTCACGGGCGCTCGCGCGCTCGAGGATGGGGCGCGCCTCGTCGAACGAGTACTTCTGCATGCCGACGAGGTCTGCGTGTCCCGGACGAGGGCGGGTGAGGGCGGCGCCGCGGCCGCGGGAGCGCTCGGTGAGCTCGACCGGCTCGGCGCTCATCACCTCGACCCACTTGGGCCACTCGGTGTTGCCGATGCGCACGGCGATGGGGCTGCCGAGGGTGTAGCCGTGACGCACGCCCGAGGAGATCGTGAGCTCGTCCTCTTCGAACTTCATGCGCGATCCGCGACCGTAGCCGAGCTTGCGTCGGGCGAGGTCGGCCTGGATGGCGGCGCGCGAGACGGGGACACCGGCCGGGAGTCCCTCGACGAGCGCGACGAGTTCGGGGCCGTGCGATTCGCCGGCCGTCAGCACGCGGAGCATTCCCTTAGTCTCCCACGCCGGGGACGACCGCATCCGCCTCTGTGACGGCGGCGCGCATCGCAGCGACGACGCGGGCCTCATCGGGCAGCGGCACCGCCGGATCGCCGTGCAGGAACGCGCTCACCTGCCGCACCGCCTGGTGCAGCAGCATCCCGAGGCCGTTGGCGGAGATCAGGCCCTCCGCCTCCCACGCGCGGGAGAGCGGGGTGGGCCAGGTGCCGTAGGCGACGTCGTAGAGGATGCCGCCGGCCCCCGCGAGGTGCGCGGCCACCCCGGGGGGGAGCTCGGCGTCGGTGGGGATCGTCGCGACGGTCACGGGAACGGGGGTCGCGTCGGCGTCGTCGAACGTCGCCGGGGTCACCTCGACGCCGAGGGTGGCGGCGAGGTCGATGAGCGCCGCCGCAGCCCCGGGGCGGCGGGTCACGACGCTCACCCGGTCGGCGCCGAGACGGTGCAGCGCAACGAGGGCGGAGGTCGCGGTCGCTCCCCCGCCGAGGATGCGCGCGTGCGTCAGCTCGGACACGCCCAGCTCTCGCAGCACCGCGATGAGCCCGGCGACGTCGGTGTTGAAGCCGTCCCAGCCTGATTCTGTGCGCACGAGGGTGTTCACGGCCCCGGTGGTGGTCGCGTCGTCGTCGCGTCGCCCGGCCGCGGCGAAGGCGACGCCCTTGAGCGGCATGGTGAGCGAGAGTCCGCGCACGCGCGTCGCGGCCTCGCCGAGGGCGCCGGGAAAGGCCGACTCATCGACGCGGAGCCGGTCGTAGCTCCACTCCAGGCCGAGGGCGGCGTAGGCCGCGCGGTGCAGCGCGGGCGACTTGCTGTGCGCGATCGGGTCGCCCCACACCTCGCAGCGGGGCGGCGTCAGCATCCCGAGTTCGGGTTCTGCGCGCACCAGGACCGCCACTGTGCCACCGCGGCCTCGTGTTCCGCATCGGTGGTGGAGAACACGGTCTCACCGGTGTCGAGGTTGACGGTCACGAAGTACAGCCACGGTCCGTCTGCCGGGTGCACGGCCGCATCGATCGCCGTGTCCCCGGGGTTGGAGATGGGTCCCTTCGGCAGCCCCGTGATCACGTACGTGTTCCAGGGGTTGTTGTCCGCCAACGCCGCGGCCGACGAGCTCACACTGCCGTCGTGCATCTCGCCGTAGCCGTACTGGGCGGTGGAGTCCATCTGGAGCTTCATGCCATCGGCGAGGCGGTTCTGGATGACGCGGGACACCTTGTAGAAGTCGGCGGACTGGCGGGCTTCGCGCTGGATGATCGAGGCGATCGTGAGGATCCGCTGCTGATCGGATGCCGCAACCCCCGCCTGCTGGAGCGACTGCTTCGTGCGGTCGACCATCGCCTTCACGGCCTGCGTCGCGGTGGTGCCGGGATCGAAGGTGTACGTGGCGGGAAAGAGCCAGCCCTCGAGGGAGTCCGCACTGACGCCGTAGTCGGACGGGGTCTTCACCGCTGCCTGCACATCGGCCAGGGGGATGGTCAGATCGTCGGAGAGCGCCTGGGCGATCTGGCTGACCGTGAGACCCTCCCGGATGAGCGCCGTGTTCTGCTGGCGATTCGCGGGGTCCTGGATCGCGGCGAGCGCCGCGGCGGCGGTCATCTGCTTCTGCAGCTTGTAGACGCCGGGCTGGAAGTTCGGGTTCTGCTGCGACTTCACGAGCATGTTGTAGAAGACCGAGGACGTCTTCGTCACGCCGGCCTGGTAGAGCTTCGTCGAGATCGTCATGCCGGTGTCGCCCGAGGCGATCGTGAGGAGTGCTTCGCCGTTGGCGAGTCCGGTGGCATAGTCCGCGGGCTCCTCCCATCCCATGAACGAGCGCACCTTGTCGCCGTACGTGTTCCACACCCACACGCCACCGGCGCCGATACCCCCCAGCAATACCACGACGATGGCGAGGGCGATCCACCCCCGTGCGCGCCGACGTCGCTTCGAGGGCTTCTTCGGCACGGCTCCGACCGTATCGGACGATGCCCGCCCGGTGAAGAGGTCCGCGAGGTCTCCGGGGGCGGACGCTCTTGCGGCGCCGACTGGAGCTGTGCGCTCCGGCTGCCGAGTGACCGGCGGTGGGGTGCTTCCCGACGGAGGCATGGCGGCGGTGGGCGCCGGGGTCAGGCCGGTGAGGCTCGCGGGGTGGAGCGCGTCGGGTTGACGCGGCACGCGCGGGGGCCACGAGGCCGGTGTCGGGCTGACGGGGGCGGCGTCGGGCGCCGGCTGCTGCTGCCCGGTGGTTTCGCGGGTCAGTCGCTCGCGAAGCTCGCGGCGGGTGAGCGGCGCCGTCTCGGTGCCCGGCTCGGCGGATGCGGGCGTCTCGTCGGTCGCACTCGTCCGCGGCCGGTTGGCGGGCAGCTGCGAGTACAGGGTCGAGAACGGATCGTCCGCGCTCTTCTCGTCAGTCATTCGGCGTGGCCTCCTCGGGCGCGGGCACGACGGCCCCGGGGGTGCGCCCGGTCTGCTTCTCGGTGTCGATCGCGTTCTGCAGGAGAATCACTGCGGCGACCTGATCGACGATGTTACGAGACTGTCGCTGCGAACGCCCGGAGCCACGCAGGGCCGCGTGCGCGGAGACCGTGCTCAGGCGCTCGTCGACGAGGCGCACGGGCACACCGGAGGCGGCCAGTTGCGCCGCGAACTCGCGCGCATCCGCCGTCGACGCGGTCTCCCGACCCGACAGCGCGACGGGCAACCCGACGACGAACTCGATTGCGTCCCACTCGGCGCCGATCTCCCGCACGCGGGCGACGGCCGCGTCTGTGCGCGGCACGGTCTCCACGGGGGTCGCGAGCAAGCCGTCCGGGTCGCAGCGGGCGACGCCGACCCGGGCGGTGCCGACGTCGACGCCGATCCGGATGCCGCGTCGGAACCCCGTCACGTCACGCGACCTCGAGAGCCCGAACCGCCGCCGAGAGCGCATCGGGCAGGAGCACGGCATCCGTACCGCCGCCCTGGGCGACATCGTCGCGCCCGCCGCCGCCGCCGCCAAGCACGCCGGCCGCGGTCTTCGCGAGCACACCCGCCTTGGCTCCGGCCTCGCGTGCGCGGGCGGTGGTCGCGGCGATCACGACGGGTCGGTCACCGGCCACGGCGCCGAGCACGATCACGGCGGGCTCGTCGCCGAGTCGATCGCGCACGGCAAGCGCCACCGTGCGCAGGTCGTCGGCCGAGCCGACGGCGCCGATCGCGGCGCTCACGACGCGGAACGGTCCGGTGGTCGTCGCCGACGCGGCGAGTTCTGGGGCGCGCTCGGCGAGCTTGCCGGCCTCGAACGCCGCGATCTTCTTCTCGGCGGCCTTCAGGTTGGCGCCGAGCTCGGCGATGCGGGCGACGAGTTGGTCGCGCGGAGCCTTGAGGTTCGCAGACAGCTCGGCGACCAGCGCCCGTTCGGCCGCGAGCTCGCGGAACGCGTCGTGCCCGACGAGGGCCTCCACACGGCGGTTGGACGCGCCCACCGAGGATTCGCTGACGAGCGAGATCAGCCCGATCTCAGCGCTCGTGGCCACGTGGGTTCCCGCACAGAGCTCGCGCGACCACGGGCCGCCGATGTCGACCATCCGCACGGTCTCGCCGTACTTCTCGCCGAACAGCGCCATCGCGCCGAGTTCCTTGGCGTCCGCGAGCGGCAGCACGCGGGTCGTGACCTCGAGGTTGTCGTAGATCGCGTTGTTGGCGATCTCCTCGATCTCCGTGCGCGTCTCGGCCGACAGCGCCTGGCTCCACGAGAAGTCGAAGCGCATGTAGCCGGCGCGGTTCAGCGAACCCGCCTGCGTCGCGGTCTTCCCCAGCGTGTCGCGCAGGGCCGCGTGCACGAGGTGCGTCGCGGAGTGGGCCTGACGTGCTGCGCGACGGTTCGCGCGGTCGACGACGGATGTCGCGGGGGCGCCGAGACCGACGTCGCCGCGGGTCACCTCGACCGTGTGGCTCACAAGGCCGGGCACGGGCTTCTGCACGTCGAGCACCTCGAGCTCGTACCCGGGCCCGACGATCACGCCCTTGTCGGCGACCTGTCCGCCCGACTCGGCGTAGAGCGCGGTCTCCCGCAGGATGACCTCGGCGATCTGGCCCTCGGTGGCACGGTCGGTCGGCACGCCGTCGACGAGGATGCCGAGCACCGACGACTCGGTCTCGAGGTCGGTGTAGCCGGTGAAGACGGTCTCGCCCTTCGCGCGGAAGTCGCCGTAGACGCTGACGTCGGCGAGGGCGCGCTTGCGGGACTTCGCATCGGCCTTCGCGCGTGCCTTCTGCTCCCGCATCAGGGTGTCGAAGCCGTCGCGATCGACGGTGATGCCCGCCTCCTCTGCGATCTCGAGCGTCAGGTCGATCGGGAAGCCGTAGGTGTCGTGGAGCAGGAACGCCTCGCTGCCGGCGAGCTCGGAGCCACCGGCATCCTTCGTCTGCGTCACCGCGAGATCGAGGATCGTCGACCCCGACGCGAGCGTGCGCAGGAACGTCTCCTCCTCGGCGAACGCGTACTGCGAGATGCGCGCCCAGTCCTCGTCGACGACCGGGTAGGCGCTCTTCATCGCATCGCGCGACGCGGAGAACAGCTCGGGGAAGGTGGGGGCGTCGACGCCGAGCAGGCGCATCGCGCGGATCGAGCGGCGCATGAGCCGGCGCAGGATGTAGCCGCGTCCCTCGTTGGACGGCGTGACGCCGTCGGAGAGCAGCATGAGCGACGAGCGGATGTGGTCGGCGATGACGCGGTAGCGCACGTCATCCTCGTGCACGGCGCCGTACGGGCGTCCCGAGAGCGCGACGGCACGGTCGAGCACGGGACGCACCTGATCGGTCTCGTACATGTTGTCGACACCCTGCTTGATGAACGCGACACGCTCGAGGCCCATGCCGGTGTCGATGTTCTTCTTGGGGAGCTCCCCCACGACGTCGAACTCGGTCTTCGAGCGCACGTTCGTGATGGCGTACTGCATGAACACGAGATTCCAGATCTCGGTGAAGCGGCTGTCGTCGACCGCAGGCCCGCCGTCGCGGCCGTACTTGGGGCCGCGGTCGAAGTAGATCTCCGAGCAGGGGCCGGCGGGGCCCGGCTGGCCGGTGGACCAATAGTTGTCCTCGGCGCCGAAGCGCTGGATGCGCTCCTCCGGGAGTCCGGCGATCTTCTTCCACAGCGAGGCGGCTTCGTCGTCGTCCTGGTAGACGGTGACCCACAGGTCGCGCTCGTCGAACCCGAGGCCGCCGTCGGCCTCGCTCGAGGTGAGCAGCTCCCACGCGTAGCCGATCGCGCCTTCCTTGAAGTAGTCGCCGAACGACCAGTTGCCGAGCATCTGGAAGAACGTGCCGTGACGGGCGGTCTTGCCGACCTCTTCGATGTCGTTCGTGCGGATGCACTTCTGCACGTCGGCGGCGCGCGGGTACGGCGGCGGAACGGTGCCGTTGAGGTAGGGGATGAAGGGCACCATGCCCGCGATCGTGAACAGGATCGACGGGTCGTCGCTGACGAGGGACGCCGACGGCACGATGGTGTGGCCGTTGCGCTCGAAGTAGTCCAGGTAGCGCTGCGCGATCTCGGCGGTCTTCATGCGGGAGTCCTCATGGTGAACGGGCGGTGCCGGAGCCCGGCCCGCGGATGTCTCGGGGTGATCAGTCGTTCGCCGGCCGGGAGGCGGCATCCGCGACGGCCTCGGCGGCCTCGTGGACGGCGTCGCCGACGGTCTCGCCGAAGCGCGCCTGCTGCTCGCGGTACGCGTCGGTGACGCGTTCGGTGAACTCGGTGATGCGCGCGTCGATGTCGGCGAGCACCTCGTGACCGCGAGGATCCTTGTTCACGACGTGCGCGACCACGAAGCCGGCAGCGGCGCCGAGCACGAACCAGAGCACGTTCTTCACAGTCAGATCACTTCCTCGTCGGGCGCGACTCTCACGTCCGTGGTCCATCGTAGGCGACGGGTGGTGTCCGTCGGCGGGCGCCGGCGGCGCAGATACGAGAAGGGCGCCGGGTTTCCCCGACGCCCTTCTCGGTGCGACTCAGCGTGCGGCGTAGTACTCGACGACGAGCTGCACGTCACAGGTGACGGGCACCTCGACGCGCTTCGGGCGACGCACGAGGCGCGCCTGGAGCTTGTCGAGCTCGACCTCGAGGTAACCCGGAACGGCCGGCAGCACGTCGGTGTGACCGCCGGCGGCCGCGACCTGGAAGGGCTCGCTGCCCTCGCTGCGGGCCTTGACGTGGATGAGCTGGCCGGGCTTCACGCGGAACGACGGGCGGTCCACGATCTGGCCGTCGACCAGGATGTGACGGTGGGTCACGAACTGGCGGGCCTGGGCGGTGGTGCGGGCGAAGCCGGCGCGCAGCACGAGCGCGTCGAGACGCATCTCGAGCAGCTCGACCAGGTTCTCACCGGTCAGGCCGTCGGTGCGGCGGGCCTCATTGAACGCGATGCGCAGCTGCTTCTCGCGGATGCCGTACTGCTCGCGCAGACGCTGCTTCTCACGCAGACGGACGGCGTAGTCGCTGTCGGCCTTGCGCTTGGTGCGGCCGTGCTCGCCCGGAGCGTAGGGACGCTTCTCGAGGTAGCGGGCGGCCTTGGGGGTGAGTGCCACGCCGAGGGCGCGGGACAGGCGGACCTTGCGGCGGTCCTGGGACTTCGTGACCACGAAGTGTTCCTTCCGATGACGCGGCCGTGTCTCTCACGGCCCGCGGACGTATCTCCCTCTCCCGCCCTCTCGGTGTGCACGCCGGGGCGCACCGTGAGGTGTTCCAGGAAGGAGGGGATGCCCGAAAACCGGTTTCGAGCCGATCCATGCTACCAGACCGGCCCGCGCCGCCCGGGCCGCGTCATCCGTCGCCCAGAATGCGCCGGATGCGCTCGAGCCGAGCCTGCACGTCGCGCTCCTGGCCGTGCGCCGTCGGCGTGTAATAGCGGCGTCCGACCAGTGGGTCGGGAAGGTACTGCTGTGCGGCGACGCCGAGGTCGGTGTCGTGCGGATAGACGTAGCCCTTGCCGTGTCCGAGCCGCTTCGCGCCCGCGTAATGCGCGTCGCGCAGATGCGGCGGAACGGCGCCGAACGACCCCGCCCGCACGTCGGCGATGGCCGCGTCGATCGCCAGGTACGCCGCGTTCGACTTCGCGGTCGTCGCGAGGTACGCGGTCGCCTCGGCGAGCGGGATGCGCCCCTCGGGCATGCCGATGAACGCGACCGCGTCGGCGGCGGCGACGGCGATCTGCAGCGCGTGCGGATCGGCGAGGCCGATGTCCTCGGCGGCGGAGATGACGAGGCGTCGGGCGATGAACCGCGGGTCCTCCCCCGCCTCGATCATGCGCGCGAGGTAGTGGATCGCGGCATCCACATCGGAACCGCGGATCGATTTGATGAAGGCGCTGATCACGTCGTAGTGCTCGTCGCCCTGCCGGTCATAGCGCAGGAGCGCGCGGTCGACCGCCGCCGCGACGTGCTCGGCCGTGACCCGGGGTGTCGCCTCGTCGTCATCGGATGCCGCGGCCCCCGCCGCGAGCGTCGCCGCCGCCTCCAGGGCGGTCAGCGCCCGACGCGCGTCACCGGAGGCGAGCCGCACCAGCGCGCCGCGCGCGTCGTCGTCTAGCGCCACCGCGCCGGAGAGCCCGCGCGGATCGGCGACCGCGCGGTCGACGAGCGACCCGAGGTCGTCGTCGGTGAGCGCGCGCAGCGTCAACAGCAGCGAGCGCGACAGGAGAGGCGCGATGACCGAGAAGGACGGGTTCTCGGTCGTCGCGGCGATCAGCACGACCCAGCCGTTCTCGACGCCCGGCAGCAGGGCGTCCTGCTGCGCCTTTGTGAAGCGATGGATCTCGTCGAGGAACAGGATCGTGGACTGCCCGTACAGGTCGCGCTGGTTCAGGGCGTCCTGCATGACCTCGCGCACGTCCTTCACCCCCGCGGTGATGGCCGACAGCTCGACGAACCGGCGCCCCGACGAGCGGGCGATCGCCTGCGCGAGCGTGGTCTTGCCGGTGCCGGGCGGCCCCCACAGGATGACCGACACCGCGGCGGCGCTGCGGGAGTCGGGCGAGGCGAGCGCCACGAGCGGCGACCCCGGACGCAGCAGATGCCCTTGACCCGCTACCTCGTCGAGCGACGTCGGGCGCATGCGCACCGCCAGCGGCGTCGGGGACGACAGCAGGGGCGCGGAACTCACCACGCCAGGCTAGCGGCGCCATGAGACACCGACGCTTTGGCCGCCCACCGGATCACTGCGTAGGATCGGTGCGCTCAACGACCAGTGCAGGAGGACCCGTGGCCGCAGGCGGAAAGTCGCGCGACGAGAGGGTGGCGCGCGAGCGCGCCAGGGCGTACGAGGCCCGCCGTGCGCTGCACGAGGCGAGCCGGCGCCGTCGCGTCCGCGACAACACGATCGCCGCCGTCGCCGGCGGCATCCTGATCCTCCTCCTCGCGGCGGGTCAGTTCGCCTACTACTCCGTCGGACCCGGCGCGCCCGCGCCGTCGCCCAGCCCCACCCCGACGGTGAACCCGAGCGATCAGCCGCTGTTCTTCCCGACCCCCCGCGCGACGGATTCGCCCAGTCCGACCCCGTGACGCGTGACGACGCCCCGACCGGGCCGTCGGAGGGCGCGTACTAGGCTGAGCACGTCCATCCGACCGCCCGGCGAACCGCTTGAGGTGCACCCGTGACTGCCACGAACGACCAGACTCCTGACGTCCCCGCCGCCGAGGCGGACCCGACGCCCGAGACCCCGGCCGAAGAGACCCCTGCCACCGACGTCACTGCAGACGTCGAGGCCACCCCCGACGTCGCCGACGAGGCGTCTGCCCCGGCCGCGATCGCCGCGGTCGAGGCATCCGGGGACGAGGCGCCCGCGGTCGAGAGCCCGGCGCCCGACGCTCCGGTCGAGGACGACACGGTGACGGCTGCCGCGCCGGCACCGGCACCCGTTCCGTCACCGTCGCGCGCGATC